>JBLIRH010000046.1:0-17531 GCA_049472215.1 Thermoplasmatota archaeon | reverse complement strand
CTGACATTCCGGTCCCTCGTATGCGAGGAGGGTCAGGCCCTTCCTGCCCTTGCTCAGGGTCTCGTGGAAGAGCTGGGTCACCAGGTCGTTGAAGGCCGAGTATCCCTTGGAATAGACCGGCATGAAAATGGTCCTCTTCCCGAGCCTCTCGATCATGTAGAAAGCTCCAGCAAGGTTGATTATGTCATCGTCCTCCCTTGCCGAGCGATAAGCCTCCTTCATTCCCTTGACGAACGCACCCACATCGATCCCGAGAACCAGGGCCGGTAGAAGCGCCGAAGGCGTCCCACCCGAAAAACGTCCCCCCACATATTCCGGAACGTCGACGATACTCCATCCGTTCTTCTTTGCAAGCTTTCTCAAAGTTCCGTATCCCGGTTGGGTCACAACCGTGGTCGGATATCCTCCGAAGAGCGAGAGCACTTCCAGCACCGTCAGCGTATTCCCGGACTTGGAGACCGCTATGACATGGGTATCCTTCGGGGTGCAATGTGCCTTGACCAGACCCACATGCACCGGGTCAACCGTATCGATGATGAAGAAGTTCCTTTCTCCATGATGCATCCTTCCCGCTGAACCGAGAAGTCCCTTGAAGGTTGTCACGGAACCACCATGACCGACCATCACGATGTTCTTCGAACCCTTGATACCCTCGGCGGCCTTCGAGATCCCTTCAAGGTCCGCCTCGTAACCTGCAAAAGCCGGAACCTCAGAAGACCTAAGACCTTCCAACAAACCATCTATCATGGAGAGGTCCGGATTCCCAAGCTTTTCGATGTTGATCTTCATCGAATCCTCACCCCATCACTCCGCCGGGTTCGCCGGGCCCCTTCGATCCGGGCGGCCCTCTCTTGCTGGGAGCGCAGGTCTGGCATGCGAACCCTCGGTCGTCCAGATGGGCCTTGCAGGCGGCCTTCCCGCATAGAAGACACGTCCTGAAGGCCGGCTTGCCGCAGATATGACAAGTTCCCGCCATCATTTTTCCTTCCCTCCTTCTTCGGGACCGTATGCGGTTTCACATCCTAATATCCTCCTCTGACCCTCCTCGAAGCCGTCCTTGCCGCAGAGCATCGAGGTCACCATCGGGAAACGCTGCGCCATCTCCTTCACCATGTTGTCAGAGATACGCCTGATCTCGTCCTGGGCGTGATGGTCGGAGCGGAGCCTGACGAAATGATAGAGTTCCCGAAGGTTCAGTTTGAAGACCACCTTCCTCTTATGCCCGTTGGTCAGAACGTACTGGGCGACATCCTGGCCGTGATCGGCTTTGATATCATGATATAGGTCCCTGCTCTTCTTCATCAGGTCCCAGTACATCATTAGAAGGTCCCTGTCATCCATGTAGACCTCGGGTGTCTCCCAGAGACTGGGATTGTACCCCTGCGGCAGGATCGTCGCCATCCTGTGCCTTTTCAACTGCGCGAAGGCGGATGCGGAGATGTCGAAGTCGAATGTCATGTCCATCAACTCGAATGCCCTCGGGAGGGAAGAGTGGGCCGGGTAGTTCCTGAAAACCGGCAGGAGTACGTCCATGAGCTGGTCGTCGGTCATGTTCCTTGCGAGACATCTGGCCTCCTCGAACGAGAGCTCCGAGTTCTCGAAGACCAATCCGGCCACAACCTCCGATTCCGGATCATCGATCTGGGCCGGGAGGTCGGAACAGACGGCCCTCCGGTTCGGATTGAAAGTGAGCTCCTTACGACCGTCCTCGGTAGTCCTGAACTTCGCGATCCCCTCCAGAGCCTTGGATATCTCTTCGGAGGTCCGTTTAACGTGGAAATTCCCCTCGGTATACTTTATCAGCGAAGGAGCCAACCTGCCAGTGGCTTCCAGCAGTCCGGAAGCGAACTTCCGGACCTCGGATAACGGGTGCGCCATGCCCTGGGAGATCATGTACTCGGTCTCCCGGGCGTTGATCGTCAGACCGAGGTCCGTGGGACATGTGAGCCCGAGTATGTACCTTGCCTGCTCAAGGAGCTTGTCCCCGTACTTCTCCTTAAGGTCTTCCCTCGAGACGACCTCGTTGTACAGTGAGAACTTCTCCGTCTCGAGGTCTATCAATCGGTCCTTGAACTCGGTTCCCTCCAGCTCTTCGGGGACAATAAAGGTCTTGTCCCCGAAGAAAACGTACCGCTGGGACCTCTCGGTGAAGGATGCCAGCCTGTGCCGTTCTATGAACTCCACGAGCAGTCTAGAAGCATCCTCTATGTCGATGTTGAACACCGCGTGTTCGGCCACGGAGCTGTGACCCATCTTGTAGATGATGTTCTCGTTGGACGTCCTAGCCTTCTCCACCTCGGCTACCGCAGCGTCCCTTAGCTGTGGGACGGTCTTCGGGCTGTGGGAGATCCTGGCATATGCCGCCGATATCGTCTCCGGGGTCGCCGCGGGATCATCGACCCAGAACCTTCTGTCGATCGTCGCTCCTGCAAGGGTTATCTTCATTCTCCCTCCTCCATTCTCTTCTTGAGCTTGTATATCGCCTCGAGCGCCTCCATGGGCGTCATGTTGTTGGGGTCAAGGGACCTTATGTCATCCAGGATGGGGTCCTCGTCAGGGGGGGCAAGCATCTCCTTAGTTGGAAAGAGCACCATCTGGACCCCTTTCCTCTTCTCCGGATGTTCGAGACCCTGGACGGTCTCCTCGCCCGTAGCTATCGCAGTCGCCCTCTCGCTGAGGACATCCTCTTTCTCTATCTTGCGGAGGACCTCCCTCGCCCTTTCCACCACCTCCTTGGGGATCCCCGCCAGGTCCGCCACCTCGACCCCGTAGGAGCGGGATGCCGGACCCTTCCTCACTTTCCTCAGGAAGGTGATGCCGCTCTGGTCCTCCTTGACGGCCATGGAAAAATTGACGACGCCGTCAAGGGTTCCTTCGAGCTCCGTCAGGTGATGGTAATGGGTGGCGAAGATGGTCTTGCCGCCTATCTTGTTAATGTCCGAGATGAACTCGGTGACGGCCCACGCTATGGCGAGACCGTCGAAGGTCGAGGTCCCCCTTCCTATCTCGTCAAGGAGGATCAGCGAATCCCTCGTGGCGGAATTGAGGATGTTGGCCAGCTCCAGCATCTCCACCATGAAGGTGGATTGGCCCCGGGTCAGGTCATCGGAGGCCCCCACCCTTGTGAATATCCTGTCCACAACACCGATGTCTGCCTTCTCGGCGGGTACGAAGGAGCCCATCTGAGCCAGGATCGCGATGAGGGCGACCTGCCTCATGAAGGTCGATTTTCCGGCCATGTTCGGGCCTGTGAGTATCATGAACCTGTTGCGGTCCCCGTCGAGAAAAAGGTCGTTGGGGATGAAGCCCCATTCGACCCGGTCCTCAATAACAGGGTGCCTTGACCTCTTGAGAGTGATGCTCCGTGACCCCTCGACCTTCGGTCTTGAGTAGTTCTTCTTCGAGGCCACCTCCGCAAGGTCGTTCAGGACATCGATCATTGCAAGGGACGAAGCCGTCTCCTGAATTTCCTCGCCACTTTCAAGGATGCTTTCCGCAAGCTCCTCGAAGAGCTTCAGTTCAAGCTCGGCCATCCTCTCCTGGGAGTTCAGAATGATGGATTCCTTCTCCTTCAGCTCGGAGGTTATGAACCTCTCCGCGTTGACCAGGGTCTGCTTCCTGATATAATTGTCCGGGACCATCCCCAGGTTTGCCTTCGTCACCTCTATGTAGTAGCCGAAAACATTGTTGTGCTTGACCTTCAACGACTTTATCCCTGTTCTTCTCTTCTCGTCCGCTTCGAAGCCCCTGAGCCATTTCTTGGAATCCCTGGCCGCAGCCGATATCTCGTCAAGCTCGTCGGAGTACCCTTGCCTGATGATCCCTGCATCCCTGATGGACAAGGGGGGCTCGTCGACGATCGCCCTTTCTATCAGCTCGACGATATCCGAAAGGTCGGAGAGCTTTGATGCAAGCTCTTTCAAAGTCTGGCATTTTGCCACCGTTTCCGAGCTGTCGAGCAAGGCCTGGAGGTCAGCTGCCGCAAGAAGTGAGCTTTTGAGGGCAAGGAGGTCCCGGCCGTTCGCCCTCTTCAGTGAAAGCCTCATCACGAGCCTCTCGAGGTCCGAGATCCTTTTCAGGGCGTCCTTGATATCGGAGCGGAGGAACAGGTCGTTGAAGAGGGCCTGGACGGCATCCTGCCTCTCTTCTATGGCCGCGATGTCCATCAGCGGATGCTGGATCCAGTTCCGGAGCAGTCTTGCCCCCATTGCTGTTCTCGTCTGATCGAGCACCTCGAGCAGGGTGCCCTTCACGGAACCGTCGCGGACCGAGCGCATGACCTCGAGGTTCCGAAGCGTGGTGGAATCAAGGACCATGAACTCCGATCCGGTGTAGGTCCTGATCCTCCTTATATGGTCGAGGTCGCACATCTGGTTCTCCCTTGCATATGCGAGAACCGCGCCCGCGCAGCTCCTTCCGAGCTCCATGTCGCTGAGTCCGAGCCCCTGGAGGTCCATCACCCTGAACTGCTCCTTGAGGACAGCATCGGAGTAGCTCTCGAGGAAGTGATGGTCGGGGAATGCCGTGATCGAGCATCCGTTTCCGATATGCAGCCGCAGTTCGTTGAGAAGGTCCTTTCTCTCGGCAAGGGAAGCGGGGACAATGAGCTCGGCGGGATCGAACTTCATGAGCTCCGAGACAAGTGTCTGGAAGGGGGTCTCGGATGATATCTCGGTTGCGAAGAAGTCCCCCGTCGAGATGTCGAGGTGAGATAGTCCGTAGGAGGCCTTGGGAAGCACTACTCTCTCCTGGGACTGCCCCTTCTCATCGGCTAGCGGAAGGTCGCTCTCCTGATCGTTGGCAAGCTTCCTTACGAGCGCCGACAGGTAAGTATTTCCCTTCTCATCCTGGCCATGGGGAAGAAGAAGGGTCCCTGGTGTCACAATCTGGACGACCTCTCTTTTAACGAGCCCCTTCGCCTTCTTGGGGTCCTCCACCTGCTCGGCGATCGCGACCTTGTATCCTTTCTTCACCATCTTGGGAAGGTAGTTGTCAAGGGCATGGTATGGTATCCCCGCAAGGGGGATCTTACCGCCGTATGGGCCCTTGTCCCTTGCCGTCAGGGTAAGATCTAGTTCCCTCGATGCTATCTCGGCGTCGTCGAAGAACATCTCGTAGAAGTCACCCATACGGTAGAAGAGCACCATGTCTGGATACTGCTTCTTGATGGACAGGTACTGCCTCATCAGAGGGGTGAGCTCGCTCTCCTTGACCTGGGGTATCATTGGGATGCGGTAGGAGATACGAAACATGTTCTAAACCCTTTTCCACACTTTGTAATTGTTACAATGATACGGAATAGCTTTTTAACAAGGGCCTCCATTGCCACTATCTGTCGGTGATCTAAGATGAGGCCCGGGACACCCTCGCTGCTGGTTCTACTATCGCTCATACTTGCCGGGACGATCGTCCTGTCCCCTATGCCCACCGAAGGGGTTCAGGGGAACCTGCCCACTTTCGGTTCGACAGTAGAGCTGGACCTGGGCCGTGCCGCTTTCGACCTGAAGGAAGAATGGATCGACGGTCGACTCTGGTCCACGATCGATCTCACGGACGGCATAGATCCACCCACGAGCGGCGAACCTTCCGTCCCCGTCTTATCCCATCCTCTGGAAGTACCATACGAAATAACGGACATCAAGGTCCAGCGCACCGATCCGGTCACCATACCACTTCCGAACAAACTGCCCCCTTCCCCAAATTTCGTGAAGCTCACCGAGGAGAACATGAAGGAGGCGTCCCCCCTCGATCCGGACTGGGACCGCTACACCAGCGGCGAGACCTATCCGGCAGAACCCTTGCTCTGGAAACACATGGGGTGGGGATGGAAGGACGGCCAGAGGTACGGGTATTATTCGGTCAGCGTCTCGCCATTCGATTACGATCCTTCCAAGGACCGGCTGACGTTCTATACAAGCGTCAAGCTGCTCATCACGGCCGGGGAGCCAGAACCGTCGATGTCCCTTTCGACCGAACCGACAAGGGGAGAGGTGAGGGCCACAACCCCACCACCACAGATCCAAACCGGGACCGAGCTTCTGGTGATCGCCTATGACACCTATCTCGAGGAGATGTCCCCCTACGTCGAATGGAACCGGGAGAAAGGGGTTTGCGTCTCCATCGTATCGATAACACAGGTTAGCAGCCAGTACTCCTCCGACGACCAGACGACCTCTATATGGAAGTATGTCCACGATACCTATTTCGGGGATTCCCAGAACCTGAAGTTCCTCCTTCTTGTCGGAGAACATACCCAGGTGGCAAGCCGGACCGTCAAGGACCTTGACCCCTACCTCCCGGCCGGCGAACCCAGTACTCTCCACACCGACACCTACTTCGGATGCCTGGACAACGGTTATACCAACTACAACTCCGACGGTGATTCGAACTGGGGAGAGATCAACGACATCAGGGACTACATCCCTGAGGTCTATGTGTCGAGGATCGCGGTTAACTCCGAGAACGAGGCTAGGGGATGGGCGGAGAAGACGGTAGCCTATGAGAAGGACGTTCCCGTGGATGGATGGGCAGGAACCGCCGGTCTCCTCGGTTCTTACACCCATGAATACGACGACGGCCCCAAGCACTGCGAGTACCTCTGGTCGAACTACTTGAACGGCGTTTACCCGACCCCGGACAGATATTACAGTGACGGCAATGTGAGAGCGTCAACAGGTGCCCAGCTCCTCACCTACAACAACTTCCAGTACGGGCTCAATGACGGCCTTTCCATCGTGATCTACATGGGTCACGGGCACTGGGCGGTGTGGACCGAAGGACCGCAGGATGCTTCGAGATACCTGTACGATACCACACCCGCTGCTCAGCTCCAGCAGTCCCCGAAGCTGCCGTTCATCTCGGCCATGTCCTGCGAGACAAACTGGTTCGACGACACCCACGAATCAATATCGGAGGCTTTCACCGAGAACGGCAGGGGAGGTGCGATCGCCTACGGCGGGGCCATCAGGACGACCGAAGGCGCAATAGGATACGGTTATCTTATCGGTGCACCCGGCATACAGGAGGACACTCTCCGGATGCTCAAACAGGGATACAGGGCCCCGGCCGAGGTCTTCCAGAGGGCAAAGGCATATTATGCACAGCAATGGGGGGCATACTTCAATACCTACCAGTTCGGATTCAACGCCTGGATGGAGCACCAGATCCTCGGCGCCCCGAACGTCCTCCTGTGGACATCGACGCCGAAGACCTTCAGCGTCCAGTACGACTTCGAGGAGGACTACTATACCAACTTCACCGTCACGGTCAAGGACGGCTCGAACAATCCGGTCAAGGATGCAAAGGTCAGCATTTACTCGCCAAGCCTCGAGAAACGCTCCTTCGTTTATACGGACACCGCGGGAAGGGCAACGGTCCCCTTCACGATCAGCCAGACGGCTTACGGTAAGATCACCGTGACCAAGGACAATTACAAACCCTTCCAGAAGGAGTTCGTCCTCCGCGACGCGACCGAACCTGTCACCACCCCAACCTGTGAAAGACCCAATCCCGACGGGGCCAACGGATGGTACGTATCCGACCCGTTCCTTTCCTTCCAGTCCACGGAACCTACGGAGATCTCATACAAGTGGAACGGTGGATATGTGGAAGAATACAAAGGCGGCTACGTTCAGGTTCCCCAGGGTGCCAACGCCCTTGAGTTCTGGGGAACCGACAGCTCGGGGAACGAGGAGGAAAGAAAATACTATGATATCAAGTACGATCCCGATGCTCCTGTCGCCATAGTGTCCATTGAGCCTGTGGAACCGGACGGGGAAGGAGACTGGTATATCACCCAGCCTAAGGTCACGGTGGAACTGCAGCCCTCCCAAGGGTCCCCGCAGAGGGTCGATTACTGGTGGGGGAGGGAGCCCAAGCAGGTTTGCAACGGAACCATCTATCCACCCCAGGGGGACAACGAACTCCATATCCAGGCGGTCGATCAGGCCGGGAACCGGGAGCAGGAGCGCCTTTACTACATAAAGGTCGATTCCATCAAACCCGTGACCACGGCCAGCACCGGCGGGACCGACCCTAACGAGAGAGGTTGGTACGTCACTCCGATGACCGTAACCCTCTCATCGGACGACAGGAGGAGCTACATCTACTATCGATGGGGGGACGACGGGGATTTCATGAAATACTCCACAAGCCTCACACCTCCCTCTGGGGACAACACCCTCCAGTTCTATGCTGCGGACGAGCACGGGAACATCGAGCGGGTCAGAACCTTCAGGGTCCCATACGATATCATGCCCCCGGACCTCGAGGCCACCGTCACCCCCAGGTCTCCCGACGGTGATTCCCGCTGGTACGTTACCAAACCAAGGGTGACCCTCGATGTGGCGTTCGAGGACAATGCTTACACGATCTTCTATTATTTCGAAGGAGAGGAGCCTAGGGAATACTTCTCACCCATCGACATCCCGGAGGGAGAGTGGACCCTTCTCTGCTATGCAGAGGACGAGGCGGGGAACCGGGGCATCCTCCAGTCCTACGACTTCAAGGTCGATACGAGATCGGACCCGACCGAGGACTATCTCGATCTTTCAACGGACGATGAGGGATGGTACACCGATCTCCCCCAGGTCATACTCCGGTCCTCGGACGAGGCCGAAATCTATTACAGCTGGGAGGGATACACCGGGTTCGAGAGGTATTCCGGAGGATTGTACCCACCCGGCGAGGAAGGGGTCTTCAACCTGATCTATTACTCGGTGGACAGGGCGGGGAACCAGGAAGCAAGCAAGGTCCTAACACTTCCGGTCGACGGAAGGGCTCCCGATGTGGTGGTCGAAGCCCCGAGGAGCGTTGGCTCCGGAGACGATATCATAATCGACCTCTCCGGGACCACCGACGGCGTGACGGTCGAGGCATACTATGTCGACTTCGGGGACGGTACGAACTCGGGATGGGTGGTGAACCCGAAGATCCCGCACAGGTACAGTTCCAGCGGCAACTATGCGGTCAAGGTCAAGGCGAGGGACGCCGTCGGTCACGAGAGCGAGGAGCTGGAACTCACCATCCAGGTGACGAGCGATGTCGACACGACCCTTCTTCTTGTCATAGGTGGTGCGGTGGTCCTTTTGGTGATCATCATTGCAATTGCTGCTGCGATAGTGGTCAGCAGGAGAAGGCACCATCACTACCCTCATCATTCCATTCACATCCACCCGCTGCACCCTCTCCCCGGGCAGAACGTTAAGGGACATGGACCAAGACCCAGGGCGCCTGCGGCACCGCAGCAGAAACACCTCCCGCCAGCGAAGCCTCAGACGAAACCAGCTGTCCAGGGACCCTTGCAAGTACAGAGACCGGAAACGCCGAAAGCACAGGCCGTCAGCATACCGAGACCGCCGAAACCGCCCGGTATTCCTGAACCGCCGAAACCGCCTGTTTAGACGTAAGGCTCATCCAGCACGGGAAAGTCCCATCTCTTTCTCAGTTTGACGTACTTCTGGAAGTTCCATACGGACCGAAGGCCTCTCCCGTCCTCTCCTCTGAGAGTGTGAAGCACGGAGCGGGCGCCGTTCACGAACAGGTCTTCTTTCTGCTCGTCGGTGATATCGAAATCCAGCGTTCTTACCTCACCAGTGTCCACCTCGATCAGTCTGCACGTTCTAGTGGGATAGTTCTGGTAGGTCATCCGGCTCTGACCGTACCTCATGGTGTCGAAGACCGCCAGTCCGAACTGGAAGAGGTCCTTAGTGGGATTCTTGCCCGGTCTGGTAGAACCAAGCTTGATCCCCAGGGTCGGCCACCGGACCTTGGCAGGATCCGTGACGTCGAACGCTTCAAGGGGAAGGTTGGTAGCGAAGGCGCCGTCAACGATCAAAGAACTGGAAAGCTTGTAGGGGGTGAAAAAGAACGGGACTGCGACCGACATTCTGACGGCAGCCGATATGGGAAAGGAATCCGGCCTCAGGTTTCCGTACCTGTCGAGGACCAGGTCCCGGGGCATGAGCAGTTCACAGGAGTGGCTGATATCGGAAGCCATTATGGACAGTCTCGGACCGTCGTGCTTTTCCAGCTCGGCCAGCATCCCCACCTTCCCCATCGGTATCCTGCCGAAGGTATTGGCGTTCTTCTTTGCCAGGAGCTCCTCGATCCACTTCTGGAGCCTCTCACCATCATACATCCCGTAAGAGGTGGAAACGGCCGCGATCTTAGCAAGTTTGGGAAGCTTCTGGTCCCAGAATCCGTCGCGGAGGTTCATGAAATCCACGTTGAACATCTCCTCGACTAGCTCATCGCAGGTGAAACCGGCGGACACTATGGAAGCTGTCAGGGCCCCTGCGGAGGTCCCGGCAAGCCTTTTGAACCTTATCCCTAGCTTGTCTAAGGCCCATATGGCCCCCAGGTGCGCCACTCCTTTTGCTCCGCCTCCAGCAAAAACGATGTCGGTGACGCCCTTCTCTTTTGGCGAGCTTATCTGGAACTGCGGATCGTCCCTGAGCTCGAACAGACCCTCCTCCAATCTTTCCAGGGTCTTCCTGCTTTCCTTTGAAAAGGGCCTCATCGTCAGCTTCTCCTCGGAGGGGACCTCCCTCCGGGGATGAGTAGGGGGTCACTCCCATTTCATCGTTTCGATTACAGGTGTCTGACCCCTGAAAGGCTGAGCCCTTCTGATCATGAGGATCAGAAGCGATCCGTCCTCCTGGGAGCCCATGACCAGTTCGTCATCGGAATGGATGCCGATGGACCTGAACCATTTCGTCAATCCGCCCCCAAGTCTGACCCCCCCGGTCTGTGATATCATGCATTTTGTCTCCAGGGAGGCATCCTTTCGGATCCATATCGTCACCGGTCCCTCGGAGAGGAGGTGGCCCTTCTCCTTTGGGATGTAGAGGAAGCCCTGTCTTATGGATGTCCTCGATATCGGGGAGACGATCGTTCTCTCCTCCGGAAACTCCTCCCTTGTCACTATCTCCTCCACCATCTGGGTCAGACCGTCGGGGATCGAGACCCCCTGTTCATCCATCGTTGGGATAACGGCCCTGACTATGGAGGCCATGTCCTCCTTCAGAAGCGGCAGTATCGTGATCCCTTCCGGTTTGAAGGTGTCCTTCACGATGTTGACGGTCCACGGGTCTAAAAGGAAGAAGTACCTGGATGGGGCCTTCTCCCCCGTGATCCTCTCGAGGTTCCTCTTCATGGCGTCGTGCTGCCTGCCTCCGAAGCTGCTCTTCCCGTGAAGGCTCATGGTCCGTATCCTTGCGATGACCTTCACATTCCCTGCGACCGTTCCCGTGATCATGGATTCATCCAGTCGGTCCGTGATCTCCCAATCCTCGATCTCCCGGTGCCTCTTCATCAGATCGGCCCTGGCGAGGAACAGGGAAGTGGCCCTTATCCTGTCGTCGAGGTCCTTGAGGTTCTCCTTCATACCGAAAAGGAAAGTTAGCTGAAACCTCATCTCGTCCGTAAGTTTCTCATCATCGGTCATCTTGATCGTGGCAGTTATTCGCTTCTATTCAATAAGGATTTCGGTCATAGGATATATTGTAATGAATTGAAGTGGTCCAGATCCTGAAGGTTAATCGCCTGGCCCCTCTCCTGACGTCTCATCCAGCTCCCCATTCAAATTGAAAGGTCTTATCCTGAACCTCCGGTTCCTCCTCCTCGAGATGACCTCTATCGTCCCCCGGACCAGGACCCTCATATCGTCCTCGGCGGCGACCGTCTTCACACCGGTTCGCTCCTCGACCCACCTGGACTGCTTCCTGGGCCCTTCCTTGAGAAGCTTCTTTCCGAGATGTGTCATGAAGACGACCTCGGGCCTCACCTTCTCCGCTATGGCCGCCACATCCTCGGTGGAAAGATGGAACGGGATAGGGGCTCGGAGGGGTCTCGTGGATGCGACTATCAGGACCCGGCTGCCGATATGAGGCTCTATGATCTCATCCCGGAGCTCCGTGTCCGAAATGTAGGATATGACACCATCCCTGGTCTCGAACCGGAAACCCACGGAATCAGGATCGCTGTGTATAGCTGGTGTTGCCTTTCCCTTCAGTTTCCCGATCTGGAATTCCTCTCCAGGTGCGACAGTAAGGACTGTCTCCATCTTCTCCTGATGATACAGGGAAACGGCCGGCCCCACCTTGTCCCTTCCCAAGGTCACGGAGCGGGCGGCTATAAGAAAGCCCCGTTTCTCCCTCCGGCCGGTATTGATCCCTTCCATGAGTATCTCGGCGTTGGAGTAATGATCGGGGTGGCAGTGGGATATGAGTATCCCGTTCGTCTGGATCGGGTCGATCTTGTTCCGTTTCAGCGCGTGCAGCGCTCCTGGACCTGGATCGATATGGACCCTGTAGCCGTCCTCTAGATATATTCCTCCTGTAGACCTTTCCTGCGTCAAGGTGACGAACCTGCCTCCTCCCGTACCAAGGAAGGTCAGCCTCGTCATGATGCAGGACAATCGAAGCTCTTCCATAATAATGTATCTAGGGAGATGTACTGACGCAATTAATGACACCGGGGAATTTAAAGGTTATAAAGAGTCAGCTTTCATCCCGAATTGTAGGGAACGGTTCGCAGGTACCCGCATTGAAACGGCCGATCCCTGTGAATACAGCAGCAAAACGGAGGAAATGTGAATGAACTTGAAGATGATCAAACTGCTTTTCGCGGCTTCATTGGTGATATTACTTGCATTGCCGATGGGGTTCGTGGGAGCGGATAACGACAGTGCACCTCCCGTGGAAACGGAGCAAGATACCTCTCCAACGGAAGGCAGCGCTGAAGTCGAGTCGATCTATGTCGAGAAAGTCCCGACGGCCGAGGTTCTGAGCTCAGCCAATGTCGATGAATTGTTCAGCCAAGGTCCGTCTTTGGATGACCTCTCGATAGATGAACTGCCACCATCCCAGGAGAGGACGCCTACTTTAAGGGACAGGATCCTCATCCCGGAGGTCTATCCCTTCGACCTGGGAAATGACGAGACCTTTGCAACAAGGGCGTCGGACGCCGATCCTGAGAACGATGATTCAGTGAACGGGTCCGCCTTCAACAATTGGGGGGAGACCGTTTCAGGAACGATGACACACTCCAATATCCCTTCAAGGGTCGATGATATGGACTGGTATGAGCTCAGGCTTCATGATCTCATAAATACGAACGGCGGAGCAACCGGTGGGATCTTCAATGTGACATTGGAACTCCAGAAGTTCTCCAGCCCGGACGGAACCCTGTACGAATATTCGGAGAATGCCGATGGAACGGATTATCAGGATGATTACTACGATTACATGTATTGTATCATCCAGTACTATGATCCGTTCTTCGTCGGTTTCAGCTCTATCGGTGGCACCTTTTTCGATTACGATGACGGTGATGACACGGACGGTGTTGTCCAGGAAGAAGGGAACTGGTCGGTCAGCTTCCATACACCCATCAGGGCATACGGGACCAACGACGTCGATGGATTGGCGAACGGCCTCAAGGAGTCCGGCTTCATCTATATCGGGTTCAGGTTCGGATTCTCGGAATCACAGAATGCACCTGCCACCAGGGCAGATTATACCATCGACTACGAGTTCCAGATCACCAGCCAGGCATGGGACATGGACCCGGTCGCCAACGACAGGCTGAACGGAACCACCCCGCAACCTGCAAGCAGGGTTCTCGATTCATATACCAACCAGCAGGACTGGTACAAATTCTCGGGAAATAGCATGGACCAGCTCTGGAACATGACCTTTGACCTTACGATCGAGCACAGCTCTGCGGTCTGGTACAACTTCGGAAGCATGGCCCTGATCGACGATGTGTGGGTAAGACTGATGTACCTCTGTCCGAACCCCGGCGATGACGGCATTTTCGACACGGAGGATGATGATTACGGGAATTTATGGTGGGGTGGTATAAGAATCGTAACAGGTCTGATCAACACAGGTGCAGGTCCTCAAGTAAATGGTCAATGGCCTTATCTATACAAGAGATGGGCGCACAACAACTGGACCGACATTCCGCAGGACAAGAGGTTCATGTACGTGGGACTTGCCATTGAACCACGTGAGTATATTAGTGCCGGTGGTCAATGGTACGGTCCGTACGCACCAATTGACCTTACGACCGATTTCACGTACAAGATCAGCGCACAGGTCTCCGAGCATGAGCAGAACAATGCTCCCACAATATCCAACATAGAGATCAAATCCACATGGCCCTACGACACGTCAGGATCCTCGGGTGATTACGATACCGAGTTCACGATCCTTGTGACGTATATGGATGAGGACAATGATCCGCCGAAGATAATCAATCTGTACATGGACAAGGGAACATATGCAGAGGGAGTCGAAGATATCACGGTCACCCCCAAGGACCCATTTGATGAGGATTATACCTCCGCCTCGTCTTCCGGAAATCCCCCAGGGAGGGTGTACCAACTGAAGATATCAGGCGACTCCCTGACCGATGAACCTTCACCCCACACCATCCATGTGAACTGCACTGATGATGTGAACAAGCTTTATCCGAACTTCGAGATCCGCGGACCGATGGATTCCCTCATGTTTGAATTCGAACCCGGCATAACCATTTGGGAAGACGAACCAGTGGAAAAGAACACCAACTGGCAACCTTTCGACGAGCTGATGGAGGATGATCCCACAACCTATTTCGCACTCGAGGGCATCGATGGAATGTTCAAGGATCCGGAGGGATCGTTCGAAGCATTCTACGTATGGAACGAGACCTCCGAGGAATGGGACACCTCCTATGATACGGAGATCGCGACCATAACCATCGAGGATTATGACGGGATCTGGCAGGCAGCTGTCACTCCAAAGCACAACGAGAACGGCAGGGTAAACGTCAAGTTCCAGGCCGAGGACCTTCACTCTTGGGCGAACCTTTCAACGTCCGTCATCATCAGGGAAGTGAACGATCCGCCCATGGTGACAGCGATAGATATCGACGGAGATATCTACGAGGTCGACAACATCGACCCCCGGAGGCCCATGATCCACCTCGAGGACAAGGTGACTATCAAGGAGGACGAGGAGTTCTCCTTCACCATCATTGCGGAGGACACTGACAAGGAGGGCGAGCAAACCCCGCTGGAGTACAGCTATGTCAGGTCCACCTCCTCCGATTGGGACGAGGACCCGGATGTGGGATATAACACCGGCGTAGTTTCCTTCATTCCGACCAATGCAGACGTGAAGAGCGGCAACGACAAGATGGTCTTCACCATCGACGACCACGGCGAGGATGGTGACATCAAGCTCGAGGTCTACCTCGAGGTCACCAACACGAACGACCCACCGACCATTATGATCCCCTCTACGACCGCCAGAACCTGGAAGCAGTTCTCCAAGATAACCATCAGACCCATAGCCACCGACGAGGACAAGAACGACCAGTTCACCTTCTCCGTGAACTTCGAAGAGGCGATCGGTGAAACCTACGACTCCATCGAGGATCAGCTCCCGTACTTTGAAGCTATGAAGGGGATCGATTGGGAGATCAATCCAACGAACGGAGACTTCTGGTTCCAGCTCGACGACCAGAATATCTGGAAGACATCTTCCGGAATGGTCAAGAGCCAGGAGATCACCTTGGTCTTCAGTGTAACTGACAAGGAAGGTGATGAAGCCACGGCGTTCATCTCCCTCGTCCTAAACGACGAGAACGAGGAACCCGAGAAGCCCGACAGGATCAGCTACACCCCATCGGCACCCGTCGAGAAGGAGCCGGTGAACTTCTGGGTCGATCCAGTGACCGATCCGGACGGAGATAGACTGACCTACAAGTGGGACTTCGGCGACGGCTCCACAGGAGAAGGGATCAACGTCAACCATACCTATGCGACGAAGGGATACAAGACCGTGCAGATGTGGGTGGAGGACGGACAGTTCGCCACAGAGAAGATATCTGTCAGGGTCGAGATCGCAGAGGCACCTCCGGGCGACGATGACGTCGGTCCGGATGACGATGATGACGTGACCGGACCGGCAACCGAGACCGACAACACGATGATATACATCATTGCGGCCGTGATAATCGTGGTGGTCATCATCGTGGTCATCCTGTTCGTATTCCTGCTTCTCAGGAAGAAGCCGGCACCCGCGGCACAGATGTACCCCGGATACGACCAGCAGGCCCTCATGGCATACCAGCAGCAGGGACTTCCGCCCGGCTACGCTGGCGAGCTACCCCCCCAGGCTACACCCGAGCTGCCACCGGCAGGCGAGGGACAGATGCCACCAGACAACCTCCCGCCCGCAGGCGGCGAGGTCCCGATGGAGGGTCAGCCCGAGTTTGCCCCGCCAGCACCCGAGGCCGCAGCACCCGTTGCTGCAGCCCAGCCGGAACAGGCTCCGGAGCAGCCTGCAGGGAATGCCTGTCCGAGCTGCGGGAGCCCCGTGGACCCCACCTGGTTCCTCTGCCCGAACTGCAAGTCTCCGCTGCAGTGATCGGTGTAAAACTTTCGGGGCGCCTTCGGGCGCCCCTTTTTTTTAAAAAAATAAATGAACAAAATAGCCTGTGGCCCGTAGCCGGAACGGAAATAAAGGATCAGTTCTGAACTACCCTGCCGACAACGGTGGTCCCTGAGACCTTTTCCACCCGTATCTTCACCTTGGCTCCCTTGGCCACACCGGGAACGTAAATAACATACTTGTCGACCTTTGCTAATCCGTCGCCCATTCGTCCCACATCCTGGATAAGCACATCTATCTCATCCCCGGGGATCACGGTCTTCTTCTGCTCCTTTGCGGTCAGACCCTTCTTCACCTTCACGGGCCTCTTTGCCCCGCAGGCCATGCATTCGACGACCTGGGTCCTTCCTTCCTTGACGAGGTGGGTGTCGGGCTTTCCGCATTCACCGCAGATAACGTAAGTGTTGACGTACTCCTCGAGCTTCTCCCGTAGCTTCTCCCCGGGAATCACCGACTTGAATATTACCCGTCGTCCATCCCTCGACCCCGCCGACCCGAGGACCCGAAGCACATGTCCAAGCAGATGGTCCGGGTCCCTTCGCACGGCTTCCACCGTTTCCTGAAAGTTCTTCCAGACCGTGGTCCTGCCCTCGTACATCATATCCGGGTCGGGGAGGGCCCACCTGTCTTCGGTGGATGCCCCGTCCTCGGGCATCGTCTCATGGGCTCTAGCCAACAGGGCTTCATAGTCGTACTCATCGGACATGCACAGCGCCTCTGCCGCCACATAGGGGGAGACGTATATAAAACCAATTCCGAACTCACATCTGCTCGGGAGCTTGGATCCCCAGACAGGAGAGGCCCCTGTCAAGGACGTTCCTCGCCAGCATGACAAGGGCCAGTCTTGCCCCCTTCCTTTCCTCATCGGTCTCGTTGAGGACGGGGCAGTCCCTGTAGAACTCGTTGAAGGCGGATGCTACTTCGACAAGGTGGAGGGGCAGCAGATGGACCTTCCTCTTTTCAGCCGCCTCTGAAACGATCTGGGTGAACCTACCAAGCAACTTCAGCAGCGACCTCTCCGAAGGCTCCACAAGCTTCGACCAATCGGGGGAGCCCTCGAACTCGGACCCGTGGTTGCGGATTATG
>JBLIRH010000045.1:0-18052 GCA_049472215.1 Thermoplasmatota archaeon | reverse complement strand
GTAAAGGTGGAGGACTCTAAGAACGGTGTTCGAAGGATGGAGATGCGTTCGCAGGAATACAGGGAGTTCCGGGTAAAGGTCCGCAATACCGGGTCGGAATCGATGCACCTTAGGTTCGAAGCGCTCCTAATGCCCCTCTACGACCCGTCCTGGTATGTGAATTACTGGATAGAGGCTGACTACAATGAAATAAGACCTTTGGAAGAGCTATCTCCCGGCGAGGAATGGGAATATCATGTGACCGTGAGTTCGGGCTATCTCTCAATGAAAATGCCCTACAACATACTCGTCCTCGCAACAGAGACATCAGATGGGGATTACAACCATGCCGTGGCCCAGCAGGTCGTGGTCGAGATCACGGGTCCCCCCAGGATCCTGTCCCTCGAGGAGAAGATGTTCAATACATTGTGGGGCGGCGGATTCAATTACGCGAAGTACCTCTGGATAGTCCTTCTAACCGCTGTCTGCGGTTCGGGCATCATAGCGAACGATCTCAGGAACAATACCTTCACACTGTATTTCTCAAGGCCCATAACAAAGAGCGATTACATGGTCGGGAAGTTCCTTGCCCTTTCAACCATCCTGTCCGTCATAACTCTGGTACCGGCCTTAATAATATTCGTTGCCAGGATGGCCTTCATCAACGAACCGTTCATCTACATACTCGAGCACCTGTGGTTGCTCGGAGGTATGCTGATCGCATCTGTGGTTGCGATCGCGATCTTCTCATCCATAGCGATGGCGCTTTCCTCGATGACCAACAGGGGGATCTTCGCCGGTGTCGGCATATTCGGATCGTTCATCTTCGCCTCCATCGTATCGGATGTAATGGTGGAAATCTTCGAAACCGACATTTTCAAGGTCCTCAACATCAACCTGATGATGAAGAACCTCATCAAGCCCCTGTTCGGGATATCCTACAATTCCGGCAGTATGGGATTCGGCTACGGGGTTGTGGCCATCGTTTGCCTGGGATTGGTGGCTGCCTCCTGGATAGCGATATTCTACAAGTTCAACAACAAGGAGGTTGCAAGATGACATCCCTGGTCGCAAGCCTCCTAAACGTCTCGAAGTTCTACGGCAAGGTCATGGGGCTCAACGACTTCACGGTGGATTTCGGAAAGGGATTGACGGGTCTTCTTGGCCCCAACGGTGCCGGGAAATCGACGATGCTGAAACTTCTAACGGGCCAGATCAAACCATCCAGCGGAAAGCTGGAGGTTCTTGGATTGGATCCATGGGACAATCCGGACCTCAACAGGGAGATCGGATACTGCCCGGAGCAGGACGCGTTCTACCCCGGAATGACCGGGCACCAGTTCGTCACATTCAACGCGAGGTTGATGGGTCTCTCCCACAGTGAGTCTTCGAAGATGGCATGGGGAGTGATCAAGAGGGTGGGGCTTGCGAAGGATGCGGGACGACCTGTTGACGGTTACTCAAAGGGGATGAGGCAGAGGATCAAGATCGCACAGGCCCTGGTCGGGGATCCGAACATGCTGATCCTTGACGAGCCTCTTGCAGGCACGGACCCAATAGGAAGGGTCCAGCTCATGAACCTCATGCATGACCTGACCGACGAGGGCAAGGACATCATTGTATCATCACATGTTCTTTACGAGATCGAGAGGCTCACATCGAACATCGTCCTCGTGAACAAAGGCAGGCTGGTGGCGGAGGGGAACATGCATGAGATAAGGGATTCGATGGACAAGTACCCGCTTTCGGTCAGGATAATGACCGACGATAGGAAGCAAATAGCCAAATCCGTACTGGAAATTCCGTCCGTTTCCTCTATCTCCCTGGGGGATGATCCAAAGGAGCTACTCGTGCGAACATCCTCTCCCGGGAACTTCTTCGGAGGATTCCAGAGGATGCTGATCAAGAACGGACTGAGGATAACGTCGATCGACAGTCCGGACGATAACCTGGATGCGATATTCAAATATCTGGTGGATTGAGATGCCGAAGGAAAAGATAGGATACATGGCTGGCCTTCCGAACCGGGCTTCTGCGATCCTCGGAAAGACCACCCGCGACATCTTCCTGAGAAAAAGCATCATTTTTGCGATGTTCTTCCTTCTCATACCATCCTTCATCTCAATATACTCGCTGGCTGACACCACCGAGGATTTCAAGGAATGGTGGGGACTCTATTCGGTCCTCGGATTGTACATGTACCTGCAGTTCCTGGTCCTCCTCTACTCGCTCATCTACGGATCATCCCTCGTGAACGAGGACATCGAGAACAGGACGATGACCTACATGGTCATCAGGGGGGCGAAGAAGGGAGAAGTGTACCTCTGGAAATACATCGGCACTGTGATCTCACTGATGATCATGTTCACGGTATCTATAATCACAATGTATGTGATACTCGCAGGGCACGGTTCGGCTCGGTTCGTTCTTATCAGAACGGACATGCTACTTCATCTTCTCCTCGCATCCTATGCCGGGATCATTTTCTTCACGGCGCTGTTCTCGTTCATCGGAGTCATTTTCAAAAGACCTCTGATGATAGGCCTTCTCTATGCATTCTTCTGGGAGATCGTGATGGTGAACATCCCGTTCAATATCCAGTACGCGACCGGGATGCACTATCTCAGGTCCATATTCACAGGTTCGGACATAGTCAGAACGGTCGTTGCGGATATCCTTTCTGATGCCATAGACCTCGACAGGATGGTCAATGCGCCATTTGCCTTCATCTTCCTGGCAGCCCTATCCGTCGTCCTGGTGATGGCGGGCGTATATGCAATTAGCAGAAAGGATATCAACTGACCATCTCGATGAAGACCAATATATATTGGTCGTCCCTTGATGTATGGGGATCCAATGGAGATAGACATAGACAAGGTCCGTTATATCACCGAGACTTCGATGACCATAAGGGGAACCAGGAGGAGGACGACCGTCCCAAAGACCATCGTCGAGAAGCTCGACCTCCATAACGGCAGCAAGATACGTTGGATCCTCTTCAAGGATGGTTCCATCCTTATAAGGAAGGTCGCCGAGGACCGTTTGTAACAAAGGATGGCATTCTGGTACGCTGGCCCGGTTATTATCTGTTACCGATAGTGAATATTTCAATGAATAAACTTAATAATGAGATAGTTTTATACTAGAATTGGAGCAGGAGGTGCCCCATTCCATGGGGCATTTAATTTTAACTCATCTATTCTCCTCTCTTCCCAAGATGGCCTCCTGCTCCTATCCTTCTGAGGCCATCAAAACCACTACTTTCAGCAGGTGCGAAGAGAGCCAAGGCCCAGGACCTGGCCGGCGGCCTTGAAGATCTCGATGTCCTCGTTCGACCAGTACCTTTCATTGGTGCAATCGTCGAATCCCATGAAACCCTGGACCTTCTTCGCCCCTTTGATCGGGACAAGCAGTACCGTCATAGCTCCGGCAAGTTCCAGGAGCTTTC
Source organism: Thermoplasmatota archaeon (assembly GCA_049472215.1). Classification (GTDB taxonomy): domain Archaea; phylum Thermoplasmatota; class Penumbrarchaeia; order Penumbrarchaeales; family Penumbrarchaeaceae; genus JAFGLL01. Next base: position 14,625 of record JBLIRH010000045.1, on the reverse strand, counting down.
TATCCGTGGCCGTGGAGCTTGAGATGCTGCGGATCACCGGAGAACCGGTTCTGATACTTCCGAGCCAATCGCTGAAGGTCTTTAGGAGCTTTCTTCCCTCTTTACCCTTGATGAGGTCCGACCAGGGTCCATGGTCCCCCGAACACCATTCCTGAAGGAAGTCCAGTTCATGCCCGCCAACATCGTCTCTGATCATTACAGTGTATACCCTGTCTATCCGGGATTCCCTTCCAAGCTTCACAAGGGCATCCTGGACCTGGGCCTTTTCGATGTCGTCCTCCAGGAGCGAACAGGCGTTCTCCGAGATCGTCCTCAGGACAGCCTCCCTCCGGTGCAGCTCGTCCATCGCTTCCTTTTCCCTGGAGATCTCCCTCGTAACACCTATGATCCCTATGGGCCGCCTGTCAGGTCCGGTAAGGGTGGTGACATTTATCTCGGTCCATACGGTGGAACCATCCTTCCTTGTGAGTTCCAGTTCAAGTTTTTGCGGGCTGTAATCCCTCGGCTTGCCGTCCAGAAAATCCCTGAATTCGCCTCCAAGGTCCCCCATCATGTTGTTCAGGGATCTGCCTGTCATCCTGCTGGCGATGTTCATGCCGATAAGTTCATCGGGCTCGTATCCGGTCAGATGGACGGAAGAGGAGCTGATGTAAGTGTAGTTCATCTCCCTGTCCGCCATCCATATGACATCGGTCACGTTGTTGTCGAGGAGTTTGTACAAACGCTCGGTCTCCTTCAATTTTTCCAAGACCTGATGTTTTTCGGTGATATCGATCGCGAATTGGACTATTCCCTTGACGATCCCATCCTGCATTCTGTAGGGTGAGAACGACATTTCCTGGTAGAATGTCCCCGTCGGCAGGATACCTTCGACGTCTATCGTGACCACCCTTCCGGTAGAATGCACCATACCGAGAATGCTCCTCAGCTCCTCTGTCTTATCATCGGGGGCGAAATCGAAAACGGAACGTCCCACAAGGCTTTTAGAGGATATCCCGTACCTCTCATCCAGCTCCTTGGTTCCCCAGAACTCCTCGTACCTGTAGTTCTCATCTATCAGCCCAACGAATGCACCGTGGAGGGAGGACAGAATGCTTCGAAGGCGGCCCTCATTGAGCCTTAGCTCCTGCTGGGTCCTCCTTAGCTCCGTCACGTCCCTTATGGTTCCCTGGACGACCGGTCTGTCATTCAGGTAGGTCTTGACAAGGGTGACCTCCGCCATGAAGGGGTCGCCTCTCCTGAGGTGCTCCCATTCGAACCTCATGGAATCTTTCTCCTCGAGCTCGGCCAACAGCCTGTTCGCCTTGGTCCTTGAGACCTCTCCACCAGGTTGAAACGGAGGCGAGAGGTCCCACGGGTACTTTCCAAGAAGCTCGTCCCTGCTTGAGAAACCGAACATACGGAGCGAGGATTCGTTGCATTGCACCACCCGACCGTTCTCAAGGATGAGCACCGCATCCGGAACCGTTTCAAAAAGTACCCTGAACATCTCTTCCTTGTCCCTCAGAGCGGCTTCCATGTCCTTCCTTTCGGAGATGTCCCTGATCACGAAAAGCAGGGCCTCCTTTCCGTAAAGCTCGATGGGGGTTATGATGGTCTCCGCCTGGAAATCGGTCCCATCGAACCTTCTATGGACCCAGTCGAACCTTGCGAGCCCCTCCTTCCTGGCCTGTGCCATCTTCTTCGCAAGGAGCTTTTGGGATTCTTCCCCACCGGGCTGAAGGGGAGGCGAGAAGAAATGGAACTTCCTGTGAAGGAACTCGACATCGGAGGATCCGAACATCCTCTTGGTAGCATCGTTGCATTCGAAGAGCCTGTCATTATCCGTGATGATCATGGCATCCATGGCGGATTCGTAAATGGCCCGGAACTTCGCCTCGCTCTCGCTCATCATCTTGCGGGCGACCACCTGCTGGTCAACGTTCTCAAGGATCACCGTGACCCCTTTCTTTCCATCGGCCAGGATGGTCGGTATGAGCTTTGATCGGAAGTAATGCCTTTCGTCGCCGATGGACACTTCAAGGTCCAGGATGCCATCTACACCCTTGACCGCATTCTGAAGGGCGGCGACCTGGGTATCCGTATTGAAGACCGGCAGGTCAATGGAGTTGACCCTCCTGTCGATGAGCATCTCCTTCTTTACCCCGAAGAACCTCAGGAAATTATCGTTCACCTCTATTATATTGAGCTGACCGTCAAGCCCGAGGATATGGTCCGAGGAGAAGTCCAGAAGCGCTGATATGGGAACTCTCTGTGTGATGTAAAAGAGCTTCGCCCTGCCCATGGTCCTGACCTCGATCCTGCCGGTATAGAGAAGTATATCGAGGTACTTTGCAGTGGAGTTGCGATTGAGGGACAAGGCCCTTGATATCTCCGTTACGGACATCCCCCGGGGATTGTTCCTCAGCAGTTTCAGGATGGTTCCGGACAGCTTCTGGAGGTCTTCCATGAGAACACCTATGTTTTGCATTAATGCAAAGCATATATATAAATAGAAGAGTAAGATGGGGCGCCCCAGCATCCCTAACAATTTAAATAAAGGTCGACGATAGTTGTTCTCCAGAGTGGGGTAGGAAGGGGGATTGGATGTGTGAACGTCCGGTCCCCGCATTTTTTATTTTCTTTTCAAATATTCTGAGGTATTAAAGAAAACGATTAAACACTAGTAATCGATAGACGGTTCGTCAACATCGATGGGGCCCCGCTCCAAAATTTTGAACAATGTGCCGGGTCCCTACTGCATCCGGAGGCTGGGAAATGAAAGCGATCGTTCTTGCCGGTGGTTCCGGTGAAAGGTTCTGGCCGTTGTCCACACTGGAGACCCCCAAACAGTTTCTTAGACTGTTCGGGAATCGGACCTTGATCGAGGAGACCTGCCACCGGCTCTTCCAGAGGTTCGATCCAAATGACGTCCTGATCATAACCTCGACAGATCACGTCAGGAGAACGAGGGAGCTGGTCCCGGAGCTGCCGGAGAAAAACATCATCGGAGAGCCCTATCGGCGGAACACTGCACCGGCATGTGCTCTGGGGGCCCTCCTCAGCGCATCCGATGAGATCGACCTGGTAGTTCCGGCGGACCATCATATTCCCCACCCGGAGCCCTTCTGGGAAGCCTTTGATAGATGCATATCCTCCATCGCGGAGAACGACGGCCTCTATACCTTCGGTATCAGACCCACGAGACCGGATACCGGATATGGATACATCGAGACCGGTGAAAAGGTAGGGGAGTGCTTGTTCAAGGTCTCAAGGTTCACAGAAAAACCTGACCTCCAGACGGCAAAGGGCTTCATCGAGGGGGGCAGACACCTCTGGAATTCGGGGATGTTCGTCTGGAAGGCGTCGACCTTCCTTTCCGAGCTCGAGAAGTGCTCCTCGGAGATCTTCGCTAATGTCGGAAATGTCGATCCAAGGGATCATGCAGACCTTGAAAAAGCCTATTTGAAATTGCCGGCAAAGAGCGTGGACCATGCGGTCATGGAGAGATCGTCCCGTGTCATGATGGTCGAGGCGGGATTTGACTGGTCAGATGTCGGCAACTGGTCCTCCCTCATAGAGCTCGATGGATATTCCAGTGGATCGGGAAAGGTCGTTCTGAAGGATGCCAGTAACGTGTTCGTCCGCTCCACTACCGGTAGGCCGATAGGGATCGTGGGATTGAAAGGTGTCATCATAATAGATACCGATAACGGTCTGCTGGTCTGCTCCGAGGACAGGGTCCAGGAGGTCAGGGAGGTCACCAGGACCATCAAGGAGAGGGAGAGTTCATAGTTTCGGGGCAAGAGGGGCTTTCATAAGGTGCTGAGATGAAAGGTCCCTGGTATCGATCCTATCCATCTCCAGGCCGTCTTTGACTATCCTGATCAGGTTGAATGATGGCCCGGTTCTGCCCATTAGCCTTCTGGTGCAGGCCGTTCCGGCAGTTACAAAGTGCGTATCCTGGATCCTCCAGACCCAGGGAAGATGCCTGTGACCGGAAAGGACGAGGTCCACACCGGTCTCTACACATACCTTCAGCACGTCCCCGGCATCCGTCAGGATGTTGCGCTCCCTCCCGGTCCCGGGAACGGGTACGATATGGTGGTGCATCATGAGGATGGTCGCCCTGTCCACACCAAGCCTTTCCATGATCAGCCTGTAATCGTGTCTGCCGACCTGTCCTTCATCAATGTCCGGCTCCGAGGAATCAAGGCCCAGAACCGCCACCATATCGTTCTCGAAGAAAGGTTTCCTCGTACCGAAGATCTCCTCGAAGACCTCGTATCCCTTGTTCTTTGCATCATGGTTCCCGGGAACGACCATTTTCCTTGGCTCGATCCTGTCAACGAGTCCCATGGCAAGATCGAACTCGTGGGGGTGGCCGTCCATGGTCAGGTCTCCCGTTATCAAAACGAGATCGATGTCACTGCCGTTTATCCATTCGACGGTCCTCTCACCCCATTCCGGGACGAAATACTGCGAGGAGACGTGCAGGTCTGAGATGTGGGCGATCCTCATTCTCTAGCCTCCCTTCCGGATTAGAGACCCAATATTAATGATTTGACCGCTGATAATCACAACATATAGGTTTAATAATGAGTAGAGTTTCGTAATCGCAAGGGGTCGGATATGGAGCTGTTCTTCATACTAACGGTATCGATCGTTCTCGCGATAGATGCTTTTGTCGTATCCGTATCCTGCGGGATGTCGCATTCCAAGATCGATTGGCGTTTCTGTCTCAAGGCATCATTGTTCTTCGGAGCGGCCCAGGCGCTGTTCTTCGGGATAGGTTTCTTTTTCGGTTATGTCATAGAATCCTTCATTTCCGAAGCCGCCCACTGGCTTGCCTTCCTTCTGCTGGCCGGCATCGGTCTGAAGATGGTCTGGGATTCAGTTAAAGGGTGGAAGAAGCCCAGGGAGTGCAGGATCATCAGCAACAGGCTCCTGGTGATGATGTCGGTCGCGACCTCCATTGACGCCCTGGCTGTCGGAATTACCTTTCCTTTGCTCAACATGCCAGTCGTTGTCTCCATCATTATTGTCGGGACAGTGACCTTTATTCTGTCCTTCATGGGGGTACTTATCGGTGACGGCCTCAAGGGAAAGTTCGACAAGGTCGCTGAGCTCCTTGCAGGACTGGTGCTGATCGGTCTCGGGATCAAGGTGCTGGTGGATAATCTACTGTGAGATCGAGCTCTGGGCTGTCACTTGTTCTTTCCGATCTTTCTTCGGACCATGTCCACGCCTTCTTTCACGCGGTCCTTCAACAGAAACCCGAAAAGCGCAAGGATCACGAGGATCAGGAACAGGACGATATAGGTCCATGGATCGTAGACGAAACCAGGGACCTTGAAGCTGTTATCCCTTTCCTCCTTCTGCAGATAGATGTTCCCGGCGTGACCGTTCCTGTCAGGTGAAAGGTCAAGCTCGATCACCTTGACCTTGAAACCATCCTTGGTCACATGGATGGTCCTGACCCCCATCCTGGCGGTTATGTTGAAACTTCCGTCCTTTTCCGTAAGCGAGGTCTTCCCCGAATCCAGAACGATCCTAGCGTTCGTGATCGGATTCCCGTTATCGTCGAAAACCCTGCCCGTTACCCGGACCTCATCCGTTATTGAAAAGGTCCATGAGAAGAACTCCAGCGGGTTACCTGCATTGTCGTACCCGGAGATCGAGACCTGATAGCTATGTCCGAACTCCATCTTTCTATCCGGGGCCCACGTGTAGTTCGTCCCACTATGTTTCAGGTCCCCGGTGAGGTTCCCCACGGAGATCCTGAGCGACCTTGCGTCCATCTCCTCAGAGAAGTTCATCCAGATCCTTTCGGGTCTCTGCACCCCTGCTCCGAATGGACCGTAACCGATGATCGTGGGTCGAAGCCTGTCCATTATGAAAATAACGGTCTCGGCCTGCATGTTACCGGCCTTGTCAACTGCCGCCACATCGAAGCGGTGGATCCCGTGGGATACGGATTCATACTCCATCTCCGTCCTGGTCGTCGTAAGCCACCTGCCCTCATCCATCCTGTAAATGTAGTGGGACAGCCCGGACCCTTGGTCCTCCCCCTCCCATTCCACGAGAACCCTGGAGGGCCCGAAGGACTCGTTTGGGGAAGGTCTGAGGATATGAAGTTCAGGCAGCGTCCTGTCGACGTATATCGTTCTGTTGGAGACGGTTTCAAGCGAGCCGCGGTCGACCGCCTTGACATTGATGATGTGCATTCCTTCGCTAAGGTCCGCCAGGGACGTGCTAGTTTCGAGTCCAACCGACCTCCAATCGCCATCATCGATCCGGACGAAGTATTCGGCTATCCCGGAGCCGTCGTCATTCCCCAACCACGAGACGCGAACGCTCGAGCTGTTCGTGAAGGAACCGTCCTGGGGTTCCTGGACCAGAAGTACCGGATCGTTTGGATCAACTGTTATGTTCACACGGGAGTTTCCCTCGTTCCCCGCCAGGTCAACGGCGATGACCTCGATGGTGTAATCACCCGTTCTAATCCCTGTCTTGTTGTAATAGGTTGGCCCGCTCTTGTAGGTGGTCCCGTATCCGTTCAGCTTGACCTCGTAGGATATGATGGACGTTTCGAAGTCCATTCCCTCCCATGTTATGTTGACGAAGTCCTCGGACACGAATTGTCCTTCACGCGGGTTGTTGATCCGGACCCTTGGTCTTTCCAGGTCGACAGTGATGTTGACCATGTCATATCCTCTATTGCCGGCGGGATCGGTACCCCTCACTTGTATAGTATGGCCTCCGCTGACCACATCGACGAACTGGTGGTCCTCGAGCTTCCCCTTGTCGATCCACTGCTCCTGGTCGATCCTCACCTCGTAGTTAGATATCTCCGAAGTGACATCTCGACCGCTCCAGGTAACCGAGATAAGACCCATTGAGTAAATGCCACCTTCATTAGGGATGTGGATGTTGACGATCGGTAGGTCCCCGTCCGGTCTCACCGTCACATCATTGCTTGGGTCGCTCTCTCCCAGGCTGTTCACCGCTGTCACGAAATATTGGTAGTCCTTTCCGTTCACCACATCCCTGTCGACATAGTTGGTGTATGGAGCATCCACCTGATATCGAAGGGTGGGCTGGCCCAGTTCCGTCTTGTAGAGGAAATAATGTGTCACCGAGAATGCCCCTATAGAAGGCTCCGTCCATTCAAGGGTCACCATCCCGTTTCCGGGCCTTCCCTTGAGGTCCTCCGGTTCCGAGGTAACGGGGAACGGATCCGCACCATCGGAGATCTCAAGGACCAACAATAGGAGAAATATAGAGATACCGACATGTATCGCTCCGTTCCAGCTCTTCTTTTCGAACATTTCCATATATGTATCGAACGGTTACTTTTTAAACATTGCAGGCTCTTAAGTCACCGCCCATGTCTTCTGAAATCCCCATTATCTGCATAGATCTCCAGAACGATTTTGCCTCCGAAGGAGGCAGATGCTACCGGAGAAGACCTTCCGTGGATTTTCTGACCAAGGAGTTCTTTCCCTACCTTCGGGGCAGGGATATCACCATCGCTGAGATGATCTCAGATTACCGGCAGCCGAGACCTGGAGACGAAAGGGACTGCTGCCGGCCTGGGGAATGGGGGTATGACAGCCTTCTTCCCGGTGATCTGCGAAAAGGGGACCCCTGGATCAAATCCATGAACTCCCCCATCTGGACAAGGCCGGGGATCGGCAACGCACACGCCAGACCCGGTGAGCCGTTCCAGGACCCGAGAGGTTTCGGAAATTGGCTTACAGAGCATATCGGGAGCAGGGAAGAGGTCCGGTCCGCGGTCTTGGTCGGTCTTACGGCCGATTGCTGCGTGCTTTCTGCTGTTCAGGAACTGAGGTGGAGAGGTTACAATGTCCTGGTCCTCTCGGAGGGGACCGACGTAAGGTCAGGGGACCAATTGGAGAAGGAACGGTTCCTTTCACATCCACCCTTCACCTTCTGGGGAAGTCATGTATCCTTTCCCGACCTGAAAAGAATTCTATGATCGGGTCAATCCCAGGACATTACCTCGTCGTCCTCATCGTCATCCAGGACCATCTCCGCCCCACCGGCGGAGGGATGTCTCTTTCTGGCCATTAGAGCTACAGCGATGACGATGAGCAGACCGACCACTACCACGCCTATGACGATATAGATGAGCAGATCGGATGGATCTCCGTTCCCTCCATCCTTCCCGGATGTCGGGAAGCTCAGATCGTCCTTGGGATCGGTACCTTTCTGGTACTCCACCAGATTGCTGAAACCGTCCTCATCCGCATCGCTCCCTGAATCATCCACACCCACGGACAGTCCATTATTGTATTCCCAGAGGTCGTCCATACCGTCCTTGTCGCAGTCGCTACCTGCCGAAGGGATGCTGGTTTCATCATCGTCGCTCGTGGAGTCATCATCGATCACGTCATCATCGTCGTCCGGACCGATGATATCATCATCGTCATCGTCCGTGATGTCAAGTGGAACGTATTCTATGATGGACGAATCGAACCTGTCGGAGGTTCCGGTGTTCCCGTTGATGTCCGTTGCATGGATCCTGAAATAGACCGTGCCATAAGCCTCGATCGGTATCTGGAATGCTGCGGAGTAACCGCCGGGACCCTCGACCATGGCCATGGTCATCTTGTCAAGGGTTCCACCCAGCCACCATTCCAATTCAGCTTCGTCCATTCCGATATTGTCCGATATCTTTGCGGAGACTGTGAGGTTGTCCCCTGCATCCACCTCTTCGGAGACCAGGACATCACCGAAGGTCGGAGCATCATTGTCGATAACGTTGATCGTCCTCTCCTCAGATATCATGGTATTATCGTAGGGGTCCCATGCCTGGAACCAGTAGGTTATCGGTTCGGTCGAGGTTTCCGGTGCGATCATCTCGGCCGTCCAGTTGGAACCGTCCGGCTGGACCTCCATTTCCATAGGATTCTCCATCGTCGACGCGAAAAGGACCACCGATCCCACCCGGATGTTGTCAATGACGGTAATTACCATGGTCACGGGTTCGCCGGTGGTGACGCTTTCCGGCGACCAGTCGTCCATGAAGACCGGAGGGTCCTTGTCGGTCACTGGTACCGGAATATCGGTTGTATGGTTCCAGTTCCCGGAAGTATCAACAGCGTGGAAGAGATGATAAACAGAATCAAGGTCGTCGGGAGGAAGCTCTATGGAGTAGCTCCACACTCCTTCAATTTCGACCATGGGCATCGTATCGTGCTCCGGGTAATTGCCCCTCCAGAACTCGACGAAGACGGCCTCCAGGCCTAAGTTGTCCTCGACGGTCACCCTGAACACGTACTCATCGGATGTCGCCGCATCCGGATCGGTGAGGTCCTCGAAGAAGACCGGTGCATCGTTGTCCAGGATCTCGATACTCCCCGTCAATGAATCGTTGAGGTTTCCAGCTCCGTCGTAAACGACCGAGCTGTAGCTCAGTACACCGATCCTGTCCGAAGGGACTGACCATGTTCCGGTCCAGAGGGCTCCGACCTTCGTCATCTCCACGCTCTCTGCACTGTCGGAGCCTTCCCATGAAACGTTCAGCAGAACGGAAGAAACTCCGATGTTATCATCAGCAGAGATGTTGAAGAGGATGGTTTCGCCTGTCGTCCCCTCGACCGAGGAGGTGTCCTCCATGAACCAGGGAAGGTCATTGTCCAGAACATCCACCTGTCCCCATCCGGTTTCGTTCCAGTTGCCGGAGTTGTCCCTTCCCCTTATCCTGTAGATGAGAGCGTCTGTGGAATTGTATGGTGCTGTGATATTGACGGTCCAGTCGTCTCCTATATTGACCATGGGGCGGACCGTCGTATCGTTGACATCCTGTGAAGCTGTCCTGATGTCAAGGAACACGCTCTGTATACCCGACTCGTCCGAAACCGTGCAATTGAACTCGTAATCGTCCCCCGTGGTTGCGTTGCCTAACGAATTCATCACCATGGTTGGCGGTCTGATATCGATGGATATATTGCCTCTGAAGGGAAGGAAATTGTAGCCAGTCACCGTCACGTTGGCCTTGTCGAAGTTCGATGTGGAGAAGTTGAAATACGCCCTTCCGTTGGTCCCTGAGACGTTGTAGCCGTAATAGCCGGTCTGTTGAAGGCAAACCAGAGCATCCTTTATTGGAAGCCCGTTACCGTCGTTGACGGTGATATAAAAGTCCGGATAAGATCGGCCGATATTGACCGGAAGGGTGATATTGAAGACCGAGGGCTCGGCCGTCCTGACATGCATCTCGGGTTCGCCCATCATGTTCAATGCCATCTGGAGCCATCTGTAGGAGTTGTCCGATCCGGACCACCCGACCATGGAGTCCTTGGCAAGGGCGAAGTGCGCGCCCATATTGGTATTTCCATTGGTGAAAAGTTCCGTTGCCATCTCGCGCATGTAGACCTCGGATGTTCCGTATCCCGGGGAATAGGGGGCGTACCAGCCGTATCTGCTGTTGCCAATGAACACCACCGATCCGCCGTCTGCTTCCATTACGTGCAGCTCGCCGATGCAATCGTTGACGCTGAAGCGGTTTGCTATGCATCCGAGCGAGTTCATGACACCTATCTTGTAGCCTCCGTTGTAGCTCTGGATGTTCGAGCTGTACATGTAACCGTTGCTGGCCGTTCCGACGCTCATCACGTTGTAATTCGAGTGGCCCGAATGCCATGCGTATGATAGCCCCTTGTCCACCTGGCCCATGAAATTGGGCCGGTTAAGGTTTCCGAAGACACCCTGGGCGCTGTCGTAAAGGGATGTAGCGTTTACGTTGGAGGGCAGCAATGTGGTCTTGATCACATCCATGCCAATGGAGGAATTCGTATTGGCATCGAGGTACTCCCCTGCCAGGGTCATGTTGTCCAGGTATCCGGTGAGGGGATCGATCTCGTATTTCAGGGTCTTTGTCACGAAGGTATCCATTTCCGATGATGTCTGGGCCGGGGCCCTTCCAACGATGACATCTGGTCTGAGGTCGACATTGTCCGAGACCTCTCCATAGGTGGTGTCGTTGTCGGCGTTGAATGTTCCGTCCAGGTCTGAATAGTAGAGGTCCGCAGCACAGTCGGTCTCCGTATAGCTGCCTGACCTGACATAGGTCGACCTGTAGGGAACGACCGAGATATCCCCTCCAAGGAGAATGTACTCCGTCTCCCACATGGACACTGCGTCGGTGATGAAGTTGCGGACCTTTTCCTGGTTGTCGGTCCCGTTGTAATTGCTCAGGATGAAGGACATTTCGACGATCCTTGATGGTACACCTTTTTGCATTTTCCAGTCGCTGAGCTTTGACAGATGGGTACCGACCTTCGAGGTGTCGGTGATGATAACGTACTGGACATCGTCCTCCTGGATCGGAGATGCTGCCGGGGAGGATAAGGGTCTTGCCATGAAACGGTCGAGGTCCCCGGGATTTTCGAGGCTGCGGGACAGATATTTCCCGAACACCGAGGAGGGCCTGTCGATATTGCTGATCTTTTCCATGGCTACCGGTCTGCTGAACCTTATCTCGCCCTCCACGCTTTCGTATATTTCCAATGTCCCGTCCACCCTGGGGATCACCGGTTGGAAAGCTATCTCCTGTATCAGGTGCCCCCTGATATATCCGGAGTCCAGAAGCCGAACGGGTCCATCGAGAGATATGGAGTACCCTTTCAATGGTATTTCCTGCGGATCACCTATAGGTACCTGTTCAGGCACGCCGAGGATCGGTCCTTTCCATGGAAGCTTGGTGAAGCTTTTTGAGGTAATTTCAACCTCTATATCGAGGGCATAAGGATCGAGGACGAAGGACCGGAGTGATACCGGAACGAACGGTTCTCCAGGTACCCCTGAGATATCGAAGCCGTCCTTCTTTATCCCGACGAGTCCGTCCACGTCGTAGAACTGGACCCCTGAAGGATCGAACTCGAACCTGAATTCGACGCTGTCCGGAACGCATACCGGTACATTCTCTCCACCAGTCTCATCGCCAAGGACAGGTACTGCCATGGAGATGAACGAAGAAAGTACCAGCATTAGTAATGCAAGAACAGGCGCGCCCCTCTGTATGCTCAAGCAAAATCCTCCGTGGTGGATGTCCAGTCAGCGAATAATCTGGTCCAGCTACATATGTTTGCCGGTCCTTTATATGATTATCTAGGATATTACCGAATTAATGGAAACATGCGGGATATGAAGGTGTGTCCTTCAGATCTTCTTCCTGTTGTCGATGACCCTCTTTGCCTTGCCCTGGGTCCGGGGTATCGTCCCGGGTTCGAGGAGCTCTATCCTTGCCCTGAGCGTGAGCGAGGCCTGCATGGCGTCGCTGACCTTCTGTGCAAGGACTTTGAGGTCGACCTTACCCCAGAATTCCGGGGCGACCTCGACCTGGACATAAAGGTTGTCAAGCTTTGCCGTCTCCAGCACTATCTGGAACTGCTCCCCAAGCTCCGGAATGCCCACCAGAATGTCCTCGATCTGGGAGGGGAACACATTGACGCCCCCCACGATCAGCATGTCGTCCGATCTCCCCTTGATCCTCATTATCCTCGGATGGGATCGCCCGCAGGAGCATTTCTCCCAGTTAATGACCGCGAGGTCCTTTGTCCTGTACCTCAGGAGCGGCATCGCCTCTCTTGAAAGCATCGTGAAGACAACCTCGCCCTTTTCTCCGGGCGGAAGGACCTTGCCGGTGTCCGGATCGATCGTCTCGACGTAGAACTCGTCAGCCCATATGTGAAGCCCGTTCTGCTCCGGGCACTCCACGGCCACACCCGGGCCGTAGAGCTCCGACATACCGTAAAGGTCCTGCGCTTTGATCCCCAGGCTTTTTTCGATATGTTTCCTGGTCTCGTCGGACCATGGCTCCGCACCGAACATGCCTATCCTGATGCTCAGCTCCGACGGGTCCACCCCTTCTTCCTTCAGGGCTTCGATCAGATACAGGGCATAGGAAGGCGTGCAGCAGAGGACCGTGCTCTTCATGTCCTTCATCATGCTGATCTGCCTTTTGGTGTTCCCCGTTGCGGTGGGTATGACCAGGGTTCCGAGCCTTTCGGCACCCATGTGGAATCCGAGGCCTCCCGTGAACAGTCCGTATCCGTAGGCGTTCTGGACGATATCCTTTGGAGTGACACCGGCACAGGAATAGCACCTCGCCATGAGATTGGACCAGGTGTCAAGGTCTTTTTCAGTATAGGATACGACGGTCGGGATGCCAGTGGTGCCGGAGGACGCATGAAGGCGATGGACCTTCTCGATGGGCACGGCGATGATGCCGTAGGGATAATGGTCCCTGAGGTCATTTTTCACCGTGAAGGGTATCCTGCTGATATCATCCAGGGTCTGGATGTCCTCCGGTTTCAATCCTATCTCGTCGAACTTCCTGCGATAGAACGCAACGTTCTCGTAAGCGTGTTTGACCTGTGCTTTCATCCTCTGGAGCTGGTGTTCCCTGATCTCTTCCGTGGTCATGAACTGTTCCTTTTCCTGAAACAAGAGCCTACCCCCTGTTATCATTGTCTAGCCGTCACGGACCAACCACGTCTCCCGACTATGGGTGAACTCCGGTTGGGACGGACAGCACAGGTTAACGGGGAAAGGTTAAATTAGCTTTTTGCAGGACAGGGGCGGGCAAGAAAGCGGTGGAAATGTTTTTAATGGGAATCAACTTACACCGAACAGGGCCGGCGAACGCTACCGGACCTGCAGCGACCATTTGCATCGAAATTCCAATGGATGATCGTAATAGGGGTGTTCACCGATGTCGTATGTTCTCAGATGGGGAAACCGGACCTGGTTGTATGGGGCAGCACTGGGCCTTGGGATAGGGATGGCCGTGTTGCTTCTGTTCTGGAGCATGATCGGACCAGGAGCGTTCTGGAACTACTATTCACCGATGCTTGGATATTACGTTCTCATCTCGATCTGTCAGAGCCACTACTTCAGAAGACAACCGGTCCCGGATATGGGCGGCCTGTTCAGGCAGTTCGTTTCCATCTTTGGCGCGATATTGATCTTCTTTGTGAACCAATGGATAATGATAACGATCTTTGCAGTCCCGGAGAATGCCATTCAGGCTTCTCCCTTCGATCACGGCCTTATCGTCATGACGGGTCATTTCAGCTTCATTGTCTTCGGTTTCTTCATATACGGTTTCGATGACTTCATGTTCAAGGGAAAGCTCGTCGGTTGGATGAAGAACGATCTCTTGAAGGCCGTCTTCTGGTATTTCTTTATCTGGTTCGTCTGGGCTTTCCTTTTCTATGGGTATGTTGGAAATGGTTTTTCCAGGGTAAAGTTCGATCCCGGTGATATGGACAGGTTGTTGGCGATCAGTCAGTGGGTCATAATCATGTCCCTTCTCTATGCCTTGGTCTTCAGGGATTGGCTTCCGGACCTGCAGAAGAAGCTCGGGATGAGAAATGACATCCTTTACGGCGTCTTTCTTCTCATAGCAGCAATACTGATCGGTGGGGCGATCGCGTACCTGTGCTATTTCGCTCTGCCCCACATCGCTCCATGGGAAGAGTCATTGACGTATCAGCATAGATGGCACAGGGTCCTATATATGGGAACATACCCGCTGACACCCGCGATCCTCCTGGGGGTCTATACCACTAATTTCGCTGGAACGAAAAGTACCGGACAAAGGGTTCTCAAAAGGAT
>JBLIRH010000044.1:0-18838 GCA_049472215.1 Thermoplasmatota archaeon | reverse complement strand
ATTCCTGGAGAAACCGGAGGACCTGGCAGTCGGGGAGCTTCTCAGGAACTATCCCGAGGAACCGGCGGATGTGGTCAAGTTCAGCGAGAACTGGAGGATCAATATCCCGGGCGATGAGAGAAAGTTTCTGGTCGAGAAGATCGAAGAGATGGGTGTTGACATCACATCCCTTTCCTACCAGAGAAGGGGGAACAATCTCGAGGTCATACTCTCGGTCAAGGATTCCATCCAGATCGACGGGAGCTTCCACTACTACATTTACGTGATGAGGCCGGGATACTCTGAACCCCTCGTTGATTTTCAGAATCTTTCCTCATGGGCCCAGATCCCAGACAGGCACCCCATAGGTGAGGAGATCATAGCGTACAGGGAGTACGTTGGCGACCCGGTCCTTCACAATACAAGCACCGGTACCATCACGAACCAGAGGTCCCTCGTTTGGCTAATTCCCTTCAATGAGCTCGTGGAAGGAGGATTGAGCTTTCCGATCGATCCCGCGAACTTCACCCTTTTTGCCGTAGCCCAGCATGTTCTCGGGTATGGTGAGACCAAAGGGATCGCGGAAAGATATATAATGACGGATACGGCAGGAGAAGGAGCATTAATTGTCGGAGAGATCAAAACTGGAGGCTCCACTGGCGGGGGGGGAGGTTCGAACCTTGCTGATATTGCCACTCCGACCAATATCGGATTGGTGATAGCACTCGTCGTCCTGATAGTCGTGATCGGTATTGCTTCTCTCTACTTCTCCCGCAAACAGGCCAAGGAGAAGAAGAAGGAGGAGCAGGAGTTCATCCAGCATGTCAAGAAGATGAGGGAGGAGGGGAAGGACCTCTTCGGAAAGGAGGTCGAGGTCGAGGGTTCTAAGCAGGTTTCCTACGAGGACCTTTACGGAGCCCCTGCCCCTACAGGTCATGATTCCAAAGGCTCCGGTGTACCGGAGTCAACCCTACCTTCCGCTGGGCTGGGGACCCCTATTGATTCGGGCGCCCACATTATGGAGCAGACCCTCGATGGAGCCGGAGAAGAAGAGTGATATTCCTATCATTGAATAATCAAATCATAATTTAAATAACAAAGAAGGAGTATCACATATACAATTCAGTCCATAGTTGCCATATTTGGCATGTTCGAAGGCAGGGGGGTCGTTATGAGCCCGAAAAAAGGGACGGCGAATTCTGAACGGATCGAGGATCTCCGCAGCAGAATAGGAGAGCTGGGGAAAAAAGGGGTGGATACTTCAAGGATAATCGGGATCCTAGACAATCTGGACCAAACACTATCGAATGTCAAGGACGACAAGAAGACCGAGGAGGCCTTTCAGAAATTCGAGAAACTTCTGACAAAATTCGAAGAGAAGGCCCTCAAGGCAAAGGACAAAGATGAGGGATCCGTAGAACCCTCCGAAGGATCATCGAAAATGGAAAAGGAAGAAAAAGAGGGTAAGAAAGAGGGGAAAGAACCTTCCAAGGAGGAACCGGAGAAGGCCTTC
Source organism: Thermoplasmatota archaeon (assembly GCA_049472215.1). Lineage (GTDB taxonomy): Archaea > Thermoplasmatota > Penumbrarchaeia > Penumbrarchaeales > Penumbrarchaeaceae > JAFGLL01. The sequence continues at coordinate 17,346 of JBLIRH010000044.1, read as the reverse complement.
GGTGAAGACCAAAAAGAGGAAGGAGAACCATCGAAAAATGGAGAGGAAGAGCCGGAGAGAACCCCCGAGGAAGCAAGGGAACCTGCAATGGATGATAAGAAGGATGGATCCCCCTCCGAAAAGGGTCTCAAAGGGGCCGAAGAGGAGATCGGTGAGATCGATTCAATGGCCTCGGAGGTGGTCGAGCTCGGTGGTGACATCACTCCCATTCAACCTCACATAGAATACATGAAGAGCTGCATGGAGAACGAGGACGAATCAGGGTTCCAGTCATATCTTTCGACCTCCAGGGAATGGCTGGAGCAGTATCTGAGAAACCTGAGACTTACCGGAATAGAAAGCATCGCATCGGGGATCCGCTCCCGCATAGAAGACCTGACCAGGGTTGGCGAGACCGATCTGGCAAAGAGCATCGAGGGTGATCTTGGGAAGGCCCAGGAGGGCTACCAGGATAAGGACCTGAAAGGTCTGAGGGAGGTCTGGAAGGTATTGAACGGGATGGAGGACGGACTCAAGAAGACCTTCACCAAGGTCACGGAAGATCTGACCCTCCGCATCAATGAAACACTCTCGAAGGTGGAGAGCATCATCAGGGATCTATCAGACGATGTCGACACTTCCTCCATCCGGGACGAGCTCCAGGAGGTCAAGGAGCTGCTTTTCAACGGTGATTATATCGAAGCGACCGTTAGGGGAAAGGAGCTGCTTGCAAAGGCCATGGCCGAAAAGGACAGCAAGGAGATGAGGAGGCTGGAATCCCTTCTACTCTCAATAGAGCCGATAATGGCAAAGATAGAGGAGACCAAGGGAGCCGATTCTGCTGAGTACAAGGACCTGAAAAAGGAGCAGGAAATGATCATAGAAAGGTCCAGATCCGACCCGAAGGAAGCCCTCAAGCTTATGGAATCTTTCCTCGACATGGTAACGACCGAGTCCGCCGAGATCGAGGAGAAGTACGTCAAGAACCTGCAGAACAAGGTAAAAGAACTCAGGAAGGGGGCCGAGGGGCTCTCCGATACCATCGATGTGACCCCTATCTTGAACATACTGGACAAGTCAGAGAACCTGGTGATCGAAGGCTCTGTGGAAGAAGCACAGCAGATGGTGAAAAAAGCTTCCGCCGCCTTTGCGAAGTTGAAGGAGAAGAAGTCCTTCGAGGTCGCAACCTTCAGGATAAACGAGATCAAGGAAAAGATGAAGATCCTGCAGGGAAAAGGGGTGGACATCTCACCACTGGAGGATCCCGTTCAAAAGGCCTCCGGATTCCTTTCTTCCCGCGATATGGCTGAGTTCGACAAGGTGATGGAGGTCATCGATCAGAAGCTGGTCTACATGAGCAACGAGGAGGCCAAGCTCGACTATCAGAAGTTACTGATCAAGATCGTCAACGGCATACAGGAACTCAAGGCGGACAAACAGGAGATAGAGCTCCTTGAAAAGGACCTCGAGAACCTCAAGGAGATGTTCAAGGACAGGAAGTTCGAGGAGGCGGTTTCCGAAGCGGAGAGCCTCTTTCAGAGGGTCTCATCGAGAAGGCTCTACAAGGTCATCAACAAGAGGAAGCATATCGTGGAAGAGACCATCAGAGAAGCAGACGGACTGCTTCTTGACATTTTACCATCCAAACAGAAGCTTGCCCAGGCCATCAAGCATATCGAGAACAAGGAGCATAGTGAAGCACTCGACCTTCTTATAGAGGCCCAGGTCGACCTCGAGGAGAGGATGACCCAGAGGACTTTCTCCATCGTGGAAAAGGAGATCAGGGACCTGGCCTCCGAATGCAAGAGCAGGAAGGTCGAGATCGGGGACCTGGATGCAAAGATATCACAGGCCTATTCACTTGCGGATGAGGATAAGTTCAAGGAGGCCATGGACCATCTGAACCAGTTGCGGGAATCCCTTTGGATCAAGGTCGCGACCTTCAGGGTGGGCGATCTGATCGAGAAGATGTCGCAATTGATCAAGCAGGGCAGGGCGGTCGGCATCGAGGTCTCGCAATACAAGGCCGTCCTCACGAAATCCAAGGTACTGATGGACGCCGGGGATGTCGAAAGCGCACTGGAACTACTGTCCAAGGTCTCCGGGAACCTTGCGGAAAAGGTTTCCGACAAGAAAGCCCTTCAGGTAAGGCTCGACAAGTTGAGGGGGAACCTGATAGCCCAGCAGGGAAAGATCTCGAGGCTCCAGAGGTCCGGGATGCAGGTGGACTCTTTCCGGGAAAGGGTTCAAAGGATCACCGGACTGATAGACGCTCTCGACCATCATCAGGCGGAAAAGGAGCTCATCGAGATGGACCAGGAGGTGAACGAGCTCCTTACCAGATCGCCCGAACAGCTGAAGACCGAGATGATGACGACCATAATGGGTGGCCAGGCAGCAAGGCCCAGCACAGTTGACAAGATCCAGCCCAAGGACCAATCCAAACCTGAGGTCGTCGACAACGATAAAGCCCGCAACGAGCTCTTCACCCTGATCCCCAAGATAAAGGTGGAGATAACCAGGCTCCACTCCAAGGGGAGGGAGGTGGATGAGTTCAAGAGGGACATCGAGACCATCCAGAACCTCGTACTGCAGAAGCAGTATATCAGGGCCTACGAGCTCGGACGGGACTGTTACGGGAGAATGACCGGGAAGCCGGTCTGATACCGGTTTCAGGGACCTGGTTCCTCATTCGCCAGGTGTTACCATAGCATTGTTATCACGGGCAGCAGCAGAACCCCCATTGCATGTGATCTTCTTATTCCCGTTAGCGGCGCGATCATGCCGATAGATGTTGAGACAGCCAGCACGAGAAGTCCCAGAGGACCGGTAAAAGCCAGGACCATCGCCGAGATGAAGATTATGATCCCCCATGCCAGTTTCCCGTAGGGAAGCCTGGGCATCACGTTTGCAAGTTTCGACCCGAGCTTCAAGGTCAGGAAGAAACCAAGGCAGGATGCCAGGAGGGCTGCTGACATCAGAAGTGCAAGTTCGGTGGGCGGGAATGCAGTGTTCCATTCACGCACGGCAACCAGCTCGTTAACGACTATTGCCGCTCCCGATCGCGGTCTCAAGATCAGGAAGAGTGCGCCCAGGACGAAGAACGAGTTTGCTGTGTTTATTGCCGAGAGAGTGAGGATGACGGAGGTCGGTTTTGGTTCCTTCCGGAAGATCATGGCAATGACAGTGGCCACGCCACCGCTCATCCCCGGCAGGAATCCCACGACCGAACCAGCGATCGATCCTCCCGTGATCGATGACACTGCCTCTCCACCATTCACATATTGCTTCTCTATCATCTGTTCCGGGACAGTTGCACCTCCCCTCAGCGATTCAAGCAAGGTCGAGGTCCCGAAAAGTCCCGACAATAGAGGGAAAAGGGGGGTCGAAGGAAGACCGAGCGGTGAAGAAAGTCTCAGGTCCAGGGCAACTAGCCCCAGTATACCCGCGACCAGGAAGAGGAGGAAGGCGGATAGAACTCCAAGCGTCGACGAGAACCTCCCCTCCTTCCAGGTCCGCTCTCCGTTACTGTCCCTTGAAAGTATGTACGGGACCTTTTTGGTCTCCGTGACCATCATCAGGACCACGACCCCGATCAGGACCCAGACCATGACCTCCTTGAGAAGCTGGTAACCGTTAACGGGGTCGTTCACAAGCAGCCGGTACGGAAGCATCAGAAGGCAGCCCACCACTATCGCCCCGAAGGAGCCAACGGCCGAGAGGAAGATCGCTCCGTAGCCGTTCCCCTCAAGAAGCATTCCGTGTGCCGGGAGGACCGAGAGAGCTGTCTCCGCTTCCGGGGCCCCAAGGAACGTGGAGGGAATGAAATCCAGGAAAGTATGTGCCATTGAAGTTGCCACGATGGCCGATGCCACCATCACCATGGCCGTGCCCCGGGTAAGACCTGAAACGTCCTGGAGGATCGAAGAGATCAGGGGGCTCAGGCCAAGGAGTATTATCGCGACGTTATTGACATGTAATCCCGGTATCAGGCCTGTGAGAACACCAAAACCGGTTCCCACCAGGGCTCCGAGCAGGACCAGCAGGACCAGTTCCATCAAGTGAACCCAGCCTCCCATCTCAAGTAGACGGTGTTTCGCTCCTCATCGAAAAGAAGAAGCCCGCAAACCTCGGTATCACTCCTGCCAAGAGGTCCCGTATAGTTCATGAGCTCCAGGGAGACCCCTCCGTCCATAATGAAGGCCGATCCCTGCAACTCATGGACGGTCCCCGAAATCTCGACCCTGCAGTCAAGGTAATCGAGGAGCCCCTGAGGCATTGATCCGAGGTTCAATCTCCAGGGACCGTACTTTTCCAGTACCAGTAGTTCCTCCGCGTCTAGTTCGAACCTCATACCCTCGCTGTCCCAGGAGAAAGAACAGTTGAACAGTCTGACCAGGTCCCCCTTTTCAAGACCGGCCCTTGCCGATGGCAGTCTGCACCTTATCGATATCTCGCCCCCCTCTGCCATTTCCGAAATATACAAGGTCCGCCCCCCTCCAGGATACCTTAGATAGCCATCAAGCGTGAAAGGCTGGCATGGTGCGCTTGACGGGGAGATCCTCAGATCCTCGACCAATCTCAATAGGCCCGTAGTGACAGGTTCGGCCCTGGCGATCATGTCGAAACATCTTTCACCGAAGGCCAATCCATACCCCACATCGATGAACAGTGCGGTGATGTTGATCAGGTCCCCTGGCCTGAGGTCCGTACCGGGCTCCATCAGACTTATGAGGACAGGAGGTACAAGGGTTTCTGCCGAATATAGGGGGACCAGGGTCACCTCGACCTCGTCATATCCGATCATGGAACATGAGCGGACCATCCCTGGCAGGTACAGGACATCCCCCATGACCGCAGTTCCTTCATAGGGGCCGGCCTTGACCAGCTCCTTGAGACGGATGTCATCATCGTTCTGAACGGTTATCACCGGATCCCCGTCCATTCTGGTCACTTCTCCGTCGATCTCCACCAGGGCCCCCGGCTCCAGGTCTCCCTTTCCGTTCTCGACAAATACCTTCATGGTCGTATTCCCTTCGATAAGGAAGATCCATGCGGAACCGGACCGGGAAGGTGTCGTTCCTATCACTACCCCTTCGATCTTGACCCTTTCCCCTTCATATTCCTCCGCCTCCCAAAGGTGTATCCTCTCGACCTCGGTAAGTTCCGCGATCACCGCAAGTATGACCAGTCCCGTGATCGAAAATGCAAGGACCGATATCCTTACGGCTTTCTCGCTAAGCTGCGTCAGGGCCATTTGCACTCACCCTCTAAGAAGGAAACCGGGCCAGGAATATTAAAACTAGCCGCCACATTTATCCCGATTGATAATGAGGGGAATTTTAATTAGGTTAAAAACTCATATAGGAAGGTTAATTGAATCAATATTCACCGGAAAAGAATTGATATGGTATTAAAGGACGAGATCATCGGAAAACCGACGCTGGTAGATTTCTGCGGGAGCAAGGGAGATGTCATTTCCCGCTATGTACTAGCCACAGCCATCCAGCGGTCCTTCAAGAACAAGAACGAGGAGGGTTCCCTCGAGGTTGGGGTCGCCGAAGAGATGGCCGAGCATGTCCTCAACTTCTTCGGTTTCGGTGAGCGGATCATCGATAACATGCTCAAGACGGATGACCGGGACATATTCTACATGCTTGAGGACCTCGGGATCCTCAAGACCGAGAGAGAGGAAACGACCCTTTACGACGGCAGGGAGTGGAGGATCAACTACTGGACCCTGAAGAAGAAGTATATAGCGGACCTCACCGAGGGTCAGTTCAAATCCTGCGGAACCGATTTCGGCTCTTCCCTTGCCAACATTGATGAGGAAGAGCTTTACGGCGACCTTCCAGATGACTTCTGGGACCGGGAATGATCCACCCGTGGCGGTAGTGTAAATTTATTGCACAAAGGTTATAAGGGAGTAGTTTTTCCATTATCTGTAACCGATACAAGGGGTGAGCAGAACATGGAACTCATGGACAAGGAAACCAAGGAACAGGTAAAGGGAGCGCTCGGAGAGATGAAGGGGCCGGTCCACGCAATGGTCTTCACGGCGGAGGACGGATGCATAGCCTGCAAGGAGACGGTGGCCATTGTCCAGGAGATAGCCAACCTGTCCGACAAGATCTCGGTCGAGCATTTGGACATTGAAAAGGACGCTGAGACGGCTGAGAAATACGGTGTCGATAAAACGCCTGCGATATTGATAATGAGGGGGACAAAGGAGAATTTCGAGTACCTCGGGGTCAGGTTCTTCGGGATACCTGCCGGCTACGAGTTCACATCCCTTCTGGATTCGATCCTTACCGTTTCCATCGGTGTTCCAGGGATCTCCGAAGAGGGGCAGAAATTCCTGAAGGGAATGGAAAAGGACGTTCACATCGAGGTGTTCGTGACACCGACATGCCCGTACTGTCCCAGGGCCGTGATCCTCGCCCATCATATGGCGCTCATCAGCGACAAGGTGACCGCTGACATGGTCGAGGCCCAGGAGTTCCCCGAGATGGCCCAGAAGTACAAGGTCATGGGGGTCCCGAGAACGGTCATAAACGGAAAGTATCATCAGGAAGGGGCGGCCCCGGAAAGGATGATAATACAGTTGCTGCAAAAGGTCCAGGCCGAGTAAGCGGTAGACCTCTCATTTATTCACGTTAGAACCCGCCCTGCAGCTATAATTTATGAATAATTAAAAGCGCCGCAGGGCGGATTCGTCCAGCTAAATAAGTTCATGTTACAAATAATTCTTTTTCAGCGGACTTTGATGTTAAGCTTACACAAAGATCATTTCTTAAACATCAAAGATACAGCCCAATTCTTCCGTAATTGCGCGTACCTGCAAGCCTTGAGATATTCTTCCCAAGTCTTCCAGGACAACGTTCGAATCCGCCCTTCGGCTGAAGGATAAAAAAATATTGGCGCCGCAGGGCGGATTCGAACCGACGGCCTTACGGTTAACAGCCGTACGCTCTAACCTACTAAGCTACTGCGGCGTGGGTTGGGCATAGGGGCCAATATTGAAATCTTATTTAAAATATGCTGTATTCGATTATGGAAGAGGCCGGAAGCTCAAGTCTGGACCCCGGTCATCTCCACCACCTCGACAACACCCCTGTGCGGCATCAGAACCCTTTCCATCTCTCCCGTGATAAAAAGTCTTCTCGCACCGTGTGATCTCTCCACCTCGAGGAAACCTTTCCGCTCGAGCTGTTTGAGATGCCTCGAGATCGTCCTCTGGGACCTCTCTCCCTTGAGCAGGGAGATGACCTGTGCCGTTGTTATCCCGGGCCTCTCGGAGATAAGTTCGATGATATCCTTGTCCAGGGGGGAGATGACGACCTCGCAGCCCCTTATCCTCACCCCGTCGGCGTAGAACATCTTGTACTTTCCAAGGTTCCGGTAGGTAATGAGGTCCTCCCTTTCCAGCCTGTGAAGATGGTAGGTGAGGGTGCCATTGTTGACCTCGAAATGGTCCTTCAAGGCCGTGAAAGTGACCCCCGGGTGTTCCTTGATATACTCGAAGAGACGACCGCGGAAGAAATGGTCAAGGACCTTTTCATCATGTACTAGCGAATAAAGCGGCACGAGTGCCAATGTGAGCCACCTGTATTTGAAGACCTCGGAGGCAGAGTATAAATAAGCTGCAGAGCCGGCCACAATGATGGAAGCGGCGGCAGCACCTCCGCCCGCGACAGCCGGAATCGGGACCGAGAATGTTTCCTCGGGCTCCCCTTTCGCTCTCACGATAGCAGGATTGGAAACGATCTTCTCGTCATCCGAAAAGCCGTATGCTCTTATCGTTACAAGTGTGTCCCTGTCAAGTCCGGTGATCTGGTAGAGCAGGGACTCATGTTCCAGATCGCTCAGATCGAGCTCTCTCTCGGTCCTCAGTCTGGCATCTTCCGGTCCCTCGACTATCTCCAGTCCCACGTTTTCGAGGCTCCCGCCAAGACAGAACAGGGACACCTCCGGATCTTCCCAAGGAACATTAGCTGTTGTCAGGATGAGGAACGGTCCTCTCCTGAAGAGAAGGTGGTAAAGGTTCCCTTCACGAATAAATTCGAGCTCGACAGCTTCCAGGGAACTCCAATCACCGGAGACAGCGGTAAGTTCGACCGAGTAGGAATCGACCTCCTCAGGTATCTCGTATCCTACAACAAGCTGGACTGTATCCCCGGGGTCGATCATTCTGAACGGCGGGATAATGAGTCCGTTCTCCTGGACCCCCCTTGCTCCGATAAGGGAGACCGTATTGCCGTCGTTTCTGACGGTAACCCCGAATTCGCCCGATCTGTCAAGGTCCATTAGGAAGTCATCCTGGAACTCGAGGGAAGCCCAAAGATATGGTTCCACCCTTATCGTGCAGGTGTCACTGGAAACCTCCCCGTCCCAGGAGACCCCCATCCCCTCGGGGATCGCCTTTATTTCGAGGGTGGCGGACTTTTCTGCAAGTTCTCCATGCGGGCACGATACCGCAGCCTTGAACGTCTTCTTCTCGAGCGGTCCGAGATAGACCTTTTCCGGAAGCTCCACGCTCCAGGTGGATGGACCATCCATTTCGTATACGATGTCGAACACCGAGTTCCTTGTCTCCGTGGAGCGAAGGGAGACATCTATCAACACCTCGGCAGGGTCTTCCGGGGAGACGCTGATGTAATAAGTGTCCTCCTCGATCTCTACGACCCCGGTAGGTCCTACCGCCATCGATGGAAGGGAGATCATGACCAGGGCAGCCAGGATCGAAATGAACAGGATGCCAGCGGCTGCCAGTGACGGTCTCCATGCTGCCATTGTAAATGTGATTGGAACGGACCATATATAAGTGGTATTGAACCAACTTGTCCTAATCGAGCTCGGGGCGGATGTTTTCGATCAGTTCGGCGGCCCCCTCGGTGACTTCTATCTCCAGGTCTCCAAGGTGTGAAGAGCCATCGGTGAAATTGACCTTGCCAACGAAGGCCGCCTGCTTGTTGAGGGTGAAGGAGGCACGATCCCCGGAAAAACTCCTCTCGATGACCATGATGGCAGTATCCCGGATCTGCTGCTCCTTCAGAAGCTCCAGAAACCTTGAGGCATCGGCGGACCTGAATGTCATTTCGTCCTCCGAGGTCTGAACCTCGCTGCCTGGAAAAATGTTCAAAATACACTGGAGGACCTTTTCGGGGTCCTCGGTCGGTAAAACGGGGATCCGGCCGTTGAGCATCATGTTCAGAGCAGGCCCATCTCGAGGATCTCCACGGACTGGACACCCTCGGTCTCGTTCATCTTCTGCTCAAGTTCCTCTCCGCCGCCTTTCTTGTCGTCCAGTACGACCGCCCATTCGAGCATCTTCAAACCGAAGAACGCAGGTTTTATCTCGTACCTGGAAACACGACCGTGGTCGGGAACGTACGAAGCGAATTTATTCGCGATTCCCTCGAGGTCCACATCGGGGCCCTCGGGCATGACCTTGTACCTGATCAATACTTCACCCATGTCGAGCTCTCCTCAGGGGCCCTGAAAACCGCATCCCGGGCACATGTAGTTTGCTGATTGGTCCCTGCACTGGCCGCATCTTACGATCGTCTGCTCGTTGCAGCCTGGGCAGTTGAACTTGACCGATTTCTCGGCCTGGAGCGGGGTTCCGCACGAGGTGCACCTATCTTCGGTAGGGATCATTCGCTTGACCTCCTGGTGAGCGCCTTATATTCTCTTTGTTCTTAAGGGTTTCTTTCTGCTGAAGGTCAAATTTGTTCACTATCCATGTGTAATCCTTAAATATCTCCATTTTCTCCCAGTCCCGAAGGAGCAAGGACCATGGACAATCCCATCGAGATCACCAAGGACGTGTACTGGATAGGCATGAACGACAGGGAGACCCATCTGTTCGAATCCCTTTGGCCGCTTCCTTGTGGTGTGTCCTACAATGCCTACATGATCATCGACGAGAAGGTAGCATTGATCGACACGGTGAAGTTCACCGTGACATCTCCATACCTGGACAAGATCATGAAACTGATAGGAAAGGGTAGGACCATCGATTACCTGGTGATCAACCATATGGAGCCGGACCATTCCGGCTCGATCAAGGCGATAATATCGGCCTTCCCGGATATCAAGCTCGTGGGGAACAAGAAGACCGCCAAGTTCCTCGAGAACTTCTACGAGATAACGGAGAACATACACCTGGTGGAAGACGGGGACGAGCTCGACCTGGGATCGAGGAAGCTCAAGTTCTACCTTACTCCGATGGTCCACTGGCCGGAGACGATGATGACCTACGATACCAAGGACAGGATACTGTTCTCGGGGGACGCTTTCGGTGGCTTCGGATCGCTCGACGGTGGCATATTCGACGACGAGCTGAACATCGAGTTCTACGAGGAGGAGATCTCGAGATATTACACCAATATAGTTGCAAAATACTCTCCCATGGTCCAGTCGGCCCTGAAGAAGCTCTCCGGTCTTGATATCAAGGTCATCGCAGCCACCCATGGGCCGGTATGGAGATCGAATCCCGACTGCATAATAGGATATTACGACAAGCTCTCATCGATGGAGACCATCGAGGGGGCCGTGATAGTTTATGGATCGATGTACGGGAACACCAAGAAGATGGCCGATAGGGTGGCCCGTATCCTTGCGGAGGAGGGCATAGAGAAGATCCGCGTCCACGACGCCTCCAAATCACATCTATCATATCTCGTGAACGATGCATGGAGATACAGGGGACTCATAATAGGGACCCCCACCTACAATACCGGTATTTTCCCCCCGGTCGACGAGTTCGTCTATTTCCTCACCAAATCCAGGATCAAGAACCATGTATTGGGGATCTTCGGGTCCTGTGGTTGGGGGGGCGGCGGAGTGAAGGAGCTCGAGGAGTTCGCCTCGAAGTCCGCGTGCAAGTTCGTGGGGCCTGTGGTGGAGGCCATGGGGGCGCCGACGGAGGAGGACCTTTCGAAGCTCGACGAGATGGCCCGGAACGTTGCAAGGGAGATCAAGGAATACAAGTGTTGAAAAATATCCTTTTTTATCGGTGTTCCACCATATACTCATCGTGGTGAGGAAAGTGGAGCCGTGGCTGATATACGCCGTATTCTCCCTGTTACTCTACGGTCTGTGGGGGTTCTTTCCCAAGATGGCTTCGGAGAACGGGATCGAGCCAAGGAGCATACTGATATACGAGGCGGTAGGGACCCTGGGGGTCGTGCTGATAGTTCTTGCTTTCGTCGGTTTCAGACCGGAGTTCAACGGGAAAGGATTCACTTTCGCCCTGATCGCCGGAACAGCCGGCGCCCTCGGTTCGCTTCTGTTCCTCATCGCACTCTCCAAAGGGAAGGCATCCGTCGTAGTCACAATGACGGCCCTTTACCCTCTGATCGTTATCATCCTGTCGTTCTTCGTCCTCAAGGAGCCGCTAACGGTAAAACAGGGTATAGGCATTGTCTTCGCAATTGCAGCGGTCGTCCTCTTCTCGATCTGAGGTGTACAATATGAAGCGGTATCTTGCGGTCCTTATCGTTCTTCTGCTGGCCCCCTCCATCACGGGATGCCTCGATGGGGGAGATGACGAGGAAGAGGTACAGGGGGAATACCTTGTGGAGTTCTCCCAAAACGGGACGAAGCTCCTATCCCTCCATTGCGAGCTCGCATCGACCCCCGAAGAAAGAGCGAAAGGGCTGATGAACAGGACGGAACTTTCGGACAGCGAGGGGATGGTGTTCTATTACGAACCCCCCCGTGAGGTCTCTTTCTGGATGAAGGGCACCCTGATCCCCCTGGACATGGTCTTCGTGAGCCAGGAGTTCATCGTTGTTAAAGTATCCCAGGCGGACCCTGAACCGGGGGTCCCCGACAACGAGCTCACACGATATCCAAGCGGGGAGCCCGTGAGGTATGTCATAGAGATGAACAAGGGCCTCGCCGGTGAGAACGGAGTGGTGGTCGGGACGGAGGTCATGGTCTGGAAAAGCTGAACGTCCTCAATCATGAAAGTACTAAAAAGGGATGAGCGCATTCACTCCTGGGGAGAGCGAGAGATATGACAAGGTTTTATTCTTCCGCAGCCAGGAGCGGATACGGTAGATCGATGCTTCTTTGGATCTCGTCTCTCCTTCTCGTATCTTTGATCGTTCCGGTATTGTCCCCCGTGGACCTTGTCTCCGCAGAAACGGAACCAGGGGTGGGGACCTATTTCAAATACAAATACGAGCAGGATATCAGCAAGTGCAGGGGGGCCTATTCAGGATACAATGAGGAAACCGAGGGGAAGGGAACATACAGGGTAACGGAATGGAACCAGACCGTCGCCAAGGTGAAGTACTCTTGGTGGTGGGATTACTGGTCCTCCACCGAACCGGACGACTACGGGGAGAGGAGAGGCACGGTATCCTTCGATCGGGCCACCTTCAGGTACACCTCCGACCATTTCGATCTGGACGATCCGGTCTACAGAGGCATCCCGACGACCGACATGTATGTCTGGTTCTGCATCCCGACAGGTGTCGAGAAAGGGGACAAGCTGGACATACTGGACTCCGAATGGACGGTGACCAACACTGACAAGACCCTCTGGAGCAAGGGGATCCCCAGAAAGGTCATCGAGGTGGAGTACGAGGGAAGAGCGAACAGGAACGACGACTACGGACGCTTCAGCTACCATTTCATAGACAGGTTGTATTTCGAGAAGAGGACGGGTTTCTTCTTCGCGGAGAGGTACGATGAATGGGACCATGGAACCTGGGAGGGGGACTCGGCATCCTTCAAGATCACCATCAAGCTGGACGTCTACGAATCCTCATATTCCGTCGAGATAGACTGGTTCACGATGATCGTTGTCTATTCCCTCATCATCCTGGGATCGCTGTCCATCATCTATCTTTTCTATATCTTTATCAAATGGGCCAGATGGAAGAAGAGGTATCGTGTCGTTACCAACGTTCGGGAGATGAGCACCATCGGAGGCCCGGTCGATACCGTTTATATCTACCGGATAAGGAAGATGAAGGGCTTCCCTCATTTCCGCAACCTTGCCACGTATCATTTCGAGCCCTTCCTGGAGTACTGGACAAGAAAGTCGCTGTCCGTAGGCGACCGTGTGGTGGCCGCTTCCACGAAGGACCACAATCTCGTGGGCTTCGCACTGTACAACAAGGAGGCGAAGATCGGAACGATCCTGTGCCGAAACTCCGAGCTCACCGAGATGATAAGAAGGTTCATCGGGTGCAAGGACTTCTTCACGGAAGACAAGCACATCGTCAGGATCAAGGAGGGTTTCAGCTCATATCCCATCACCAGTTCGATTCCTAACAATTACAAGGAGAAGGACATCTACAACATCTTCGAGACACACACCGTATACCAGCTGAACGGTATCCCCAAATGCACCTACGATACGGACCTTGTCCGCCCGATGCGGGAAGCCGACCTCCCGGTCATCATGAAGCTGGCAAAGGAGATATACAGGACCCCCTCGAAGAAATGGATCGGTGCCAGCTTTCGATCCGGGGACATAGCCTTCGTCGCGGAAATGGACGGGAAGATCGTGGGTTTCGCTTTTGCAGAAGTATGCGGGGAATACGGAAGGGTCCATACGCTATCGGTTGTAAAGGAATACCGGGGTAGAGGTATAGCGAAGGAGCTTTTCAACGCCCGGCTCGAAGCCATGAGACAGATGGGGGTCGCTGTCGTTGTGGATGAGATAGCGGACTGGAACCTGGCCTCGATAAGGATCGCCACTGTCGCTGGTTTCAAACCGATAAGCAAGATGTACGTCGAGACCGCCAGGACCAAGAGGATCAAGAAGGACATAATCAGAAGGTGATGCAGCTGGTGGTCAAGGCCGTGATCATAGGAAAGGCTTCCGAGAGGCTTGCCGTCAATGGATCAGGGGGCCCTCCCATCATACCAAAGAACATGGAGGGTCTTGGAACTCCGTTCGAAGGGAAGGTATTGGTCCCGGGAAGGATACTTGACGATCCGAAAGAGGAGGCAAGGATCGTCCCCGACGGAAACCGCGGGGCGATAATACCAGAACCCAAGGTCTCATATGGTGGGAGGGAATTCTTCCTGAGCATCAAGGGAGTGGGAGCCAGAAGACCGATGTACGAGGACCCCTCCTGGATCTCGGTCCCATCTGAATACTATCCTTTTGCGACCGAATCCTGGTTCGACGAGAACCCCTGGGGGGCCATGAGCCGCACTGCATGCCTGGAGGATGCGGCCATCACGGAAATGGCGGATGGACCTTCCATCAACGGATTTTATTTCTGTCCGATGGTCAGGGCGGAGCCTCTGCCGGAAGATATAATGAGATCCGCAAGGGAGAACTACTGGTACCGGAAGCTCGATGATCCCGGTCCTTTCTACCAGGAGGTCAGGCTCCTTCCCTCGGACGTGAGATTGTACTACCAATCCTCGTCAACCCTCGGAGACAACGTCCATGCGGTGCTCGGGTCGTTCGGGATCGATGACGTGGAGATGCTGGATGAGTTCATACAGAACTACATTCGCTCGGGGATGGCGGCACTTACGCTCGGTGCCAGGACCTTGAAGTGTACCGGCAAGCGTTTTGTGATGCTGGATTATCACGATGTCTGGCTGGACAAGGATTCGGTAATATCTCCCGACGGAAACCTTTTCTTCGCCGATATCGAGGGATTGGACTGGACCTTCCCGCTCGATGAGGCCGGTGCGGCCAAATTGATGCGCACCCAGTTCCACCGCAACTTCTACGAGTTCATGTACGGGTTCGACCGGCTGGTCCGGGAGAGGGAGCGGATGAGGGGCACGGACCTCTCATGGGCATCGAGAAGGTCCGGAGCCTGTGCCATGTTCGAGATGGCCCTTTCCGGGGACCCGTTCCTTGATCCCGTTCCATCGGGCCGGTCGCTGATCGTTCGGTTGGTTCCAGATGTCGGACCCCGGAATGTCGAACTCAAGATATTGGACCTTGGAGGGAATTGAATGCAATGCGAAATGGCCGTGGCCCTGCTGCGATCGATCAAGGAGATGAAGGACCTTAAAGCGTCCCCGTCGGATGTCGACGAGCTGACGAAATTGGGCCTTGTGACGACCACCGGGGCCGTGTCACGGGCGAATGGCTCTGAAGCCCTGCTCCAGAAGTTGAGGGCGGAGCTCATCGTGCTGGACAACAGGAAGAAAAAGATCGACCAGGAGCTCGAAAACCTTGGAAGGTTCGCCCCGGGCATTCCGAAGACCATTTTTCGAAAGAACTCGGCCTACAAGGACCTCGTGATCGAGAAGGAGAACATCGTGAAGAAGGAGAGGGAAGTCCGGTCCAGGATCGTCGATACCGTCCAGAACTCCACAGAGAGCAGGTACAACGCGATCGTGAACGGCAAGCCGATGATACTCACCTTCAAGGGCAAGGAAGCCCTGGTCACGATGCAGCAGAGGGGGAAGAGGATATCGAGGTACGAGCTTTCATCCTTCCTGAAGGAGGTCGAATCCACCAGGGCCCATTTCATCGCCCGGTCAAAAAAGGCCAGGGATATACTGAAGGCGATATCCCCCGCCTATCCCTCCATCGACGAGATACACCTGCGTATGATCTCCGTCGGCCTTTCCAGCAGGCAGGGCTCACCGGTGGAGATCGCAGAGATGTTCAACACGGTCACGGACCATCTGAAACTTCCGTTGGGACTGAGGGATTCCACAGAAATGGTCCTGGCGGAGACCCTCGTTCTCGCTTCGGAAAGCAAGTCTTCCCTACGGGTCCGCTCCGATCTCGCCAACGATCTCTGCAAGAACTCGTTCAAGGGGTATTCGGTCAGCCAGGACCAGGTGAGGGCGGTCGGAATAATCCTTGCGAGCGGGCGAAAGGTCGAGGATATGGTCAGGATGACCAAGATACTGGAGGCCGATATCTGTCCCAACATGTTCTCTCCCGCAGCCCTCGTGGCCTGCGCCGATGACGGACAGGCCCTTGTGAATTTCAGGAGGTTGGTGAGCGAAAGGTCGCTCGGGAGTGCCGGAGAGGGTATGATTATGGCTTCCGCCATAGTATCGATCTCGGGTCTTCCGCTTGAGCTGGTCATCGAACGCTACAAGGAGGCCCTTGGCAGGCTGCAGAGCCTTGGTCTGAAGGAGATGGAGATCACCTCTGCGATGCTTGCCGTTCTACCCTTCGACATCGAGGAATCCATGGACAACCTGAGGATGGCCTCCCATGCCATCTCATTGAACCGATTGTCTCTCGGAGCGGTGGAGAACATATCCCTGGGGATGAAGCTCCTTATGACCACGTCGGTGATGTCCACCGGTGCAAAGGGCATCGGAACGGATGAGGAGATGTACATGGGCTCCCTGGTCACAGACGCCCCCATACATCTGGCGCTTCAGGATGTGCTGGTACTCAACGCCCTGGCCATGACAGCCAGTATGAACGCTTTCCACGAGATATCTTTGCACAGGACCGCCGTTAGCGACTACCGCTTTCATCCGGTCCACAGCCACTACGTTTACGGGTAGTGGGCTATCTCGGCCATTTTACCGCATACACAAACGAAATCCTTTTCATTTCATGGACCATACCGGATGCAATGAAGGTTCGGACCATTACAGCGGGGATCGTTCTTGACCTCGATAGGATGGACAGACAGATCGAGGAGACTGCTGTTTTTCTTTTGGAGGCCAGGGATCGCTTCGTCTCCCAGGGTATCGAGGTACAGACCCTCAGGATCTCCACACAGAGGTGGGAGACCTACCCCCTTGAAAGTATGCCCCTCGGGATCCCGGAGTTCGTCTCGGACCTCGAAATAAAGGTACGAAATGAGGGTCTTGATTTCCTTTCCGTGGGTCCTGCTGTCACTCCGGCCGGTATCAAGATGATCCCCTCAATCATAGAATCGACCACCTCCACTTGCTGCTCGGCCGTGGTTGCCGACGGATCAGGGGTAAAGGTGACGAACATAGACCAGGCCGCCGATACTGTAAGAGAGGTCTCGAAGATAGCCTCCAGCGGTATGAAGGGTTTCATGTTCGCAGCGATCGCTAATTGCCAGCCCGATACTCCCTTCTTCCCCGCCTCATACCACATAGATAAGGCTCCTTCATTCTCGCTTGGACTTGAATCCGGTTCCCTGGTCTACCAGGCATCGGAGAGAACCCGCTCCCTCAAGGAGTTCACAAGGCTTCTTGGCCATATCTATAACGAGAAATTGGCGGAGGTGGACGGGATAGCATCATCACTCTCAGGTGAGGTCCATTATGCCGGGACCGATCTGTCGTTCGCCCCTGGTCTGGACGAGAGTTCATCGATAGCGCTTTCGGTGGACAGGCTGCTGGGTGCCACCTTCGGTTCCCAGGGGACCCTGTCAGCTTGCTCGGCGATCACATCTTCACTGGGTGCAATGAAGATGA
>JBLIRH010000043.1:0-19575 GCA_049472215.1 Thermoplasmatota archaeon | reverse complement strand
CCATCGTTGCGATCCTCTTCCATCCGAACCATTCCAGACGCCAGAAGAAGGTATCGTCGTCACCGTCCCCGAACAGCATGACCTCGTTCGTATCGGTATTGACAGAAAGCCTCGCATTATCCTGCATCGAAGGTTCGTCATCCCCCGTGGGGAGCTTTTCCCAGAGACCCGTGTTGATATGGAAGAACCAGAAATCATTGAGCTCCGCGTTCGAGGTCCCGTTCCTCTGCCCCCCGAACATGTAGAATCCGTTGTTCACGGGATCGAAGGCAAGGTCTGTCTCCATCCTCGCCTGGGGCTTGATCGAGGGATTGATGGCCTTCCAGATATTTCCGGTCATGTTGTACCTGTAAAGGGTTTCTGTGTCCCCGCCATGGACCTGTCCGCCGTAGAGGTAGATCATCCTCTCATCAGGATCGATAACCATCGAAGCTCTTCCTCTGGCTCCGGGGGTAGCATGCTCCTGTATCCTCGTCCAATCCCCTGTATCGCAGTCCAGCTTCCAGAACTCGTCGTAGAAGTAGTAGTGCCATGTCCACTGGCTAACCTGATAAGCAAAGTAGCCGCCGTATAGGTAAAAATCGTTCTCGATGGGATCGTAGCAGCTTGCCATTCCGCTGTGATAGGTTGGTTTGTTCGTGTCGGAAACGTCATTCATCCTCCAGGACCTGGTGTCCAGGGAATAATAGGCCAGCTGCCAATTATCGCCATCGTCACGTTTCAGCGCCACCAGCTTTCCGCCATCCTCCTCGTCGTAACCAGTAAATGCATTTCCGCCGACCCATGTGGGATTCCCCGGGGTAAGCATCGTCGTATAATCCAGAAGGTCAAGGGACCATATGTCCCTCCTGTCACCGTCATCTCCGAAGATCATCGCCTTCTTGTGATCCGATGTGATATCAAAGGCCTGAACATGCCTTCCCGGAATGCCACCTGTGAGGTTGACCTGAACTGGAATACCTGTGGTGATGTCGATGATATAGGTGTCGTTCAGTTGGTTCCAGCCATCGAATCCCAGTGTAAGTATCAGGTCTGAAGTTACTGGTCTGTATTGCAGGATAGCTCCTGCATCCGTTGGTATGCCGGTATCGTTGCTGATCGCCCACCATTCATCGTCGGTCACATTGTACTGCCAGATATCATGCCTGTAATAGTTCGCCCCTCCTCCTCCAGAGGCATACCTTCCGAAGCCGACATAGATATGTTTTCCATCAGGTGTAATGGTCATCAGGGCTTGGTCCCTGGGATCAGGTTTTGGGTCCACCGAGGGATAGTAGCTCCATCCATGTGTGAAGTTGTACTGGTGAAGGTCATTGTAACGTGTATATGTTCTATCTCTTCCTCCGAATATCCATACCGAATCGGTGGCCTCATCATAGACCATCTCCGACCAGTACCTGCCGCCTAGTGTTCCCGGTGCATCTATCTGGATCCAGGTCTTGTTCGAATAGAAGAAGATGTTCAGCTTATCCCAGAAAATTCCTCCGCCTCCTCCCTGATACCCACCGTAATAGTATGCGATCGTGTTGTTCTTATTGGATGTGAAGGCCTGACTGGAATGTTGTGGACTCGGTTCCATTCCTGTATCGTTCCACTGTTTCCATGTCTCGTTGGATTCGAAGAGCGACCATACCTCGAAATCGCTGTACGTCCGGTGAAAGACGACCAGCTCATTCTCTGCCTCGCGGTACATGATGTTGCAGTCACCAGAATCGATGGAAGGCCAGCCTCCGGAAGTGAGGAGACCCCATTCCCCCATGGGCTCTGTCCCAAGGGATCTGGTAGGTTCTTCTCCGTTCCCCTCGACCGATCCCAGAGGAACGAAAGGAAGGAGAAGGACGATCAGGAGAAGGGCGGTGATCGTGAGCGCCGGCCCCCCTCGTTTTCGAAGGTTAAAAGTCAAGCTGATTGGAGACATTGATATCGCCTCGTTTCTTAGGTCCACCCGTTGACCGGTGGAGGTCACCCGGTGCTAATCAGGTCGGCTGTATTTTAAACTGTTTAGTAAATACATCATTTTTCAGGGGGAGAACCACCTCGATAGGTTTATACCCGATGAGCTGATTTTTCGCCTGAGAGGGGCCCTGATTGGGCCATGAGGCGTTGGTAGTATGTGTGCCAAGAGAGCCAAAGCCAGCCCGGGCAGATGGTGGAAGGCCCTGAAGAAAGCATCGATGAATCCCAGATCGAAGCCGGCATTTTCCAACTCATGGCTCCTCGATCTGCCAACAGCCGAACCGGTGGAAAGAAGGGAGAACCGCTTCCTCAGGACATCTATCTACCAGGGAGACGGGGGACATCATTACTGTATCGAGCCCTATGAATATTCTATGCCCAGGATTGAGGTCTCGAGCGTTCTTTATGCGATGGAAAGGCTCAACGAGGACCCGCCCCCGCAGCCTATCCTGGATGATGAGAAAAGGCTCAGGGGTTTTGTCGAGAAGTTGACCTCGGGGTATCTGAAAGGATCTTCCAAGGTCAATGATGTCGACCTTCCGGCCCTGTTAGGCAGGATAACTGCCCAGTATACCTGCGGCTACGGCACCATAGAGCATTTGCTGAGGGATGAGAGGGTCCAGGACATCTATATCGATTCACCGCCGATGGCCAAACCTGTTTACGTATCGCTTGGGGGGCACATCAGGAAAGGATTGGAAGGCACCTATCCCACCAACATCCATCTCACCGACAGGGAGCTCCAGAGGGTTATCTCAGTCCTAAGGTACCATTCGGGGCTTCCCTTTTCGGAAGCCTCACCCGTCCTCGAATGCGACCTCGAGCTCTACAATGCAAGGGTCACCGCGGTCGGCCCCCCGCTCTCCCCGAGGGGGATCTCAATCGCCATCAGGAAGCATTCACACGACCCATGGACGCTGCTCCGGTTGATGGATGCCGGGGCCATATCCTCCACTGCTGCTGCCTTTCTCTCCCTGTCCATCGCCGGAAGGAGGACAATGCTGATCGCAGGCCCCAGGGGGGCAGGCAAGACGTCGCTCCTGGGATCGCTCCTGTTCGAGGTGGACAGGTCCCAGAGGATGATAGTTATCGAGGACACGCCCGAACTTCCGGTCGGCCCCCTCAACGAACATGGCTACAAGGTCCTGTCGTTGACGGTCGGGTCGGCCGGGGACACCACTCCGGAAAAAGCACTCAGGACGGCCCTCAGGCTCGGGGAATCCGTCCTTGTCCTGGGAGAAGTGAGGGGTCCCGAGACCCGGACGCTCTACGAGATGATGTCCGCCGGGACCGCAGGTTCCTCAGTTCTCGGGACGTTCCATGCTGATTCCGCCAGGTCCGTCTACAAGAGGGCGGTCGAGGACCTCGGAGTATCCAGGATATCGTTCACCGCCACCGACCTGATAGTGGTAGCTGGGCTTGTCCAGCCCAAAGGATCAAGGACGAGGTACAGGAGGATAATCCAGATAGCGGAGGTGATCAAGGACGGTCCCCCCGGGGATTTCAGGGACCTCTTTCTGTACGATCCCTCCACCAATTCCCTTCATCAAACCGACGACCTTCCCTCTTCCCAGACTCTCAGGTCCATCGCCAATCTATGGGGGATGGCGCCTTTCGATGTCCTTGGGGAGCTCAAGGTCAGGGCCGCAGTTCTGGAACATGCTACAGACCTGCTGGGTCCCGATAAGGTTTCCAGACCCGAGATGATGCCGGCCGTGAGCGAAGCATACCAGAAAGCAAGGGAAGAGGCCCTGAAAAGGGGAAGGTTCCCCGATGAGCCATACGTCCTGAAGAAGTGGGAGAGAGAGTTCGAGGGAGGGACCTTTTGAAGGACCATCGCAGGCAAAATGGCATCTCACCAGCCCTGGCTGCGGCTTTCCTCACGATCATCGGTACCTCCATACTCATGATGCTGGTATACAACCTCCCCGTTCCCAACGGGCCGGACATGGACCAGGACGGCATCTCGGATAATTTCCAGTCCGTCCACCCGGTCAGCGACATCGTGAAGGACGGGGACGGATGGAGAGTGGAGACCGTAGGATACACTTCCAGTCTGGACATACCGTTCCTGGTTTTTTCAGGGTCCATTCTGGTCGTGCTCTTGCCCTCGGGAGGCGCATTCTGGATCTGGGACCGTCCGAGGAGGGTCCTGCGCAAGGAGCGATGGAAGGAGGAGGGCCGGATGCATGATGTCGTCCGCAGGCTCTCGGCCTTTCTCGAGATCAATCCGTCACTGCCCGCAGCGGTCAGGATGGCGAGGACATCACTTCCGTTGAACGAGCAGTATGTCCTTGGAGGTCTGACCTGGGGTCCGTTCACGGAGGGAAGACCCTTTGATGAGAAGTTCGAGGAGTTCAGGGAGGAATGGTCCTCGAGGTCCCCGGTGATAGGGCGAGCCCTTGGATCCCTGATCTCGGCCGAGAGGGAGGCCTCACGAGCCGAGGTGGTGGTCTCGGCCAGGTCCCTGGTTTCAAGGCTTTCCGAGGAATCCAAGGCGATGATGGAGACCTATTCCCGATCGCTCGCAGGCCCGTCAACGGCACTTTTCGGAATGGGCGTGCTCCTGCCGATCCTTCTTGCGACCATGATCCCCGTCGCTGGCATATCCGGAAGGACTGCGGTCCTCATCGGTTTCTTCCTGTGGTTCATCCTCCCCTGCTCCATCATGGTGATGGGATCGTCCCTTGTCATGAAGAGGCCCTCCCTTGGTTCTGGCAACCGTCTGAAGGCGGCAAAATGGTCCCCCCCCGGAGCCTTTGATCTCATTATCATCACTCTCGGCCTTGCGGTCATGATAGCTGCCTGCCTCCTGGTCCTCCGGAGGTTGGAGCTTCCCGCTCCTGTCCAATTTGTTGATAGCAGTTCCGCGTCGGTGCTCCTGGGTATGTGCGGTGTTTCGGCCCTACTCGCAGGCCTCATCGGATGGCTGACCAGGGGATCGTACCGGGCGGGAAAGGAGCATGAGGAGGTCAGGAAAGGATCGCCGGTATTCCTCAGGGAGCTGTCCTCCTCCCTTCTTGAGGGGCGCTCCTTCGAATTTGCCCTGAAGCGGGCCCTTTCGAAGACGAAGGCGGGGGCCATATCGGCGATCAAGCTCCTTCCCGGGGCGACCCCGGTTGAGGCCAATATTCCCGAGCCGCTTGTAACTTACCTCGAGAGCGCGGAGGAGTTCTCACGGGCGGGAAAAGGCCCCGGAGGCAAGGCCGTAAGGGCATTCTCGAGGCATGTCGATGAAATGCTGGACCTGGAAAGGGACCTCTCATCGAGGGTGAGGTCGGCAGTCGGGCAGATGGAGGTCACGGCTTCGATCTTCGCTCCTCTGATGATAGGAGCTTCCGCCGGGATCTTCAGGTTGATAGGGTCTGTCCAGGAAGGTACCCCGGACGGCATGCTTTTTGGAGGGGGCGCCCGGAGCGGTATGGAGCCCTGGAACTTTCTGCTGCTGTCCGCGGGGTATCTTCTGATAATGTCAATGGTGACCACCCTCACGATCCACAGGCTCGAGAAAGGTGCCACGGACGGAGGGTGGCACAAGGTCCCGAAGAGGCTGGTCCAATCATCCCTGACCTTCTCCCTGGGGGTCGTTACGAGTTCTATCGTTATCGGTTGAAATGAGGTGAGAACGAGATGAAGAGAATTGCTGACAGGAACGGTGGCATCGAAGGCATGCCCTTGCAGTTGATGATAGCGGTCGTTGTCGCAATGGCGGCCCTCGGGATCGTAGTAGGATGGCTTGTCATTGCCGGCGACACCGACGCCACGCTAAAACGAATGACAACCGATCCCGAGACAGTTGTCCTGACCGGGAGCGGAAGGGTGAACGGGACCGTCGAGATGACCATTTACGTCTATGACTCCGAGGGGAACGAGGTGGATGATGTGATCCTTACCTTCTCGGGTGCCGTGGAGGAGAGGACCGTGATGAAGATCGATTCGGGCGACACCGTCCTGATTGCCGCCAGCCTTTCCTCGAATGCGGATACGGCAGTGATGGACATCCAGGCCGAGAAAGGGGGAGGGATGGGCACGACGGACACCACTGTTATAGTGATGCGGGGATAGCCATTAAATAGGCACAAATATGATTTCCACCCGGTGACGGGATGAAACTGGCCGTGTGGACCCTATTACTGTTGATACTGGGGGCAACGACCCCCCTGATGAATCCTGGCGCTTCCTCGACCTCCGAACCTCTTCAGGAGATGTATATCGAGGTCCCCTATACCTTCGAGCCTCCTGTCCTGGATGGTGCCATTGGCGACCTTGAATGGCAGACACAGTTCACGACCAACTACTTCGATGCCTTCGACGGCACGTCGTACCGGGAGATCTATCCCCCGGACGGCTCCGACGAGGAGTTCACGGACCTTGCCGACCTGGCGGTCACGTTCTATCTTGTCTATGACGATACCTATCTCTATTTCGCGGCCAACGTCACCGACCAGAGCATCGTCGTGGACAGCGGGGCGACGTTCTGGAGGGATGACGGCGTCGAGCTTCTGCTCGACGGGGCCCATGACAGGGACTGGGACCAGAGGGCTGGCGACCCGTGGCCCGGCTTCGAGGACGGGACCACCTTCCTTGCGGAGGCGGACGGGAGCATTTTCTACGATTATTCCAATTCGACCCCATACGAAAGGCGGTTCGGGGAGGACGGGGAATGGTTCGCAGCGGCAAGGACCGTCCCTTCCAGAAACTACTATATCGTGGAGATGAGGGTCCGGCTGGATTCGATCGCCTCCCCGCTTCCCAACAGGACCATAGGCCTGAACGTCGGTATCAACGACGACGATACCGGAGGTCTTTCCAAGACCGCGCTCAAATGGACGGGAAGGGATGCAGGACCAGGGGAGAACCCGACCTTCAAGAACGAGACCCATTGGGCAACGGCATATCTCAAACCCTACGTTGAGGCAGAACTTCCCGAGAGGCTGGTGGTGGACGAGGACACGGAGGTCGTGATCAGCTCCAACCTCTCCTCCGGCAACCACCCTGATTTCGGAACGGATGCGAATTTCACTTGGGACCTGCCGATCTACAGGGAAGGCGAATGGAGGAACCTCACAAAGTACGGTACCGACTTCGTTCATACCTTCGCAGATCCGCTGTCGTTCTACACGCTGGTCCTGAAGGTGACGGACCCTTCAGGGATCTCCGACAAGGACGTTACAAGGATCTACGTCCTGGACGTGACCCCGCCCTCATTGGTATACTCCGATGCGGCCGCACTTGAAGAGGTGCCGTTCACCTACGTCATCAATGCCACCGACAACGTGGGCGTCTCCCGCATCAACTGGTCGCTTTACGATTCCGGATGGTTCAATTTCACATCTGTCTCTCCAGTTTTCGACCATACCTTCCAGCATCCAGGGAACTATACACTGCATTTCACCGCCTTCGACGAGGCGAACAATTCGGCGAACGGGAGCGCACTCATATCTGTCTTTGACGATGTGCCTCCGGTGATCGAGGGGACCGTTCCCGATATCTTCATCAACACCTCCGAGGTTCTGGACCTGACCGCACCACCTGCCTACGACGACACGCCGGAGGGTCCGGACACGGACCTGTCCTACTCATGGTCCTTCAACGGCGACTACGGGCTGTTCAGGTTCGAAGGCAGGACCGCGGTGGTCTCGATAGACATCCCGGGCAGATACCTTGGCACCCTCACGGTAACGGATCGGATCGGGCTTTCCTCATATCTTGATTTCAACGCCACGGTCCGCGATGACACTCCTCCGGCCCCCGATTTCTTCCTCCCTCTCGAGGTATCCGAGGGAGAGACCTTCGAGCTGAACGCAAGCTCGTCCTTTGATAACGACCCCCTCTTCTGGAACATGTCCAGCTTCGAATGGCGGGTCGAGGTCCAGGGCAAGGACACATACAACGAGACCCTGGAGGGGCCCGTGAACTCGATCTCGATCCCCTTTCCGGGAACGGCGAACATCACCCTGATCGTCACCGATCCATCCGGCAACAAAGCGAACCTCAGCAAGGAAACGACAGTGCTGGACGTGACCCCTCCGGTCCTGAGGTTTGCCCTGGACCAGGACATGGTCGACCAGGGTGAGAGGTTCTACCTCAACATTTCGGGGTCCTCGGACAACCTCGGCCTTCTCGCGGTCCATTACAGGGTCTTCATGATCGACGGTGACAACGAAACGGAGGTCCTTTCGACCCCGTTCTTCGGCATAAGGGTCGCGAATGTAACACCGGACCTGTTCATGTCCGTCCCCGGACTGTGGATCTCACTGGAAGATTCCGGGAGCCACAGGATCGATATCCGGCTTCAGGACGTGACGGGATTCAATGATACCGCATCGGCTTTCATCACGGTGAGGGACAGCATCTTTCCCGAGGCCAGGATCAACAAGACCATCGTATACATCGAACTGGGACAGTTGGCGCATCTTTCCGGCTCGGACAGCACGGACGACAAAGGCCCTCTTCAATATGTTTGGTACCTGAAGAACGGAACCATGCTTACCAGGCTCTCGACCGGGGCCGTACTCATATGGGGTCCGCCCGCAACGGGTGAGTTCGAGATCCTTCTCCGGGTGAACGACACCGGAGGGAATACGGATGACGCCGTTTGCAGGATAGTTGTGAGCGAACCCGCGGCAACGGGAGGAGGCGAAAAGGCCGATTATACCCTGATCTACGCAATATGGGGCGCGGCGATCGTCCTCATCCTCATTAGCATCCTTGTACTTCTCGTCTGGGCGAGGAGGAGAAGGGCCGAGGAGATGGCCAAGATCAAGGAGGAATGATCCGTCCCAGGGCATTTTGGTACATCTGACGGATAAATATTATAATAGGCCAGTTTCTATAAGATGGACACGAGAGGGGAAGCCGACCATGGACAAACAGAGAAGAAAGAAGACCGAGGAAGGTGGCTCGCTCGAGCTCGGTCTCGAAAGGATCGATCAGGATATAGACAAGCTTACCAAGCGGGCCCAGCTCGTGATCGATGATACCGAGGAGAACTTCAAGGACTGTCCAAAATGCGGTCTCCCGACCTTCATGGGTCCCGGCAGCAAGGTGGCCTTCTGTGCAAGGTGCGGCGAGAACTACGATGTGAAGAGGAAGGTAGGGGAGGCCAAGCTGAAGAAGAGACCGCTCAAGAAGATCAGCGCGGGGACAAAGATCGTCGTTGTCGTGTCGGCGGTGGGCGTGATGCTCCTCCTCCTGTCCCTCGCCGTCTTCTATTTCGTCGCCGAGGATACCATCGATTACATAGACGTGCACGATGTCAACGATATCAGAGGGCTCCCGGTCGAGAGGAACGTCCCCCAGAGCATGATCTCGCCGAAGGAGGTCGAGGAAAAGATGCGGGAGTCCATAGATGTCGAGGCAAGGCAGAGGTTATGGGAGCTGCAGAGGTTCTATCAATGCCTGCTGATCATTCCAGATAGCTGGGACCTGGTGGACATCGCCGAGAACGAGAGCTCCGCAGCCGGGATCGCCGGTTTCTACGACACCGAGGAAGAAAAGATGTACGTGGTTGGTACAAGGCACACGACATCCTACGTGAACAAGGTCCTGGCCCACGAGCTGACCCATGCCCTCCAGGACCAGAACTTCGACCTCGACGCCTACATCGACCTCGGCGACTACGACGCGGAGCTTGCCAGGCTTTGCGCGGTCGAGGGTGATGCGATGATGACCATGGACATGTGGGCCGAGGAGAACCTCGAGGATTACGAGGAGTTCATGATCGACCTCGAATCCCTGGCCCAGCTCGTTTCGGCCCTGGACTTTGACGGCTCCTATTCCAGCGAGATCCTCTCGGAGGTCGCATACTATCCATATGAGGGCGGTTACGAGTTCGTTCAGGAGGTATACGACGACGGCGGATGGGATGCGGTCAACGCCCTTTTCACGACGAAGCCCCCGTTATCCACGGAGCAGATAATGCATCCTCACAAATACATAAACTACGAGCCCCCCCTCGATGTATCGTTCGATACCCCTCCTGCGAACTACTCACTCCGGTTCACATCCGTGGTGGGAGAGAAGCTGTTCCAGGAGATCCTCTATTATTACAGCGGTTATTTTTACTTCGGAGGGGGACTCGCGACCGGCTGGGGAGGTGATCGTTTCTATTATTACCAGGACGGGGAGGATTTCCTCTCGGTGATCGCCACCAGATGGGATTCGGAGCTCGACAACCAGCGTTTCGAGGAAGATATGACACTGATATACGAGGATATCGCGGAGCTGTCCGATGATATCTACGAGATAAGAGGTAACTATCTCCATATCGAAAGCAGGGGTGATTCGACAACGATCTACTACGGCTCATCCGAGGATGCTGTCAGGCAGTACATGGGGTGAGGCTCACATTCCGTGCTTTCTCTTGAGTCTCTCGTAGGCGGTGTTGAGCCTCTCGGTCTCCTCCCTGGCCGCCTTGTGGATCCTGGATGGCGATCTGACGAACTTGTCCGGATGGTACTCCTTGATCTTGGACTTGTAAGCCTTGTCTATCTCCTCCCAGGAAGCTTTCCTCCGGACATCCAGAACCTCGTAGGGGTCCATTGCCTCTTCGTCCGATATCCTGACCGGCCTGTCCACGAATACGCGTTTGTTTATGTAGATGACCTCGGGCAGCTTCAGTGATGGCTGCTCCTCCCTCTCTTCCTCGAAATCCTTGTAGGCTCTCTTGGGATTGAAGAGATTGCATGCGCCCACAAAAAGCAGGAAGAGGCCGCCGAGAAGCCAAACCGTTCCTCCAGCGAGCGAGTAAAGTGATAGACCCGGGAAGAAGAACAACAGCACCGGCAGAATAGGAAAGACAGCGGTGGCGATCGGCAGTATCAGGGCCACTCCTTTGAACCTCTCCCTCCACCATACGAAGGCCAACAGACCGTAGCCCAGTATCAGGATGGCCAGTAGAAGGATGAAAGTGAATGCCGGGGAGAGAAGGGCATGGTCGAACACCTTCAGGCCGTTCGAGCTTCTCAGGAACTCCTGGCCGTTGGTATCGTCCGAAATGGTCTCTCTGGAGACCGACCTCCTGTGGTCCGAAACGGTCTTCGACGTCGTGGCGCTCAGGCCGTTATCGAGCTCGACATCCAGATGGATCCGTATCCTTCGCAGCTCCCTCTCCTTCGCGATGGCGGATGAGATGCCGTCAAGACCGGCGCTTCCCACCCTGAACATCTCGTCGATCTCGTAGATGAAATCGAGATAATCGTACTCGGGGGCCATTCCTTCGCCGGAATAGTGGAATTCGGTGTCCAGCGAGAAACCGAAGTAACCCCTCTCTGCCCGAGATCGCATCTCGGTACCTGTGATATTGAGCGTCCCCGGGGTGTCGAGAACGGACCTGACCATGGACAACGCTCCGACGCCTCCCAATTTCAGGGCGCGTAAGAGCCTGTCCATGTTGTCGTTCACATAAGGTCTTATGCTGGGGGGAAGCCCTTCCGTATGGTTCAGGTCCATCTCCTCTCCGGAACCCATGAAGAAATGGAGATGTCCGGAGCGCGCGTCCGTGAAGGTCACCCTGAGCTCAACCCTAACGGGATCGTCAGCGTCCGCATTCGCCCCCGGAAGGAAATGAAGGGCCGAAAGAAGGAGAATGGCGGAAATTGCTACGGACAGTGCCGCCCCTCTCATCGCCCCCCTCCTCTCACCATTCCTCGATGTCCCGGTCGAAATCATCGAACTTCGGCTCCCTACGGGCGCTGGACCTTCCGGGTATCCCCTCGATCAGTCCCGCCTCTATCAGGGACCTGTTCTGCTCCCTGATGAGGTGAGCGGTCTCCTGCTGGAGCAGCAGCTGATCCCTCTGCATCTCCAGGGTTTCCTGCTGCAGGGACATCTGGTACTGCTGCATCTGCATCTGCTGCACCTGCTGCTCGTCCAGCAGCGGCTCGTGGATGGATGTCCACTGGAAGGCATGGATGAAGCCCACGAGGAGGATTATCAGTCCCGCTATGGATATCAGGAAGGATATTATGATCCCGATGAGCGAGAGCTCGAGGACGTCGGACCCGCCGTTGAGGGCTATAAGTCCGAAGGTGACCAGTATCATGCGGGAGAAGGCGTGGACCCCTACCCCAATGGCCCCCATCAGCTTGCCTCCGATGTCCTTTATGAACAGGAAAAGGCCGATCATCTGCAGGAGCATGGGGAGAGGCGCTACCACTATGAGGAAATCCCAGCTGCCCAGCATCCCCGCGAATATCGGAAGGACCATTGCCGAAACAACTCCGCTGATGCCGAAGAAGAATGAGGCAAATGAATAGAGCTCGTGCTTTCTTCCGTAAACTCCCCTACCCCACAGGGTTATGGAGAAGGCGGTGGCTGCGTAGATCAATACGGCTATGAAGTACATCGAAACCCCGCAGAACCCGAACGCACCGTTGATCGCCGCATCGACAGAGCCCTTCGTTTCGGACACGTATACCGAAATGAAGGACAACAGGAGAATGAAGTCCACCAGAATGTAGAGGCCGAGGACTATGACAAGCAGGACCAGATTCGTTCTCGCAGGGTTGGATTTCTTGTAGGACATATATCTCCCCTCTCGGCTCCTGTCCCGTACGTGGACCGGTAGGGATAAATCCCTTACCTTAAAATGATTTCTGACATTTAAACAAAAACCAGGCCTTTTCGGTTGTGTTGGCTGTTTTCTTCAATGTTGTGGTTTGCCCTTCCTGAACCGACCTGCAACTGCCAGCAGGAACATCGAAGAGAGCGCGAACAGGATCGATGGGACCGGAACCTCCCTTGCTTTTTCGCCCCCCTCCCTTTCGGCCGTTTCATTGATCTCGATAGGAGGGTCTATCACGTATACCCTGGTCATCGTGATATCGTCCACCGGATGGTCCTTGAGGAGCGGTCTCCTGTTGCCGTAGGTGTCGCACCCAGCGATCGCCTTCGCGATCTCGAGTCCCTCGACCACCACTCCGAAAACGGCATACCCATTGCCAGAGTCCCGGTTCCAGTCGTCGAGCTGGTGTTGAGGGCCGTCGCAGATATAGAATTGCGAGGAAGCGGTATCAGGTTCCGAGGACCTTGCCATTCCCACGGCCCCGTCGATGTGGGAAGCGTTCTGACATATCTCCAGCGGAATGGTGGTATCCGATCCGCCCATCCCGTCATCATATGGATTGTTGTTGCGGGTGTTAGGATCCCCCGTCTGTGCAACGAAATCGTCTATGCAGCGGTGGAACTTGATCCCGTCGTAGAATCCGCTCTGGGCGAGGTCTATGAAGTTCTTCGTTGTGATCGGGGTCATGTTCTCGTAGAGCTCGAACTTGATGGTCCCCCACCCCTCGACCTCGATAACAGCCAATCTGTTTGGTCTTCCGAGGTCCTTTGGCTCGGTGTAGATGACACTTTCCTGCGAGGGTCCGGCAGCGGCCTTCTCCAGGGGGAGGGTGATGAATACCAATAGAAGGACCACTGCGGGTACGGCGGATGCCAGGGCGCCTGTCCTCCTCATGGTGGATGTCATTGTCCCCCGACCTATATTGCTTTTTCATCCGGGGATGGGGTCCTTGCCTCTTCATCGCGCTTTCTGAAGTATTCCCTCTCCTCCATGAGGTCCTCGAGAAGGTCCCCGAGACTCCAATTGATGTTCTCCTCGGTCGGGGTGCAGAAGATCGGTCTTCTCTGTCCGTCGAAGACGGGAAATCCGTCCATGGAAGCATGGATCCCGGGTCCGTCGAATCCCAGGAACATGACGACCTTGGGGTCCTTGACCGCTTCCCAGAGCGAATGCCCCTCGTCCTCGAGGATCTCCCCGACGAGGTCCTCCTCACGCCCGCACCCGCTTATCAGCACAACGTCCTGGTCGTTGATCTTCTCAAGTGCGCTCTTGATCGAACGGGCCGTCACCTCGTCAAAGCCGTAGAGCATTATGCCGATCTCGTTCATGGGGGGTAAATGGGTCTCCTCGATAAAAATGTCTGGATTGACAACTTGCCCTCATAAAAAGATAGAAATATCCAAGCACCCGTTAGAGCGGTGTTCTTCTTCGGGGTATCAAGATGGATGGTGAGGAGATCGAGGAGAGAAGGCACCCGTCGATAGTACTGATAGGCATCGGCGGGGGCGGATCAAGGATCCTTTCGGACGGTGTGGAGCAGATAATGAACTATGATGTGGTGGACAGGTACCAGTGCCTGGCCAGGGCCATCAAGCTTCACAGCGAGAAACCCCTGGCTTTCATAGTGGATACCAGCTCCGATCCCACCCGTGAGGGTTTCTTCGAGAACATCCCCGACGAGCAGAAGATCTCCCTGTCCATGGCTGCAAGGGGGATGTCGAGAGGTGCCGGCGGAAGACCCGGGAGGGCTGCCAAGGCAATGCTCAATAACGATGTGGTCGAGAACCTTGCCAAGAACCTGTATGCCCCTATCTCCAGGGAGGAGCCGGCCATTGTGGTGATAATCCACACCGCCGATGGCGGGACGGGCGGTGGACTGACACCGGAGATTCTCCAGCATCTGGGATATTCCCTTCCGATGTCGACGATATTCTGGGTGTTCACCGTACTCCCGCAGAGGACCGCTTTGGCGCTCCAGGGCCCGAGAACGGTCGCTCCAGTCATGGGGAAGCTCCTTAAAACAGCGAGGAGGATATCCAACCGCGATTTCACCAACATCCCCTACCAGTGCAGGGAGATCATCAACCGCAATATCATAAGAAAGGAGATGGACCAGTCCTACGAGTTCCAGCATTCCCGGATAGCCATCTTCCCCGTTTCGAACCATCATTTCGCCCAGTGCTGGACGGGAAGGAGCAAGAAGACCATAAGGGAGGAGGTGTTGAACCCGTTCCCCATCGAGCTTCTTTCCCAGGCCCTGTATCCTTTCCTGAAGTACACCGTCGCGGACCTCAAGGAACAGACATGGATGCAGGAGAACTGGCCGCTGGGCCCGATAGATATTCCCGATATCATGGCGGGCCTGACCCCAGAGCGCCCCTTCGTTCTGCCGCACCTATGGATAGACCCGAAGGTGTTCGAACCCGGGAAGACCGAGGAGGTCCTCGGTAATCTGAAAAACGGTATAATCGAACTGAACCAGCTGGACGTACTTCTTGATGACGGGATACCGGACCTTTACACGTTCACCGGGTCGCCGGCGGCGCTATACGAGTTCAGGGCGACCAGTGTGTACTGCGTTCCGGTATATCCGAAGGGGAGCGAATACTTCGATGATTTCTCGGACTTCGTCGCGGACGACTGGTTTCCGAAGCTTTCCGCCCAGATGCATTTCATAACCGGAAGGGAGGGCCTGAAGCTCGGTGTCATCAGCCATGCTGCGAACCTGAAGCCCCAGCCGATACCGGGCCCCCTGCCGGGGGGCAAGCTGGGGTTCGACAACGGCCTTCTGGTCACGCTTATCTTCGGAGCGATCCCCGACGACCTACCGATATGGCTGGAATCCACGAGGGACATAGTGGAGGGGTACCGGACCGAGGACTTCTGGGAGATCTCGGGATACGACTCCAATGACTGGCTGAGGGAGCTCGCGACCTACATCGGGTGGGGGGACTGGCCCTTCAAGAGGTACATCGACATCTGATATGGCCTGCTCGATATTGTCTCGCGTATCGATCTCCCCTCGCCGTCATGTACGAGGAGGATCGAAGGATGAGAAGGATAGGAGAAGAGGTTCCCCCCGAGGACGGGGGTGAATACGGCAGAATTATCAAGAAGCTCAGGATAAGCACAGGGACATACCACATAATAATGTCGAGAACCAAGATGATATCGTTCGCCTTCATTTTCGTATTCTTTCTCATAGGGTTCCTTATCATCCCGTTGTTCATGATCGATCCGGCGGGCATGTTCATCCTCGTCCTTGGGATCTTCGCCATCCTCGGAGCCATCCTGGTATTCATGCTGGGATTGATGGCGTTGATGATGATCCCCATATCAAAGACCATTCTGAAGGGTAACAGGATATACCTTACCGACAAGGGAGTGCTAGTAAAGCACCAGTTCTGGATATCGACCCCATTGCTCACGAACATGGTCCCGTATGAGAGGATCGTCGATGTGGAAAGGGCGGACGAGGAGTACTTCGAGCAGGTAAGGTCATCGACCTCCGCCTGGAAGAGGTTTATGTACATGGGGACTCCCCCACCTGCAGGGGGACTCTACCATATGTACTCCAATAAGGAAGGTCTTGTCATACTGTTTTTAGACAAGGCATTGACGGTGAACAATATGGTTTGGGGAAAAGGGAGCGGCGGGGTTCCGAGGTCCCAGAACAGGTCAGTGAAGGAAGTGATCGTCGATATACACCCCGAGGACCAGGATATGTTCATCAACGAGGTCAAGAAAAGAAGTTCCGAGGGCAGGAAACCCCGGATGGTATCCCCTCCCCCGAAACATTGACATGTTCTTCACCCATCGTCGAACTATTTGAGCAATATTTTCACTCATCGTCTACAATTCTTATATCGTCGGGGTCGATATATCACTAACCGCCTGATAAAAAGGGTGAAAACTCCCGGCGGTGACAGGAATGAGAAAAACCTTGAGAACATGCGAGGCGAAGGGAAGGAAGGCTGTGAACATTCTCATCACCCTTTCCTTCATGGCCATCGGCACAGCGCTATCCGGATGCACCTCGATCTCCGAAAGCTCCTCCGATCCTAGGTACCACGACTTCAAGATGGACTGCCACGGTCTCGGCTCCTCCGTCGACGACCTGGGCAATGTTCATGCCGTCTGGATGGAGGAGGTCCGGGAGTACGGCAAGAACTATACCAAGGTCTATTACTCCAAAACCTCGATGGACGGCGGCATAATCGTTCGCCCCAGGCTTCTCCTTACCGGAGACCCCCTCGGGAAGAACTTCGATATCCCCCAGTGCTCTGTGGAGGCGGATTCGAAGGGAGGGGCGCATGTGGTCTTCGGTCTTAACGGAGACCTTCACTACACGAAGATCGACAGCCAGGGTGTTGTCGGAAGACCAAGGCAGATAACAGGCGGATACGACAGGTCCATCGATCCCGATATGGCCGTCGATTCTACGGACAGGGCGCATATTGTCTGGACGGACTGGAGGTACGGGGAGTCCACGATCCTCTATCTGAGGATGGACGCTTCGGGATGGCCCGATTCAGAGGTCAAGGTCATCGGGCCCGAGGGTAGCTACAATCCCTCAGTTGTCATCGATCGCTGGGATTCCCTCTACATCGCGTTTTACAACGAATACGGCATCTACATATCCCAGTGGTGGCTTTTCTTCTGGATCGAATATCCTGCCATCGAGGTCTCCAATATCATTCTTCTGAAATCCGACCTCGAGCTCGAGAATCCCGTCCTCCTCGATACGGGGATCAGGGACTTCGACTGGGACACCCTCGAGATAATGGGTCTCGGAGAAGGGCCCGAAGGCGGGGTATATCTCTACTGGACATCCTACGACGCTATGAGATACAGGTGGATAACACCGGAGGTCTCCCTGGACAGGGAACTTTTCGTAAAGAACGAGACCTTCGAGAGGAATGGGAGCGGCGACCTCTTTCTGGAATACACCAATTACAGCCAGATCCTCGACCACCGTCTTATCGTCGAGATATACAAGGACGAGGTCCTGCCCAAGGAAGGGGAGATACTCTTCAGCTTCGACAACGGTCCATTTTTGACGCTTGGCAAGTATTCTCTCCCGGCGATGGTAAGGGGGAACGTCTCCAAAAGGTTCACATTCGATATCTCGGACCATGTGGTAAGTGACGGATCGCTGACCGTGAGCCTGCGGGACCTGGGAAGGACCGGTCCCGCGGAGATAGCTCATGCCGAGATAGTCAGGGAAGTGAGGCTAAGGAAGGGAAAATGGCAGGACCCTCACCCGATCCGGGGGACCATGGTCCTGAGACCGGCGGTGGCCAACGATCGCTTCGGCAACCTTATCGTCGCCTGGTACCAGAAGGAAGGCCATACCAGGGTGGTCTATACCACCGTGGACAGCGACGGCGATCAGAAGGACAGGGGGATAACCGTCTACTCATCCCCCGAAGAGGTAAGGGACGTATCCGTATCCGCGAACGAATGGGGAGAGGTCAGCGTCCTGTGGACCTCCCGCTCGGATGAGGATAATTACCTGAGACATGCCGTATTCGATCAGATGGGGAACTCCGTGGTCGATCCGTATCCCGTCTCCAAGAACCAGAGGGAATGGGAGACCCTTGATGACCTTGGTGGACCCTGGGGGTTGTTCTTCATTATCGCGTCCCCTGTCGCCGGGATCATCTTCACCGTGACACTGGGAGTCATCCTGTTGAAACGCAGGTCCAGGAGGCGGGCCCTGAATGCCCTCGTCGTTGATTACACCATGCCTGCCCAGGAGGAGTTCGTTACCTTCGAGGTGATAGCACGGAAAAGGGTCAGATAGGTCGATTTATGGAAATTTATAAACAAAGATGATTAGTTGTAACGGAATTAAATAAATACCCCGGGGGGCCTTGTTCCGGCACAGGAGGTGCTCACCTGACTCCCGACCCGGGACTAGTGATCGAGACTAGGAAACTCACCAAGTACTACGGGCAGGCCAGGGGAATAATAGATGTGGACCTGTCCATCCGGAAAGGGGAGATCTTCGGTTTTCTTGGTCCCAACGGAGCAGGCAAGAGTACCACCATAAGGACAATTCTGGATTTCATCAGACCGACCTCGGGCTGGGCCAGGGTCAACGGCATGGACCCCACGAAGGAGGGTGCCAATGTCAGGAGGTCCGTCGGGTACCTCCCCTCCGATTTCGGAACATACAGGGCAATGACAGCCAGGGCCTACCTTCACACTCTTCTCGAGATGATGGACTACAAGGGCGAGAACAGAATAGAGGAACTTGCCCAGCGAATGGACCTGGACCTCAGCCGGAAGATAAAGGACTTCTCCAGGGGGAACAGGCAGAAGGTCGGCGTGGTCTCGGCATTCATGCACAATCCGCAGCTGGCGATCCTTGACGAACCAACTACAGGTCTGGACCCGCTGATGCAGCAGGAGTTCTACAAGATAGTGCTGGAAGAGAAAGCAAAGGGACGAACGGTCTTCCTCTCGTCACACATACTCGCGGAGGTCGAGGCGATCTGCGACAGGGTCGGGATCATCAGGGAAGGAAAAGTGATAGTCGTCGAGAAGATGTCAACGTTCAAGCGAAAGACCGGCAAGATGCTGAACGTGGAGTTCGACAGACTGGTGGACCCGGACATCTTCATGAGATTGATGGGCGTCTCCGATGTGAAGGTCAAGGAAGGCAACGTTCTGGTCATGACGGTCTCCTCTCACATCGACGAGGTCATCAAGGAACTCGCGAAGCATACCGTGATCGATCTCACATATGACGAGGTCTCGCTGGAGGACCTCTTCCTGAAGTACTACGGCAGGGACAACGTCTCCATAAAGAACCACAGGGAAAAGGAGGTGGCAGCTTGAAGCTTCCCCTTTTCAAAGCGGCGTTCAAGGACCAGAGGGTCTCCATGTGGATTTATGCTGGTGTGATGTTCTTCTACGGCCTGCTGATCATGCTCGCATTCCTCTCGGTCGAGCAGACGCTTTCCGATCCTTTCCATAAAGTGAACGATCTGAAACTTACCAAGATCGATGTTGATCCGTCAGGAGACGTAATTTTCAATTTGTCA
>JBLIRH010000042.1:0-19736 GCA_049472215.1 Thermoplasmatota archaeon | reverse complement strand
CCCATCAGGATCACGAAATGGAGGCACCGCCCCTCAAGGAAGGAGCTCGAGATCTCCTTCGAGCTCGGATAGACCCGGACCGTCAAAACGCTATTAGACCACGCTTTCACCGTTAGGGTCATCCGTTAAATATCTCCTCGCCGTAGTATTTACAAGAGCAGAATTCTTTCTGCTCCTACCCCAAAGGTAGAGGATGAGACAGGTTTTCACATCCAATCCTCTCTCTCCCATGGAAATCTCGTTTTCCGGGAGCGGTTCCCACCGCTCCATCATCCTCTACCTTAACATTTCTTATCGATGTACTCCGAAACGGATAAATCCCACCGAGGTATCGTTCCGGACATCCATGCAGTACCATGTCATCACAACGGAGCGGTGCAACCTTCAGTGCGGATACTGCGGGGGCACCAGGGAGCTTCCCGACCTCCCCCTCGACATCGAATACGATATCGGGGAGCTTTCCGCATTCATCTCAAAGGACCCCGAAGCGGTCATAGGTTTCTACGGGGGCGAGCCGCTGCTCGCGCTCGAAAAGTTGGAAACGATCATGGACCGGGTCCCCGCCCGAGCCTTCACCCTCCAGACCAATGGGACTCTGCTGCACAAGTTGAAGGACCCCTATCTTCATCGTCTCCATTCCATCCTCATATCCCTGGACGGCCCCAAGGAAGTGACGGACGCTTCCCGCGGGGAAGGCATCTATGATAAAGTAATGCAGAACCTCTCGCTGATCAGGTCAAAAGGCTACAAGGGTGACCTCATAGCGAGGATGGCGTTCTCGGACCATGGGGACATTCACAGGGACGTGACCCATCTCCTTCAGCACTTCGACCACGTCCACTGGCAGCTCGACGTCTTCTGGACGGACCTGGATTCCCGGGGGGACGTCGGGGCATGGATCGACCGCTACGACGAGGGAATAACAAGGCTTGTTTCCGATCTCGGAGAATCGATGGAGAAGGGAAAGGTCCTCGGGATCGTCCCTTTCATACCCGTATTCAGGACTTTGCTGACCGGGGAACCCTCCCATATAAGGTGCGGGAGCGGGGTCGATTCCTTCTCCATCATGACCTCGGGGTCCATCGAGGCCTGTCCGATCGCCCCCGAACTCCTGTACTCCAACGTCGGCCACATAAGGGAGTCGACCCCCCAGATGATAAGGGACTCCCGGCCGATAGGGCCTCCATGCACCGACTGCGACATCCTCTGGGTCTGCGGGGGACGCTGTCTCTTCGCAAATCAGGTTGAGGGGTGGGGGAAGGAGTGGTACGACCGGGTGTGCGCATCGACAAGGCATATGATCGAGGAACTTGAGAAGCTCGTTCCGAGGGCAAGAGAGCTGATGGAGAACGGTAGTCTGTCGAAGGATGCCTTCGATTACCCGGAGATCAACAACGGATGCGAGATAATCCCCTAGATCCCGACGAAACCCGCCCTGAAAACGATATACCACAGGAGGTATCTCGGTATCCTCCAGACCGCACCGGCCATGAAATGGGTGTACTTCATCTCGAGCATTCCGGCGATCCAGCAGACGGTGGAGAACGGTATGGGCGTCATGGCAGCGACTATCACCGCCCACAGCCCGTACTTCTCCATCAGGTAGTGGCCTTTCCTCTCGTAGCTCGCGATCCTCTTCTGAACGAACTTCCTGTTCCCGAGGAACCTTCCGATGAAATAACCAGCGTTTCCCCCCAATATCGATGCTATGGAGATGGTTAGAAGAACCCCAAGAGGATGCATCTCTCCGGCGATGGCCACGAACAGGATGAAGTCGGGAGAGATCCCGAGGACAAGGGTGTCAAGGACCAGGGTGCCCACGAATATTCCCGGGAGGCCGAAACTGTCGACCATCACCTGCGCGAAGGATTCAATATAGCTCCCGAAAATGTATCTTAAAATGACGACCAGAAGGAGAACGATGACGAAGGCGATACCGAGTCTGATGAGGTTCCTCTTGATGTTTACCTCGCCAAGCTCCTTCTCGGTGAGCTCGACGCTCTTCAACTTGTCCCTGTTGATGCTCACCGTTGTCTGAAATAATGACCTGTATATTACGGTTGTGAACTTCATCTACGAGATTGCCTACTGGAAATGTCTTTCTATTAAACCTTTAAGGGCTTGCCTGGGGAGAGCCCCCGTTACACGCTCCGCGGGTCTTCCGTTCTTGAACATGATCAGGGTCGGTATCCCGCTGACCTTGAAGGTATCCGCCGTCCTTTTATTGCTGTCCACGTCCAGCTTGGCTATCACGACCTTCCCCTTGTATTCGGAGGAGAGCTGGTCCAGGACCGGTGCGATCATCTTGCACGGCACGCACCAGGCGGCCCAGAAGTCCACGAGAACGACCGGATACCTCGAGATGGTCTCGTTGAAGTTCAGGTCTGTAACGTGTATCGGAGATGACGGCCAGGCAGCCTTCTCAACCTCGCTTTCCAGCATCCTGTGGAGCTGCATCATCTTCTTCTTTCTGATGGCTTCCAGCTCGGGATCGCCCTCTTTGCTCATGGCACCACTTCTGTGCAGGAATAATGCACATCCGTTTTAAAGTACTCCCTGAAATCGCAGGTCCGCGTATCAGTTCCCAGTCTCGAGGAGATGCGGCTCCAGTTCGCCGGATATCGGACTTGAGACCTGGACCTCGGGGCCGAAGGACCCGACGATCTCCGTATATTCGTCCAGCCATTTCGCCTCCGGGTTCCTCTTGAAGATCATGACCCTGGAATCGTTCTCCTCATGGGCGGCGTTGTGGTACTTGAAGATGATGTTCTCGTCGGTGAGGGCGATGACCTCGACCTTGCCCGTCGAATGGGACATGATGAACCTGGACCTTTTTGCAAGTCCGGACACCTCCGCCTTTGCCGTTTCGAAGATCCTGTAACCCTCCTCTATGGGAACGGAAAAGGGCTTGTTGCCGGATGTCGGCCGGCACTGGAACACGTAATACGGAGGCACCCCGATGGCGGCGAGCTTGTTGAAGAGCTTCTTGAGGACCTCCTTGTCGTCGTTTATCCCCTTGAGAAGCGGGGTCTGGTTGGAGAGAACCGCGCCCGCTTCCTGAAGCATGTTGATCGCAAGTATGGAATACTTCGTAAGCTCCCTGGGATGGTTGATATCGGTGATGATGTAGAGCTTCCTTCTCTGCTTCGAGAACCTCCTGACCATGTCCATCATCGACGGGTCCTCGAGGATCCTGAAGGGATTGTAGACCACCATCTTCGTTCCGATGCGAATGAACCGTATGTGGGGGATGGCATCCAGCTCCTCGAGTATCTTTTCAAGGTACTTCGTCGGAAGCACGAAGGGGTCCCCGCCGGATATCAGAACGTTGTTGATCTCCTCGTGGTCCCTGATATATTTGAAGGCCTGGGAAAGGTCCGGGACAGCATCCATGTTGTCCGGCATGAAGATCCTTTTACGGAAACAGAAACGGCATACGCCTCCGCATGCCCTGCTAACGAGCATCAATGCCGTCGGGCCGTATTTATGCTCGAGCCCCCTTGCCATGGTGAAGCTCTTCTCGTTCGAGGGATCAAGGGTTCCCTCGATCCCTATCTCCTCCTCGGTCGGAATGATGATCTTCCTGATCGGGTCCTCCGGGTCCTCCCAATCGATTAGACTGAGATAGTACTCGTTCGTATGGAACGCGTACCTCTCCGTGACCTTTTTTAGATCTCTCTTCTCCTCCCGGGACAGTCCTTTTACTTCCTCAATGTCCCTGACGTATTTTGGTATCATATGATCCCCTCCAGGTCCCTCGACTATCCGGCCTTTCCGAAACTGCTCAATTGGTTTCCCGTGGGAATTCTGGAAAGGCCCAATTTGGGGGCCTCCATCAAAAGATGGGGAATCATAATATTTGTTA
Source organism: Thermoplasmatota archaeon (assembly GCA_049472215.1). Taxonomy (GTDB): domain Archaea; phylum Thermoplasmatota; class Penumbrarchaeia; order Penumbrarchaeales; family Penumbrarchaeaceae; genus JAFGLL01. The sequence goes on along the minus strand of JBLIRH010000042.1, from coordinate 15,871 downwards.
CGGACAGTATAAGTAATTTCCCTAGGTAGACTATATATTTCCAACCGCGGATAAATAGCTTCCAGGGACACTTGATATAGGACATCCGGGGCCGAATTATAAATAATCGGTTGGATTATGTCGATTTTCCTCTTTCCAGGAGCCTAAAAGGATGCAGCTCAAGGATAGATGTGTCGTGATCGCCCTGGGCGGGAACGCCATTACAAGACCTGGTGTGCCGGACACCATCACCAATCAGTTCAGGCACACGAGGGAATCCCTGCCCCCCATCATCAAGATGGCAAAGGAAGGCTACAAGCTGGTCATGACACACGGCAACGGTCCCCAGGTCGGGAACGCCCTTCTCAGGGTGGAGCTTGCAAGGGACAAGGCTCCCGATCTTCCACTGGGGATTTTGGTGGCCGATACCGAGGGGGGTATCGGGTACATGATCGAGCAGTCCCTCCAGAACGGACTCTTCAAGGAGGAGATCGACCGCGACGTCGTCACCATCGTCACCCAGACCCTTGTGGACAAGAACGACCCCAGCGTGGCAGACCCGAAAAAATTCGTGGGCCAGTTCCTCACCGAGGAGGAAGCAAAGAAGCTTTCAAGTGAGCTCGGATGGGTCATAAAGATGGACCGCGGAAGGGGATGGAGGAGGGTGGTACCTTCTCCGATCCCTATCAAGGTGGTGAACTCCAGGATCATCAAGACACTTGTGGATATGGGGGTCATAGTGATATCCGCGGGCGGCGGCGGGGCGCCGGTCTTCTACGAGGACGACGGCAGGCTGGAGGGAATGGATGCGGTCATCGACAAGGACAGGGCGTCCGCTGTACTTGGTCTGGAGATCGGTGCGGATACGCTGATGATAATGACCGGGACCGAGGGCGTGTATCTCGATTTCGGGAAACCCACCCAGAGGCTTCTCGGCGAGATGACCATAGACGAAGCAAGGGAACACCTTGCAGCCGGTCAGTTCCCTGAGGGGTCCATGGGGCCCAAGATAGAATCAGCCATCCAGTTCCTTGAGGGCGGAGGCAGAAAGGTGATAATTTGTTCCGTGAAAGATGGTTATATGGCTCTTGAAGGTAAAGCCGGAACGATCATTTGCTGATCGGACCTCCAACCATCGATGATCCGCTTCTCCTTACTTCAATGCCTCCTTCTTTCCGCTCTTGAAATCCCTATTGGGATTCAACAGATCGAATATTCCATCCTCTATTGTCGGTCTCCCTTTTGATATGAGATCGGACAGATTCGATCCGACACCAGGTCCCATCATAAATCCCTGGCCGCACATGCCGATCGCAAGATACAATCCCTCGATCCCGGGCGCTTTCCCTACCACCGCGATCCCATCTGGCGTCATCGGGTACAATCCTCTCCATACACGTCTAATGGTCAGGTTCTTGAAACGTGGTATGAGGTCGACAAGTCTCCTAGCGATCGTAGGCATGAACTCGGATGTCGATCTGCAGTCTGTTCCTGGAAAGATCTCGATCGGGGTGTAACAGAAGATGATCTGTCCCTCCAAGTTCTGTCCGAAGTAGAAATTTGCGGTTTTCCCCTCCCGACCCGGTCTGAGATCCACAACAAGGGGATCCAGAAATGGTTTGATCGGTGCGGTTATCCCCGCTTCATGGCTGTCTGGTATCACGGGTATGTCGAGATCGGCCATCTTGCAGATCGATGAAGCATTTGCTCCCGCAGCATTTACGATCACTTCGGAATGGTACTCTCCTCTGGAGGTCCTGAGACCGGTAACCCTCTTCTCCCCGTCGTGATGATCCAAAATGAGCTCCGTAACCTTCTCCCCGTACCTATAGATCGCTCCCAGAGCCCGTGCCTCGTGGGTAAATGATTCCGAAGCCAAGAGTGGACTTACCTGCCCGTCATGTGGGGAATACGTACCTCCTATGAGGCCCTTTTCATTGATACCAGGAACGATCGATCGGATCTCAGATCCATCCTTCCAATCTATCGATAGGCCGTGTTCTTTTTGGATAGGGAGTATCCCCTTGAGTATACATTCCTCCCGTTCTCCATAAACCGGGAAACAGTAACCCCCCTCCTTCCATCCGATATCCGTTCCAGTCCTTTTCTCCCAGTTGGAGAATATCTCCAGACTCTCAAGGCAGAGCTGGATTTTTGCAGGATCAGAGTGGGTTGCCCTCACACCGCCGATCGCGGCCTTGTTCTGACCCTGTCCGGAAGACGAGAGTTCCTCAATGACTAGTACCTTGTAACCAGCTTCTGATAAGAAGAATGCTGTCGGGTTCCCAACGGATCCAGCGCCTATGACGATCGCGTCGAATTTATTGGTCAACTATCCTCCCTCCTTAAAAAGGAAGCAAGGGGAACCTCTTGAGTGAACGGCCTCTCCACATGAGGTTCCACGGTTGAAATATCGATCCCAAGTTCCCTATAAACTCTCAAAACAAGCTCGGTACAAGTCTTCCCGCCGCATGGTCCCATGCCTATGCGAAGAGCGGCCTTCAAGGCATTCAGATCCATTGTTCCGTTCTCCTTGAGGTATTTGATTATATCCTCCTTGGTGACCCTTTCGCATCTGCATATGATGATATCTTTATCTTCCGTGGTCTCGACGATTTTCGGGACTTTCGCTTCCTTAGTCTCTTTCAACCTGATTCCGGCTATCTTGCATGCAATATCAGGATGTGCCTCGAGGGATACTAGAGCTCGTCTGTCCTGCCATTTCGAGTTCTTAATGGCGACGACCTTTGCAGTACCGATATCCTCTCCTTCCATACCTGTAGTTTGGACCTCCTGTCCGATGTGTATCGTACCTTTTGGCATTTCCCATGGAACGGTCACCAAAACAGACTCGGAGGTTGGATCATACCTCTTGTCCACCAAGGTTATTGCCAGCCCCGGGCATATGCTGACACAGCGAAGGCAGCCCAGGCAGTCCCCTTGGAACTGAGGCCTCCCCATCATATCGGTGGCTTTGATCTTGATGCTTTGAAGAACGCATGCCTCTGTGCAGGGATTGCAGGGTATTTCCTGGGAGCATCTTATGATCGGAAAGATATCATTGTCGCCTTCGTATTCGTAATAACCCTCCACCGGTCCAGGTTTACTCCGAAGGATGGCGACAAGTTCCTCCCATTCCGGAGGAACCTCGACATCGAAACCCATATCCTGAAGGATCCTTCGTCCTGTTATTCTGCCGGAGAAGATCGCGGCCGATGCCTCGGCAATAACATCAGCATCGCCAGCAGCATAGGTCGGAATGCCAAATGCTTCGGCTTGTATCCTCAGTTCATTGACTGGGGCCAGTCCCACCGCGATCAGAAGAGTATCCGCTTCGAACTCCATCTCGGTCCCTTCGATCGGTCTGAATTTTTCATCTATCCCGCAGATGATGACTCTCTCAAGGTGCTCCGATCCTTCCGCCCTGAGCACAGTATGTGAAGTATATACTGGAATTCCAAGACGGAGGACCTTATCGAGATGGACCTTATATCCCCCGCATTGCGGTAAAGCCTCAACAATTCCGAGGACATCTATTCCTGCCTGAAGTGCGTGATATGCACCGATCAATCCTACATTGCCGCCTCCGACAATGAAAAGCTTCTTCGTAGGTTCGATCAGGTCGCGGTTAACTATGGTCTGAAAGGCTCCGGCCCCATATACTCCTGGCAGATCGCATCCCGGAAATGCAAGTGTTTTTTCCCTGGCACCTGCTGCGACAAGCAATCTTTTTGGTCTGACCAGTTTGTATTCTCCGTTCGAAAGAACACCAACAAGACCATCCGCGAAGACACCTACGACGGGAGAATTCGTCCAGATCTGGACATGTTCGCTATCATTGACCAATGATTCTAGCGTATGTCCGATCTCCATTCCACGGCTACCGGCATAACAGTCTCTCCTGGACCCGAAGAAATTATGAGTTTGGAGACTGAGCTTTCCCCCCAATTCCTGCTTGTCATCACAGATTATGCAATCTACACCCATCTTGCACAGCTCACCTGCCGCAGACATGCCTGCAGGCCCTCCCCCGATTATCAAGACCTCCGTATCGATGATCGACATCTCCTTGACATCATCGAAGGGATCATCGTCGTCGATCAATTCCGGAAGTCCTTCCATGGACTTGACATCCATTCCTTCCTCAACAGGCGTGATACATGATTTCACAGGGATCCCATCGACCAGGACCAGGCATTGTGCGCATTGCCCGTTGGCGCAGTATATTCCTTGGGCCGATCCATCTTTGTGATGATGACCGAAGATGTGGATCCCCGCAGCGAAAAGAGCGGAGGATATCATCTCACCCTTTCTTGATGGAACCGGACTGCCGTTAAAATTAAACGTTATGATATCCGGTTCGCTGTCGATGTCTAGGATGGGGTGGCTTTTGATACGATGTTCCGACATTATGAACCACCTCCCATGGAAGATAGAATGATCCCGTAGATATCACCGACCTCCATGTCGGTATCATTCCAGGATCCATCTCTCTGGGACAGCAGAAGGTGAGAATGACAGTTGGGTGATGTGCAGATCACCATATCGGCTCCTTTCTCTTGTGCACTCTTGAGAATCCCAATAGCCTTCTCGATCCTTTTTCCATCCGGGGAAAAGAATCCACTCTGCCCGCATTTTCCTACGGTCTCGATCACTTTTATCCCAGGGATCAATTCGAGTATCTTCCTGAAATGACCGAGGAATGGATCATCTGGAAGGGAGCAAGCAGGATGGACAGCAACCGTCATGTCAAGCGGGGATAATTTATCGCCCCCTATCAGATGATTATGGACCTCATCAATGAAAGATGATATCTTGATCGAATGATTCTCTGCCCTGAGAGAGTTATATGCCTCTGGAGTAGCCACTAAGATCTTTTTCGCACCGCTCTCCCTGATCGCTTCTTCATTCCTTTTGGCAATCTTGCCGATGATCTCATCGATGTTCTCAATATCATTATTAACCAGGCCCTTTGCCGGACAGGAAAGACCCTTGATCGGTCCTCCGTCAAGTTCGAGTTCTCTTGAGAGTTTCCAAAGCGACTTCCTTGTGGGACCTAGATCGAAGAGTTTATGGGTTTTTCCGATCAGATGGAGCAGCGGTAAACATCCTTCGAAGAGCGCCTTTCCTCCCGAACCTTGTTCGGGAAGTATCTCCACAGGGCTGATCTCCGGCTCTCCTCTCGATGATCTTAATATGGTCATAACTTCTCCAAGCGGTCCCTGTATCCCTTCGGGGACCGGTAGATCAAGATCATTGATCCCTTTTTCTTCCAGGTCCTTTGAGAACTGCTTCATCAAGGAGATCGGATCGGTCATGTTGTTGATGATCTGGTATCTTATCCTTTCGGGGGAGATCCCCCCATGTCTCAACAGATCCCTGGCTCCTTCGACAATTTCTTTCACACTTTCTTCGTTGGGAAGATAGTGGGAATATTTTTCCGGATCCTTCCCAAGGATCAAAAGTCCCTTCCCAGTTCTGACGAGAGCCCTGATCAAAAATGAGGGTGAAAGTTTCCGAAGGGACATGATCTCCGCTGTTCCCGGATTCATCCCGAAATATGGATCATTGCTAGTCCAGAAATCCGTCAGGACCTTTATCCCGCTGAAGGGTGGGTCAATTCCTTTCAATCTATTGAGGATCTCGTTGTCGGACATAAATCCTTGAGTTATCGCTCCGGATGGGCATACACTGACGCAAGCACTGCAGGATGCGCATTTGTCATGTGATACACCGGCGGTCTTCTTCCCACCTTTTAATAACTTCACACTGACCGCTCGATAGGCGCAGACCTCCTCACATCTTCCACAGGCCAAGCAAAGATCTGCATCGATGACCGGAGTGAGAGAGGATAGTTCCAATCCTGCAGTTCCGCTCGTTGTCTCGATGGTAAGGTTGACACCTTTATCCTCCATCACCTCTTTCGAAAGATCTGATGGCACTTTCAGCAGGAAAGTCGTATCATCGACCGAGGCGACCAACTGTTTATATTCACAGGTAGGGACGCATATTGAACAGGCATGGCAAGGACCGCAGGTGGCGCATCTCGAAGCCTCCTCTACCGCTTCAAAATCGTGAATGCCTTTTTCCACCTCATTGAAGGATGAAGTCCTATCAATTCCCTGTACTCTTTCTGGGGCGCATTCCGAGCAACTGTTTTCTTTCTCTGCTAAAACAAATGGTATCGCACATGTGTCGGAAGAAACCTGTACCTCATCTTCTTTTCTGAGATAAAGATGGACACCTCTGGAGACCACATGTCCTTGACCTATTGCATCCACAACAGATGACGGGCCGGTCACCACATCTCCTGCAGCAAAAATGGCGGATATCGGCGTTTCACCTTTATCATCCGTTATAACTCTCCTTTTTTGTGTAGTGATATCCTTTCCATTCACCGAACCGATCTCCGGCCGGGCTCCTATCGCTGGAACGATGATATCCGCATCGATAATGAATTCCGATCCATCTATCGGAATGGGCTTCCTCCTTCCGGAGTCATCCATATCGCCAAGTTCTGCCTTTAAGAGTTCTATTCCTGTCGCCCTTCCGTCAACGGTTATGATCTTTTTTGGAACAGCCAGGGTCAGGATCTCGATGCCTTCCTCCCGGGCTTCTTCTATCTCTTCATCCTCGGCCGGGATCTCATCGAAACCTCTTCTATATGCAATGGTGACCTTTCGACTTCCTGAACGTACAGCTGACCTTGCCACATCAAATGCTGTTGATCCTCCTCCGAGGACGACCATGCTCCCCTCGAGTTTGATGCCTCCCTCGGAATTGACCTTTTTCAGAAAAACAAGTGGATCGACAACTCCCATTGCATCCTCCCCTTCGATCTGAAGCGGAAGAGAGATGCTTGCTCCCAAGCCTATGATCACTGCCGAGTATCCTTCGGAAAGAAGGTCCGAAGGATCTGATATCCTTTTCCCCGTTTCAATGTTCAATCCAATACCTGTGATCCAATCGATCTCCCTTTTCAAAATCCTCTTGGGAAGGCGATAGTTAGGTATAGCATATCTCAGCATCCCGCCTGGTTCATCCTCTGCTTCGAAGACGGTGACTTCGTACCCCATTTTCACCAGGTCGACACCAGCAGTAAGTCCAGCAGGACCCGCCCCTATCACGGCGATCTTTTCACTGTAAACTCTTTCACAGGGTGCTATATCAATGGGCCTTCGTGCCAATTCGAAGTCAGACGCAAATCTCTTTAATGTCCGGATGGCCAATGGGTCCCCGCCGTCGCTTTGTTGGCATGAATCCTCGCATGGTCTGGTGCAAACCCTCCCGCAGACAGCCGGAAACGGATTCGCCTTCCGGATCACTTCTACAGCTTCTTCGAACCTTCTGCATCTAATGAGGTTTATGTAGGCCTTCACGTCGACTCCTGCTGGACATCCCTTCGAGCATTCGGGATCATCAGTAACCTGGATCTGATATTCCTTTGATGCTCCCTTGATCATGGTGGTCTGTCCTTCGAACATCGCCTTTGGATTGAAGTTCGATGGGTGTGGTTTTTTCGTTTCTTCACTGCTATTTCTCATTATCTGACCACCTGTCAAAAGAACCCGTGATTACGTAAGGATTGCCCCGATTGGATTTCTTTTACATATTCGTTGCGCTTTCATCATGACGATTACATTTCGGTGCAGAACGAAACTGCCGATGAAGGAGAATTCCACCTCATCCATGTCGGGGGTCGGTAGAATGGGATGTTCCGTTATCCTGCTCGAATCCAACTACCACGAAAGGACCTAGATCTCGGATGGGTCATCCTGAAGTGTATCTCCTTACAGATCCCTTTTGATATATTCGCAACATGAATGACGGTATGGGGACATACATTTCATCTTGAAGGTGAGCGTAGGATCCGATCCTTCGGGGGGGATTTGGAATTCATTCGATCAGTTTAATTAATACTTGTTCCCAATCTATTAAAAGAAATAGATGTCCACAATTTTCCATAACATGAAGTCTGCTATTAGATAACATTTCGTTCTGATATTGTGCTTGAAAAATTGAAACATTTTTATCTTTATTTCCATGCCAAATATCGATTCTTTGTTGAATAACTTTTAGGTTAAAATTCCATGATCTGTTTATCAGAACATCATCTAATGCGACTCCTTCCCAACTCTGTTTGTATCCTTCATTAATATCCTTGAGAAATGATTCCTTTATTCCAGGCAGATTGAAAACTTTTCTATCTTCCGGTATCAAGGATTTCGATATACTTTCACCTATCTTATCATTCCTAGCCTTGAGTGAATTGTACATTCCCTTCCTCATATATGCAGTTGCTTTAGGAAGGTTCCTCATTACAAACATGAGGATTTTATGGATGAATGGCAGGCCTTTATATGGATGTGGTCGATCTGGAGGAGCTAATCCACTTACAATGGCTCCAGAGCGGACCCGATTTTTTAATTCATACATACAGGCAAGTGCATATGGCCCCCCTGCTGACCAACCTAGAACATGGAATCTATCAATCTCCAACTTATCTGCAAGCTGCCTAATATCATTTGCAAAGTCAAGAATTGTGCGATCTGGCATTGGATCAGATAATCCATGACCTGGTCGATCAACTGAGATGAACCTGATCTTCAACTCTGTCAAGATTTTTTCATCTTTTGGCGATTCATATCTAGAGCCAGCAGAACCATGGAAGAAAAATACTGGAATGCCTGATGGATATCCATATTCTGCAAATCCAAGAGACCTACCATCAGGAAGTTGGATCTTATCATCCTTGATCATTATTACCTTATTATGATTTCACGACCTTTATAAAATAATAATGGTAGTCTCTTTTTCCAATTATTAATAATTAAATTCTACTCAGTATTATTGTTACATCAAACCTAATTCTTCCTTCCCATCCCCTTTGGGGACCCCCACTTCCGAGATCTCCCGCAACTAATTGATGATCTTGAAGATACAGGGATATTGTGTCTAACAGGAGGGAAGAGATATCCCCTTGGAACATCGTTAATTTTGGTTCAGTAATCAGGAGGTAGGGGCTGGAAGCTTCTATAGACAGGGAATGTGGTATTGACTGGGTATTTCTGTTTATGGATGGTCTTTTTCGAAATCTCGAACCTGTTTCCTTCGAGGTTCTTCTTCGAGAGCTCGAACGGTGTGCAGGTCCTGCCCTCGAAATGCCACATGGAGACCTTTCCAAACCTTTTGACATCCTCCACGAACTCATCGTTCATGTAGATATAGTAGGACCCCTCCTCTTCCACGATCGTGATATCGATCTGGGTCTCGAAAACCGGTATCACGTTCTTTACCTTCTGCGTCATTGTATCCCCGTGATAATATCCTTGAGAGGGTTCATAAGGATTTCCTCTAACAGGAGGAGATAGGGCCCGTTACAATTTCTTTTCATGGACCGCACAGGGATTCCCGGGACCCCTTTCCGGGACCATTTCAATGAAATGGACCTTCCTCAACCCGTTCTACCTGTATGATCACCTGCATCTTTTCCGATGAAGTCCTGCCTGGGTTGGTTCAATCAATATCAACTGTATTCGTAAAGGTACACGTTGTCGAATCCGCCGATCCCCATTGAGGAAGGAGAAGCATATGAGTCCCCCAGCTTCGAAGCGGCGATGCATGTGAGATCATCGAAACCGCCTATGCCGGTGATCGTCTTCGTGAACATCACCGTTCCATCGGATCTCAGGGTCATGGTGCATACGCTGGTCGCTGTGGCCACATCGTATGTTATCACAACATGATACCATTCATCCTCCTTCCAGCTCTGTGTCGGGTATTCGCCGAGATAGAACCTTGTTAGGCTCTTGTCGATCACATAGAACGCGATCCCCTTCCCGTTGCTTCCGTCGGTCCCTACGATCAACTCGACCGCCTGGTCCGGAGAGCTGTAGCCGTTCATGGAGGCCGCTCTCAATCCAAGATGGAAATTGGAATAGGAGTTGATATCTTCCACATAGAAATCGTACTCGAACTTGAAGGAGCCGTAGTTGTAGGGCACTGTCTTCCTTGCGTATTCGTCGGAATTTCCGTACATCATTGCCTTGTAGGTCTTTGTGGTCGAGTCCCAGTAATATCTTGATGGAGCGTTCGTTTTCCATTGCGGGTCCGCAGAGAGATCCGTCGAATAGATGAGGTCCGTACTTTTTTCCCGCTGCTTCTTGTCGAAGATGGTTATCTTGGTCTTCCCTTCAAAGGTCAGATCACCTATGGACCCGGTGAAGGATACTTCCTTTTCAAAACATACGCCATAATGCTTTATGACGGCCTCCCTGTCGAATTTCAACATGATATCGGGAATGTCATCATCATCATGGTCCCCTATCTTCAAGGTCTTTCCCTTTGGTATCTCGGGTTGTATGACGCCATCCATCCTGATCGATGATACGTCAATATCCTCGATATCGTGATCTTTTGGGACCTCGATATGGACCGTAACGAATTTACCCTGGGATCCGACGTTCATGGGATTCGGGTTGAAGAACACCTCTGCATCCTCGATATCGAGATCTTCCGAAGAACCATCTGCAAACATTGCGAGGACCGAACCCGAAATGATCATGATCACACCGAGAATTATTATCAGGTTTCTGTGATACATTCTGACACCTTCCAGGATTCCTAAAAAAAGTACTTTGTAAGAAGAATATTTAAGTTCGATGATATCAAATCGCATATTGATAATATTGGGAAAAAGTGAACAATCCGGTCAAATAACCAATTAATGTAAAAAAATACTTTTTATATGGAATTTAGTGAAAATTTATTTTAGGGATACTTGTCCATTATAATGGAACATTGTCTATATTTATGGAACATTGTTCATATTATTGTATGGGGGGCCTACTGCAGATCCGGATCATAGCTGCGAGTTTTTGAGGAGAGTGTCCTCCTGATCTCTCATTCATTTCTTGTCCTATTGTCCCCTTCCCCCTTGCTTTTAAATTCCATCAGTTGGGAACACCCTAAAAAAGGAGGGCACCCTTAAAAGATATATCGAATCCACCGAAATATATAAACATCCAACTATTATGTTCATATTCATCGAATTACGGGGCGATCAAAGTGACGATCGGAAACAGACGGTGGACGGTCCTGATAGCCATTTCATTCCTTTTACCGGCCTTATTGCTGCTTCTATCCAGCGGACCGGCCGACGCGGAGGACGTGGAGTTTCTGTTATATCTCGACACCGATTTGAACTTGGAAACCACAACTCCAACACAGGTACAGGTCCCAACAAAGACGATCACCAGTGGGGGAGAAGCGGAATACACATTGTCATACCCCTTGGTAGCTGATCTTAAGATAACCGGTGCCCCAGACGGTAGCGCAAGGATATTGACCCTCCATCTTGAGGGATTGACCATCGCAGCCGACGATTGGACCATCGGCGTCGAGCTTTATGTGGACCCGGCGGCAGGAGCATCTTTGAAGATAGCCGGGACCGAGGTCGGGGTCGGCGATTTCGAGAACGATGACATCCCGGTACCTCTCAGCTCCTCCACCCAGACCCTTAAGAAAGGTTCGGTTTTAAGATTGAAGATAACCTTTGAGGGGACATCCCCGACACCATTTCCACCACCATCCATTCTCTTCTACTACAATCTTGGAGGGAGCCATTCATCACTATCTATGATAGGGGAGCCCATCGCGGACGATGATGTCAAGGTGGAGCTCCAGAAAGCAAACGGCCAACCGATAGAGGAAGTCATCCCCTACGGCCCCGAGGAGGCAAGAACGATAAACTTCGTCACCTCTGCGAGGTCCGCATTCGGGGGCTACGACATCAACACCATCAACATCCTGATGGTATCATCCCAGGGGAGCACCCTTCTCAACGTCACGGGGTCCCCTGGAGAGGATGATGGAGAGGAATGGGCGAACTTCACCCACGAGTACATTCTTCCCGAAGGGACCCCCTCCGACACATACACGATCCTCGTAACGGCGGAAAGCTACACAGGATATACCGTGGCCGTCGAGAGCTCCCTAGAAGTGAGGCCCGGTCTCTTTCTGACCATGGACGATCCCGACCGGGAGGCGGATGCCGGGGACGCCATCACATTCGAGGTCGATGTACTCAACGGAGGCGACGCCAACGACCGCATCGATTTCTCCGCGGTCTCCCAGAGAGGCTGGTCCGTGGATGTTCCCGACACCATAGAGCTCGAGGGAGGCGCCTCGGACACGGTGGAGTTCCGCGTCTACGTCCCCCTCAGGGCCCAGCTCTCCGACGAGGACACCATAACCTTCAGCGCCGATTCGAGGAACGCCGACAGGACGTACAACATAGAAGGTACGATCACGGTCACGGCGGCAGCCAGCTACGGGATCGAGGCCATCGGCGATACGACGAGACCCCTCATAGCGGGAACCACTGGGACCTTCCAGGTCCGGGTCATCAACATTGTGAACGCAACAAAGACCTTCGAGATGTCCTCGGAGAACCTCCCGACGAGCTGGACCGTCTCCTATTCCTCGAAGGAGGGGGAGCTCCAGGGGAGCCTCTACGTCTTCGAGATCAACGCCTCCGGGGAGGAGGTCGTCGACATCATCGTGAAGACCTCGTCCTCCGGCCCCTTTGGAGCTCACCAGTTCGGAAGCTACGTCAGGGCAAGGGGAGAATCCGAGAAGAAATGGACCTATTTCACCGTTAAATCGGTGGACGATTCCCGCGATGTCGTCGAGTCCCCCTCGGGAGAGCTTCGAAAGACCGCCGGAAGGGTGGGAACCGGATATCCGGTGAAGTACTCGAAGGTGTACTTCACCCTTGAATTCTACAATCCGACCCTCTCGGACCTCGACCTGGAGATCGGGGTCGCTGGTCCGGATGATTGGAGCGTGGGATCCGATTATGATGATATCGACCTGACACCGGGAGGGTCCTCCCTCTGGAACCTGTCGGTCACCCCTGCGGATGGCGCCAGCTGGCAGCTGGGGAACCCGTACAGGGTGGAGGTCGAAGTGGACGCCGGTCCCGAAGGGCAGTTCTCCGAGGATTTCGAGGTGGTTCTACCCGATGTCTCGGATGTGAAGACCGACAGGGAGTGGTCCTCCACGAGCACGGTCGAGGGACGCACGCTACCGCTGAACATCACCTTCCGGAACCAGGGGAACCGCGACGAATCCGTAAGCATCACCCTCGAGACCCCGCCCGAGCTGATCGTCAACCTCACGCCGATGAACGGCAACCTCAAGCCAGGCGAATCCTTCACTGCGAGGGGCGAGGTCAGGGTCGGGGATGTCCAGGAAGCGGGAACGGTTTCCTTCACCGTCAAGTTCGCAACCTCGAAGGGCACGACAAACGTGGACTATTCTCTCTTCGTCGAGAAGAGGTCGAACGGGTCAAGCACAAACTACGTACCCATTATCATCGCTATCATCGTGATCGTGGTGCTTGCCATAGCGGGGTATCTGGGATATTCGAAGTTCTTTGCGGGGAAGCCTCCGAAGAAGGATGAAGGCAAAGAGGCTGGATCGAAGAAGCCCCAGCCCAAAGCTTCACCGGCGCCTCAGACAACGGAAAGGAGGGCCCCGGAGTTCAGACCCGGCCCCAAGGAGGACACGGAGCTGATACAGAAGGCCGACGATGCCCTTGCCTCGATATTGGGAGAGAAGCCGAAAAAGGAAGAAGAGGAGTTCGAGAGGGTAGAGGTACTTGAAGCCACGATCGTGGAGTAATGCGCATGATCTCATCCGTTGACGTCGGGGTCCTGGACCTCAACAGCGAGCATTTGGGGATCGATGTGAGGGACCTGATGGAAGCCGCGGGAAGGGCCCTGGCGGAAGAGATAAAAACCAGGCTGCCGAGGAAGCGGAGCGTCCTGATAGTGGCTGGCTCGGGCAACAACGGCGGGGACGGCCTGGTGGCTGCCCGCTATCTCTCGGTATGGAAGGTACCTGTGACCTTACTCCTGGCAAGGGATCCATCCAGGATAAGGACCGAGATCGCCAGACAGGCCTACATGGAACTACCGGGGGATGTCGAGAAACTGCAGCTCAGGTCCGGGGACGTACAGGCCCATTTAAAGGAGCTCATGAAGGGGAAAGGGATTCTTGTTGACGGTCTCCTGGGCAGCGGGGCGAAGGGGGAGCCGAAGGGAGATTACGCGGAGATGATCAGGACGATGAACTCCTTCAAGGGGATCAAGATCGCTATCGATTCTCCGACAGGGTTCGGTTATGAGCCTTCGTTCAAGGCGGACCTCACGGTCACGTTCCACGATATCAAGAAGGAGATGATGGTGGACGGGGTCTGCCACCCTGACTGCGGAGAGCTTATCGTAAGGAAGATAGGGATCCCCGACGCCGCCGCGACCTATGTCGGTCCGGGAGACCTCCTCCGGGTCCCCCAAAAGCCCACCGCTTCAAAGAAGGGGGAGACGGGCCGGGTCCTGGTCATCGGGGGCGGGCCTTATACCGGAGCACCGTCGCTCTCGGCCTGCGCCGCGGTAAGGACGGGAGCTGACCTCGTCTTCGTCGCGGTCCCCAGGGGGATAAGAAATGTCGTTGCATCGTTCTCTCCCGAACTGATAGTGGAAGGCCTGAACACCCTGGACCCGAACCGTCTGGGCCCCGAGGTCCTTGATAAGCTGAGGCAGATGATCGAGAGCTCGCATTCGGTCCTGATAGGCCCGGGGGCCGGGAAGGACAGGGCGACCCTGCATCTTCTGGTCGAGGCCTTCTCTCTCGCTCTGTCCATGGGCAAACCCGTGGTTGTCGATGCGGATGGTCTCACGGCCATCGCCGAACTCTGGAAAGGCGAGGGGATGGGGGGCAAGGTCATCCTCACACCCCACAGGGGTGAGCTCAGAAGGCTCTTGGAGAGCTTCCTGCCTGAAGAGGATCCCTCCGTTCTCAGGGACCCCTACGAGAAAACTGGAAGGGGAGGCCTTTGGAAGAAGGAGGCCCTGGAGGTCGCTGCCAAACTTCAAGAACGGCTGGGTGCGACCCTCCTTGTAAAAGGCCCTGTAGACCTCATGCTCACGGGGGACCCACCTTCACTCTCGGACCATGTGGCAGTGGACCTTTCGGGTGGAAAGTATTACAGGAGATACTGCACGACGGGGGTTCCCGCCATGAGCGTCGGCGGAACGGGGGACGTTCTGTCAGGCCTCTGCGTCGGCCTGCTTGCCAGAGGCTTGTCGGCATTCGATGCAGCCTGCGTGGCGGCCTTCGTCAACGGGAAGGCCGGCGAGGAAGCTTTCTCATCCGTTGGTCATTCCCTCTCGGCATCCGAGGTGCTCTCGAGGGTGAAGCTCCTTCCTCCGAAGTAGGGGCCTCCCCGTCCCAGGGGCCTTCCTGGAAAACATCGTAGTTCTTTCCGCAGGAGCAGGTGATCCTCTCATGGTATTCCACCGAGGAGGCGTCAATATGATCTCCACAGTTCCTGCATTCGAATCCGTTCCTTCCCTTGAGGAAAACGGGTCTCGCCTTCGAGCTGAAGGCACCTTTCCTCGTCCTTTTGGCCCAGTACAGAAAAAAGAGCCCTCCCAGCCAGAGGACGGTTCCGGTTATTCCAAGCACGGATGGGAACACCTGCCCGGGAGTCCCGAAACCAAGCATGATCCTGTGCTTGACGATCACGACCGCGGCTATATCGGCCATGACGAGGAACGGTCCCAATGACAGGGCAAGTATGGAAGCGATCCTCATTCCCGTCGAGCTTCCCTCTGCCATGTCCGATGATTGAAGGACGGATTATGAATAATTTTCCGGGTGATTCCCAGAAAAGCTCCCCACAAGGGTGCACAACAAAGTCCATATACCAAGAACCTGAATTGTAAGTGAAAATGTCTGGGGAGAGACGAACATGCGAATTTCAAAGGGAAAAGCGGTCTCCTTGGTTCTGGCCGCGTTGTTCCTGATTCCCCCCCTAGCCCTTACG
>JBLIRH010000041.1:0-12705 GCA_049472215.1 Thermoplasmatota archaeon | reverse complement strand
GAGATCACCGCGAGAGTGAAGATCCCCCATATAGGCCAGGCCTTCAGGCTGAACAGGGGAAGCTGTCCATCGTTTCGGGGCTCGGCTTGTATAGCGGGTCTGCTCATCTTGTTCAGCGGATTGGTCTGGCTCTGGAACTCCTCCAGGTTGGAATATCCGTCGCCATCGGCGTCCAGCTGTGAATCCGCTGTAAAGGGATCCGACTGGAAACGGACCTCCCATAGATCGGGTACACCGTCCATATCGAGATCGCTGTCGGGGTCCACCTCCACCTGCGCCCTTCTGACAGAGATCGTGAAGGTCGCTCTCACCTCGTTATAGAGATCGTCCGAGGCAACGACTGTGATCGTGTGCTCCCCCTGGGGAAGTGGCATGGATATCACTTTTTCTTCGCCCATCGAGGAAAGGCCGTCGGATGTCGATCTTAACCATCTGATGTGGACCTTGTCACCCTCCGGGTCATAGGTTCCGCTGGCATCGAAGATAACTGGTGTTCCCTCCGTCAACTGTTCTCCCATCACAGGGGAATCGATGACGATGACAGGGAAGGAATTCACCTTGACGTTGAATGGTCTGGATGTTGAGGAATGAATACCGGTCAGGTCCTTTGCCCTTACTTGAACGTAGTTGTCGGACCCTCTCCTGAAGTTCTCCCTGAGCGTGACCAAAGCGCTCGGACCGTCATCCGTGTCTTTGTAAGGGAGCCATTGGGACCATCTCGCAAGTCCATGGGTCGTTACCCTGTACTCGATCGATGAAGCGTCAATCCCGGCCATATCATCGGTTATCAGGATCCTGACAACCTGAACCGGATCGATCTGGTATTCGTCCTCTGAGGGGGACAGGAGCTTGAAGGTAGGGGGAGCCGTATCGACCGTGACAGTGTCGGAGGGGGTGGACGCTGGAGTGTTCGCTGCATTTGCTCCGAAGGTCGCAGCTCCTATAAGGAACACACCACTGGCTAGCACTGCCGATATCATCAGCAGAGCGGCAAGCCTGCGGTATATTCTCCCCACTTTCGTTCCTCCTGCCGTCCTTGTGGCGTGTATTGTTTTGATCGAATGATCCTACTTCCTCATGTTCAGACGCTCGCTCTTCTTCCTCTCGAGCGTCTGTCTGTAATCCAGTTCCTCGGCTTCGAGCTCCTTCTCCTCCTCGACCTCGAGCTGGAAGTTCCTCCTCTTGGAAACCGCGAGAAGTATGAGCACAATAACGATCACGAGGGATATCAATACCACAGCGATGGTCACGACCCTGTACTGCTCCTCGATCTCCTTGTCCTCCACGTCCTGCGTGGGAGGCACCGGATACGGGGGATGGCTGGTCCTCCGTGTCGGGTCTGTGTTGTTCTGGAACTCCTGATAGTTCGTGAACATGTCGTGGTCGGTATCAATGAAACCATCGGGCCTCAGAGGGTTGAGGAGGTACTTTATCTCCCAGGCATCGTACATCCCGTCACCGTCGGTATCGATGGACTCCGGATCGATCTGCTCCTGCTCAACCACCAGGATCTCGAAGGTCCTTACGATGGAGTGGGCGGGATCATTGACGATCAGGGTGATCACATGGTTCCCGGCAGACAGCGCCTTGAAGAAGGACGAAGAGCTGCTCAGGAAACCGTCGATATCGGAATACCAGGCGAAATCGAGAACATCACCGTCGGGGTCCTTGGTCTGGGATGCGTCGAAGAGTATCTTCTCAACGGTCGTGTAATCCATTCCGTTGACAGGCTCGCTCAGCATCGCATGGACGGTCGGGGCAGAGTTCACCATGACGTTGAACTCCTTGCTCTGACCGTAGTTGCCCACATTGTCATAGGCGCGGAACTGAACGTAGTTCTGGGAACCCTCCTCGAACTCGATCTCCATCTCTACGTGGACTGACTGGTCGGTCTGGGTCGTCACCTCACCGGGCATCCAGTCCCCGAAAAGACCTTTGCCGCCGGTGGAATACCTGTATTCGATGGTATCGACCCGGATACCGGAACCCTCCCTGGAGCCGTGTAGATCGGAAATGTCAAGGGATACTACCACGGACCTGCCGTTCTGGTACTCGGTCTCGTAGGGCCTGAAGTTGATGAAGGAGGGGGACTCCTCGTCAACCCAGACATTGTAATGGTCGGAGTATGTCCAACCGTTCCCGGCAACATCCTTGGTCCTGAACCGAATCCAGTTGTTCTTTCCGTTCTCGAAGGTGTTCTTCACGGAAACCCTGACCTCGGGAGCGTCCCTGGGGATCTTGGCGTTCACCCATGAAGAATACTCGTCCTTGGACGTTATCGAGGTCGCATACTGGACGTCCTTCGCCGACACGCCGGACCCCTCCCCATCGCTGATGAGGATGGAGGTGATCGGGGTGTGGGTGTTGACCCATATCTGATGGCCCGGTGAGAACTCGCCGAAGGTCACCTCGTCGGCGTCGATCTTCGTAACGGCATAGTTCGGGACGGAAGGATTCCCGGCCTTGTCAACGGACCAGACCCAAACCTTTTTCGGCCCCTCGCCATCGAACGACATCTTCGTGGATGTGTCAGGGCTCTCCACCCATTTCGCTACTCCGGAGTGGGTCTCTTCCCCCAACGGGTCGAATGTCGACACGTAATACCCGAGTATTCCTGATTCGAGGTCCTCCGCCGGTTCCCAGGTCACAAAGACCTCGGTATCGTCGTCATATTCTGTGTTGCGGTCCTCGTAGGAATCGGCGTGGACCTTGATATCCTGGGGCGGAAGCGGGCGGAAGGGATCGATGTTGATGACATAGCTGAAACCTCCGGAAACGTCAGTTCCGGGGGGAACGTTCGATATTGAGAGGTTGAACAGCTTCTTGACCAGATCGTTCTCCGCGATGACGTCGATCTCCGCGTAATCCTCAACATAATCCTGGTTCCACGCGATATCTAGTTCGTCGGTCACCATGAAACCGATAGACCCCGGTCTTGGAGATACTGTTGTACCTGGGTATACTGCTTTGACCCCGCGGAATTGGAAATTTTCATTTCCATGGACCCAGCCTCCGGCGCCTATGAATCCTCTCTCGAACGAGTATGCGTACAGGGAACCGGCAATATCGAGATTTCGTTCAACCCAGTAGGCATCTTCTATACGCATCGTTGAAATGATGGCACCCACTCCAGCTCCGGTGACCACCAGGTCCTGGAACGATGATGTGGGGTAGTTGAAATCCGGTGTGAACTTGAATATCACACGTAAATTCTCTCCTTCGACGAACACCTTCGATTCCTTCGTGTTCAAGGAAACGTAGCCGTCCTGGTCGTTCTCCGAGAAAGCATAGCTGCCGTCGGAATTGTAGTACATCAGGATATCGGCAAGTCCGTTGCCGAAGGTTGCCGAAACCACCTTGATCTCGGTATAGCTGACGGGGTGGTTCACCAATGCGCTAATGGTATAATCCCTTGCCTGGGCATAGAGAGCACCACCTTCATCGGTCTCGATGGAGGCTTCCTGGACTTCCATTATGTTCTTTCCGAACATGATGGCAAGACCGTCCTTCAATCCTGCGTCGTACCATCCTTGATAGAGCAGTCCATCGGTCCCCTGGTGGTTCTCGATACCAGTGATCCCGTAATATCCGTTGCTGTAGGATGCATAGTTGCCTGTGGCGGTCATGTCCAGGTACTGCATCTTGATCAGACCGGATTCGTAGATAATGACCTGGTAGGTGATCTGATCGCCGGGATCGCCGTAATACGATCCGAAGTAGTAGCAGTAGGACTTGTCCCACTGGAACAGAACGTACCTCTCTCCGAACTCCTTGCCTTCCAGCGCAAATACCTTGAAATCTCCGGACCCGTAATAATAGTAGGCACCATTGTATCCAAGGTTCACGGCGATGAATCCGTTCCAGTAACCGCTATAGGGAATTCCATAATAACCGTAATAGTAATCATAATAAGGAGTAAAATCCAGATATCCGGCACCGTGGACCATGACCTCGTCGAAATACTGCCCGTAGAACGGGAACTGGAAAGGAAGCTTGTAGATCTCGTTGGTGTCCTGGGACATGGTGGATTTTATCTTTGTAAGATGCTTTCCCTTGGTCCCGTCGATCCAGTTATACTCGATCTTGGGATCAGGATCCTGGTTATCCACCCATGTGTAACCATCCTTATCGACCTTGGGGGAAGCCTTGCCCTCGACCGAGGTTTCCTTCCCAACGAACATGCCGATAAGGAAAACGGCCGAAAAGACCATGATCAAAACCATAATCAAGCTAAGAGACTTGCTAGTCAGTTCTCTCATGTTATGCACCTCTATTAGGGTTCAATGATAGTACCAGCCCGATACTTATAAGAACGAAGCTGACAAACGAACTTGGATTATAAATCTTTTTTGCAATCGCATTTTCCTAATATATAAGACCAGAGGTTGTCTTTTTGATACTTCCCCCGCTAAAAAAATGGGTCCAGCAGATAGGTTCCGATAACTTACTTTCGGCCCACCCCCTTTATAAATTCGATCACGCCCTTGGAAACAGAAATCGACCTTTCCGAATTTTCATTTTCCACTGTTCTAAGCATTCGATCCCCCCGTGAAATCAGATCATAGGAGCGGATCTTGTCCTTCTCCCGCCGGACAATGAAAAGGACAGATTATTTCTATCGAGACCACATAAAGGAGCGAACGAAGGTTCACGGCGGTGCAAGAATGAACATCATCGCTGTCTGCGGAATGCCAGGATGCGGAAAGGGAGAGTTTGCGGAGATCGCGAAGGAGATGGGATCCCCGGTCTATTCGATGGGGGACGTGGTCAGGTTCTACTTCAAGGAGAACTTTCCCGGAAGGGACCTGATAGAGACGGGGATATATGCAGACATGGAGCGTAAGAAGTATGGCCAGGATGTCTGGGCCAGAAGATTGATCGAGATGGTGGAGGCGAAGCTCGAGCCAGGGGACGACCTGCTCCTTATCGATGGTCTGAGGAGCAAGCAGGAAAAGGAACTTTTCGGGAGCAGGTGGGGGACGAACTTCAGGGTGCTGGCCATCCACTCTTCACCCGAGACCCGGTTCATGAGGATCAAGGCCAGGGGAAGGGGGGACGACACACTGGACAGGAAGGTTTTCGACCAGAGGGACGCAAGGGAGCTCGGATGGGGTCTCGGGGAGGTCATTGCCCTTGCGGATATCATTGCTGTGAATGAAGGGGGCCTCGATGATTTCAGGAGTTCTGTAAAGGGCCTACTTCAGAACGAGGTGGCAGGCCGATGAGGCTTTTCATCGCCCTCGACATACCAAAAAGCGAGATCTTCCAAAGGCTCCAAAATGAACTGGCCGAACTATCCCGCAGCTTCCGCACGGTTCGTCCGGAGAACCATCACATAAGCCTCAAGTTCCTCGGGGACCCGGGAGTTCCGTCCAAAAGGGTCATAGAATGCATAAAGGACGCGGGGATGAACCATCAGAGGAGCGAGCTCCAACTGGACGAGATGGGGGCCTTCCCATCCTTCAGAAAGCCTTCCGTCCTCTGGCTGGGATCATCGGAAGGAAACCGCCTCAGGGACCTCTCCGAGGACCTCGATTCAAGGCTTCACAAGGAGATAGGAACCCCCAGGGAGACGAGAAATTTCAGGGCCCATCTGACCGTCGCCCGGGTAAAGGATAAAGGACATCTTCCGACCGAGGAGGCGAGGGATATCATGCAGAGAGCCCTCCAGGACCTCGGAACCGCGGGATATTCGATCCCCGTGGACGAGTATCATCTTTACAACTCCACCCTGACACCGGAGGGGCCGATCTATACGAGACTTGCTTCCTTCCCACTGGCAAAAGGGGAATAGGCTTAATAGGTCCGTCGGACCATCTGCACAAAGGGGGTCGTCCCATGACCATTGAAAAGAAGTGGATCAAGGAGATAGTTCGCACCGATGAGGCACCGGCGGCCGTGGGACCTTACTCCCAGGCGGTCGCAGCCGGTCCTCTGATATTCGTTTCCGGGCAGCTGGGACTTGTGCCGGGTACCAAAACGCTTGCCGGTGACACCATAGAGGAGCAGACGAAGCAGGCCATGGAGAACATCGCCGCGATCCTGGATGCGGCGGGGTCCTCTCTCGACCTGGTCCTGAAGATGGCCATAAGCCTCAGGGACATCAAGGATTTCCCCGGGTTCAACGAGGTATACGGTACCTTCTTCGAGGACGATCCGCCTGCACGAGCCACATTCGAGGTCTCAAACCTGCCCTTATCCGCCCTCGTGGAGATCGAGGCGATCGCCCTGCGCGATTGAGTTCTACTCCTCGTATTCCATGCCTTTTCCTGCAGACCTCGAGGCCCATATGACCAAGACACCGATCGCCAGCAGCAGGCCGACAACTATCAACACGATCCAGAGCCAGATGGTATTATCGGATGACCCCTTCTTACCGGGATAGTCCTCTTCATCGAAGGGATCGGTGCCTGCCTGGACCTCGTCCCAATCGTAATGTCCGTCATTGTCGGAATCCTTGTCGTACCTGCTGTCATCTATCGGATATCCGTCCCAATTGTCGGGAACGTTGTCACCATCGGTATCTGGGTTCCTCGGGTCCGTGCCGAGCTCGAACTCCTCGAGATTTGTCAATCCGTCGGAATCCAGGTCCATCGAAGCGTCGTCCTTGTTTGTATCGGACAGATTGTGCTTGTCCTCCCACCATTTCGGGATCCCGTCCCCGTCCTGGTCGAAGGTGTAGTTCTCCCCGACCTCGAAGGCAAGCTTCAGCAAAGTGAAACCGCCGTCCTCATCGGATACGTTGACCGTGATATCGTATGATCCGATCTCTATGAACATTATCGAAAGTGAGGCCCCCTCATCAAAGAGATAGGTATCCACCCCGTCATCGGGGATCGTCCAGTCTATGTCGATCGTATCCTCGGGAGATGGATCGAAAAGGTCCGTTATCTTGATGGTAATGTTCTCCCCCTGGACGACGTCCTGGTCCCCTTCGATACCTTCCTCGAATATCGAATGCACGAATGTCGGAGCGACATTATCTACCACGATGGTGACCGAAGCGATATCAGTGGCGTTGTCATCATCGGTGACCCGGACCTGGAAGGAAAGGGACCCGTCGTCGATCAGGGTCTTTGACATTGTCCTGTTCTCCTCGGTGAAGTTCAGCTCCGGTCCGAACTCTCCATTGACCCCCCATTCCAGGAAAAGGGCATCCATCTCGACATCGCTTGCGTTCATCAGGAGCTCCACTTCATCGCCCTCGAGGAAGGTCCTGTTCGTCCCCCCGACGATCTCGATCGTTACCAGGGGAACAACATTGTCCACATCCACGGTCATTTCGTAACCGGTGCTCCGACCGTAGGAATCGTTCGCCATCACGGACAGCTGGTAGGAGCCGTTGTCCGGGAATGCATATACCAGGTAGGGGGAGCTTCCGGTTCCAACCTGTTCATCGTCCACGCTCCACACGAACTCGTATTCGTTATCCGGGAGGTGGTCGGTCACATTAAGGGTGAGATTGGTTTCAACACCCTCATCCACCGGTCCAACAGGGTCCATGACCGCTGTGAATGTATCGTCATGGAACGTCAAAGTGATCCACTCGAAATCGATCTCATCCTCCGGATCGGGGTCGCTTCCCCCTATGAGTTCGACCTTGTTGACGTTCGAACTGAGTTCCAGGGATGTCTCGGAAGTTCCGGTGTGCCGCCATCCTCCGGGTGCGGTCATGTGCATTTCCATCTCCTCGGTCTGATCGGAGTATGTGAAATTGAACGAGACCTCGTGCATGGACCCCCCGGCAACCTCGCCTATGACCTCGTAGGAACCCGATACCCTGAGTTCGAACTTGCTGTCGGAAGCGACAGCTCCGGTAACATTGTGGAAACCGAATTCCAGGGAGTCGTCCTTGAGCAAGAACGGCTTGCCGTCAACCGTGAAGTTGTTCTCGGTCATGTTTCCGAACGGCCCTTCTGCAATGTCCGAATCATCCCCGGTGATCATCTCCTCCCACAATTCCGCTTCGCCTTCGGAGATGACAAGGTCCCCGTCCCCCATCATCAGGTCCACCATCGCCCTCCCCGCCCGGGAGTTGTTCAGCGGAAGCTTCATGCTCGTCTTGGTATTGAATCCTGACCAATTATCGAATTGAAGCTCCATGGTACCTGTCATCACGTCGTTCGCGGTAAGATCGATATCGATCGATATGTCATCGGAGACATCCTTGTATTCCTCGAAATACACATCGAAGCGACCGGTCTCGAAGGGATTCTCATCCACGACCATAAGGAAACCGTCGCCTGCCGCGATATCGATGCTGAAATGACCCGTACCGTCCGTTTTGGCAGAGTTCGATTCCGGAAAGACATATCTCTGGAGATATTGGACCGATATGCCCTCGACGGGATTTCCGTCCGGGCCTTTTACGGTCCCGCTTATCGTGAATTCCTCGAGGACCAGGGTCGCGTTCACCCAGAGTGTGGAGGCCCCCTTCACATCAAGGCCCCTGAAATATCCTTCGTACCCCTGGGCCATGCAGATCAAGTAGTGGAAACCGGCCCAGAAGCCCACCTCGAAGTATCCTGAAGGGTCCGAAAAGGTAACATTGAATATCTCGTTGGTCGGGTCCATTATTCCGACCATTACCCCTTCGAGGAATGAGGAGCCATCGCTGATGTAACCCTTGATTACCACATCCTTGGGAGGCAGGTCCGGGAGGACCAGGTCGTAGGTCAATGTCCCGTCGCCGAGCTCCACATGGACCTCTTCCGTGAGAAGCGGGAGCCCGTCCCCGATGACCGTTAGCTCGAAGTCCCCGGGGAAAACGTCCCACCCAAAGGCCCCTGAGCTGTCCGTCATCGCCATGTATTCGTGCCTGTTCGACATCTCCTCGTAAAGTAGGGTGACCCTGTAACCGACCGCGGGAGCGCCGTTATGGTGGGTGAGGGTACCTTCCACCCTCTCGGATTCCGCAGGCATCGGGTCCAGGGAGACATCTATGGTATAGAGCTGGTTCTCGGGTATATTCACAGGGAAGGCATATTCGAAGAACCCGTCCTTGACGAAGCCCATGCGGTATACGTTCGGGCTGCTTACATTCACAAGATAGTATCCGGTCTCGTTGGTCCATGTCCCGTTGAAGTAGGAGTGGTCCATTGTCCCGATCCTTACCCCTGCGCCGGAAAGCGGTGCTCCATGGTCGTCGGTGACGGTCCCCTGGATGCCCGGAAAGGTCCTTTCCGCGGATGCCGTGGGAGTCATCATTCCAAAAAGGGCCATGGTCGTCAGTAATAATGCTGTGAAAAATATCTTGAATTCTCTCCATCCCCTTGACATGAGGTGAAAAGTGAGAATAAGGGTTTATAACGTTTTACCTGTGATTACCGAATATCACTCCTCAAGTCCATACTGCTCAAGCCGGGGGCCAGACCAAAGGAAGAGGCCTATTATCACAACCACAAGTACCAGGATACCGATACCAAGAGACCAAAGGACCCAGGAAGGTTGTCCTTTGTCCTCCTCGACATCGATTATGAAAGACCTTGATATCGAGGTGTTCCCGCTGGTAACCGTTATCCTTACCCAGTGCTGGCCTTCGTCGCTCTTTTGCGGTTTGAAGGAGAGGATGCCTGTGTCGGGATCTATTAGGATCATCGAAGAGTTCGAACTGAACACCGCTCCGGGGGCCAGGTCACCATCTATTCCTATCTCGTGAGTGTATCTCTTCCCGATGGTCGCCGAGGGTAAATGGAGTGAAGGCTCGGTGAAATAAAGTCTCATTGAAGGTGAGGCAACTTCAAGGGAGATGTCATAAGACCTGTTGGCGCCGAAGGCATCGGTCAGCCTGATCGTGACAGTATAGTTCCCGATGTCCTCGATATACGGGACGAACCTGATCGTGTCCCCGGTCAGCTTGAACTGCTTCGGACCGCCGAGAACCTCGACCGTGACCTCGTCCCCTTCCGCATCGATGATGTTGAGCCTGAGCGTGAAGGGGGTGTCGACGACCGCACGGTAGCCTGGCAGCAGGTCTATCAGGGCCGGGGGATCGTTCCTGGACGAGACCAGAAGATCGATACCGGTGGTATCGAAGGCAAGACCGTCCGAGACCCTGACCTTTATCGATACGATCCCCGTGTAATTCTCGGGAGGATCGACCACGAGCGTGCCGTTGGTGTTGAGCGAGATCCAGTCCGGGGACCCTTCGAACAACTCGAAATACAGGACATCCTGGTCCGGGTCGAACACGCCGGGGACCAGATCGAACAGGACCGGTCCTCCAGGGTCTTCCGACATCTCGAGATAAGGATAAGGCAGGAACCTTGGTCTTGCATTCACATCCAGCTCGATGGAGGCGATGTTGTCATCGATGTTTATCTCGTCCTCCGGGGGAAGGACGGCCACCCAGACCCGGTCCCACGACCTGACAGGGACGGTCTCGAAGGATACCTTGAGGCTGGACCCGCGTTCAAGATCGAACTCGATCCCGTCAAGTATGGCCGGAAGCGGCCCCCTGAGGTCATTCACCTCCTCCGAGAAAAGCGCTGCCTTCAGGTCTGAAAGGTCGCGGCCGCCGATATTCCTGATGGTTGCCGAAACGTTCAAGGTTGTACCTTCGGAAGGGGCAGCGGGAGAAAATGAGAGCGAGCCGGGATCCACGAGAACGTTAGCAGGTTCACTGAGAACCGTTATATTGACGATATAGGGGATGTAGTTCCTCTTTGTGATCGTGACAGTGGCGGTTCCGGCAGTGTAGAAGTCGGACCATGCATGGACCTTGCCATCGGGTCCAGTTGTCGAGGTGAACACCTCGTTCGTGGCCTGCATGGTGAGGGAAACGAGGGCTTCGGCAATGGGGGTCCCGAGGGAATCCTTCACCTCGAGCTCGAACTCGTCCCCGCCTGCATAGACCTCGAGCCTCGGGTGATGAACACTGAAACTCCTTGGCTGGCCGACCCATGCCCTGAGGGCGGGGTCCCCGAGATAGTTGTAGGCATAGATGCCGACGAGGAGCGGCTCTTTCGAGGCTATCTCGTCCCATTTCTGGTCCAGGTACTGGTCCTTGAGGGAGAATAGAGAATCCCCGGGTCTGTTCATTGTCATGTAGTTCTGCCAGAACCTCGAGAGAAGGTACCAGTTCCCCAGTGAATAGTCCTCGCCCTCCCCTCTCCATGAGATCCCGGTTGATCCGATGAAGCAGATGGCCCCTCCGTTCGGGGCATAGAGCATGTTGCTGAGGTCGAGGCTGTCGGGATCGGAGAAATTCGCCGAATCGCAGGATGAGATGTAGACCACCGGGAGCATCCCCCCGTTGGTCATGTTCCAGGTATCGGAATGGCTGAGAGCAGGCTGGAAACCCAGAGAAGGGGGGGTCGCCGTGCCGCTGTCGTCGAACCAGTGTGCAAGGGAATAGGCAAGGGAAGGGGATACAGGATACTCGACATCGTAGAATGACTGACCCGCGAAGGTGAAGAACGAGCTTCCATTGGAAAGCAGGGTCGGGAGCGTGTCCTGCTTCAGGGTGTCGGTGCCCCCTGAGTACTGCCCGCCCTCATACATGCTGTAATCATGGACATTGATGAGGTCCAGGGACCTCGGGATGTAAGCAAGTGTGTAGTTTTCGAACGCTTTGTATCCATTGTCCTTGTATGCGTTGTAACCCTCGTCCTCGGGTGTTAGCGGGTCGTCGATCCGGTTCGGAGTGTCCATGAGCGAGCTTGATATGATGCCTTTATCGAACCAGTCTCCCTCCGGCGGGGTGGTTTCGTACTCTATCGTCCTGGTAACGAACCTTCCGGCCTCTTCGATCGTCTTAACCGGGGCCCTGCCGACCTTCAAGGGAAAAGATATGTTCTCCGCCCCGATCGCCTCGATATCCTCCCTCTCCCCGTAAATGGCGTCGCCGTCATGGTCCCAGTCGAGACCGGGGGAGGAGAAGTAGACATCGCTCAGATACTGGTCGTCCAGACCGAACTTGGATGCGTTCGCGTGGAGGTATCTGGTTGGGATAAGTTCGGAGTCCCCCCCGAGAAGAAGATACTCGAGGGTTCCTCCGGAATCCTGATAGATGCCCGAGATGTAATTGAAGAGTTTCTCCGCGGCATCCCTGCCGGTCTCTCCCTGGGTCGAACTCAACTGATGGACCTCGGCCTTCAGGCCCATCTGCGATCTCCATTCCGCGAGGGGTTCGAAGGAAGAAGAAAGCTCCGTGGTCGTGATAATGAGATAATGGATGTCATCAACTGCCTTTGTTGGAGGGGCGGGGGGAAGAGCCTTGGCCCCCTGTTCGTCGACCGGCCCAAAGGTTAACGATGATATAAGTAAAAGAAGAAGGACGGCCGCGATCGCTGCATTCTCAGTCCGTTTCATTAACATCTTCCTCGACCTCATTTCAACAGGGACCTTGGGGCCTATGATATTCAAGGTAACTATATAATAAGGCTTCCCGAACGAACACTGAACATGTGTGGAGCAGGGTGTCCTTTGCCCTATAAAAAGGTATATAACCAAGTTCCTGTTTAGGGCGTTTCCACGGGAAACCTGGGCCCTTTGTTCGCCCTCTAGGTTGGGCCTTGGGCCCCTTCCCACGCGAACGATCGGGCCCGTGGCTTAGCTTGGACATGGCGCCGGCCTTCTAAGCCGGATGTCGAGGGTTCGAATCCCTCCGGGTCCGCTCTTCCCGATCGACTAAAAACAAACGAGGCTACCCAATGAAACGCAGTTCACGTGCATGGAAGAAACGCGGAAACATGCGGTGGAAGT
>JBLIRH010000040.1:0-7458 GCA_049472215.1 Thermoplasmatota archaeon | reverse complement strand
AGAGGGCGGCCAGGAAGCAGAAGTAATTCTGCTCCGGGGGCCCTTTCTCGAAAGGTTAATATCCCTTTTTCACTTGCATCATTCGGTAGTCATGCAACCCATGGGAGCATGGTGTAACCTGGTAGCACAACGGGCTCCAGTTACGAGGATGATATCGAACGGGTCTGCTGAGGGCCGAGGACGCTCGGACCATGATGAATGACTGGAGCGATGACCCGTAGATCTGGGACTTAAGGTCCGTTACGCTTCAACCGTAGGTGATACCCGTTTGTCTGGGTTCAAATCCCAGTGCTCCCACTCATTTTCGCTCGTCAATTATTTTTAGGTCTTGAAAATGAGTGGTCAAAAATAATTAGATACGCTAAAAAGAATGAGAGTAAAAATGGAGTCTTTTTAGCTGACCCTTGAAGAAAGGATGGTCGTCGATTACGGTCTTTCTTCAAGGTCCCAGTGCTCTTCCTTGCTTATACTTGATCTTACTGTTGACATCAAATGTAATGTTCTCGGTCCCAGTGCTCCCACTGCTTACATTGATTATACTGCTTTAGCAGCTACAAATGGTCTAGGGTCCCAGTGCTCCCGTGATTGATGTTACCTTTTTTCAATGATGAACCAGATAGGGATGGGATAACATGGCCAGGGATTATACTGCTTTACTGGAAGCGTATGTAAGGAATACGAACACGGTTTCCGTGTTTACTCGGGAGGGGGCCCCCCTGCTGGCGGAGCTTGGGAGGTTCATCATCAATTTTCAGTATCTGGAGTCGATCATGAATTCCATTTTCAAGGAGATCCTGTGCAACGATGAGAAGACTAACCTGGTGCTTGTGGATGAGATCAACATCATGGGGAAGAACACGAAGCTCTGCAAATTGTTGCAGTTGAGAACCGGTAATTCGAAGTTCTTCAACGATCTCTTCAAGATCACCACGCAGATAATAGAGGAGAGGAACTTCATCATTCACTCCGAGATCTTCGGGCATGCCGATTCACTGGTGTTCAAGAACTATCCCAACAGCATCAAGAGGTTCGAATTCGTTCGCAAGAGATACGATCTCGAGAAACTTCAAGATATGAACAAGAGGATCCGCGATCTGATTTCGCTCTATTCCATGGTATACATGGACCTTATCCCCAACGATGAGGTCCCCTTCGAAGCGGATTATGATTCGATCTACGAGAGAGCCCATGAGGATGTGGACATTTCGAGAAGGTCGGGTCGATAAGGCCCCATCACCTTCCGCGATCGACGTTCAGTGAAGCTCGATCGATCTGGCTGTCCTGTGATCCATCTCGATGGCATTCTGTTTGAACCCGAAAAGGTTCGAGAAGAAAGAGCCGCCTTTATGCTCCACCACCTCGTTATCGCATCCTGGACAGGTGTTGATAACGGTCGTCCCCCTGAACACACTCTCTTTTACCGTTTCCTCCATCCTGCGGTGGCATTTATTGCATCTCATATCATATCTCCTTTTCAGCCGGTAGGAATTCTAATCCACATTGAGATACATATAGGTCTACCGGGACCTCCCGGGGGTCCCACTGCTGTTTGATAA
The DNA here is from genome assembly GCA_049472215.1 of Thermoplasmatota archaeon. Lineage (GTDB taxonomy): Archaea > Thermoplasmatota > Penumbrarchaeia > Penumbrarchaeales > Penumbrarchaeaceae > JAFGLL01. The sequence goes on along the minus strand of JBLIRH010000040.1, from coordinate 5,902 downwards.
GAGCGATTGTGAACGACCTGTCTATCATTCCTTAAAATTAACTGAGATAAACATAGGGGGCCAAGAAGTTCTAATCGAGATCTCAGAATGTGATACCTGCAAGGGTTTCGGTGTGAACGACCCCGTCAAGGCTTCGGATCTTTTCGAGGACGATCTTTGAAACTCCGTTGAAGTCCCTGGAAACGACCTTTGCTATGATATCATACTCTCCGAAAAGAAGATGCGCCTCCTGGACCTCAGGCGTCGATTCCAGAATTGCCAGCACCTTCTCCTCTTCATGAGTCTTTGTGCTGATGAGTATAAACCCTACCACCAAGGGATCACCAAAAATGATATGGTACTTCATTGCTTTTAATTATATTGTAAATGTTAGGTGTCCCGTTGCGGTGCGATATTGGGCCTTTATTGCAAAATGACCGAAGGATACGCATAGGAGGTCATCTCCGGAATGGTTCCTGAAATGACGGAATATAGGGGTCCTCCATGAACTGATTTATTGTCATCCAGATCGTCTCTTTCAGGAGTCTTGTGACCGGATCCAGATATCTCTCCCCACCAGCTTTTCTGAACTCACCCTTATTTATGAACACCCTTCTCATCACGGTTCTGGTCTCTTCGGAGATCCAATCGAACTCCTCCCTATCATAGATCAGCTCGAGCTCCATCTGGATCTCGACCGTGCCGTCAAGCATATCCTCGACCTCGAGGTCCATGAACTTCATGTAATGGGACATGTGAGGCGGGGGCAATAATCTGTAACGGCAGTACCTGTCATCCCCGTTCCTTCTGCCGGTATCCTCTAGGTATCCCAGGTTTTTCATCAATGCCAAAACCGGAGCGGAAAGCTCCAGTCGAGGGAGGACATCCAAGGGTATCTCCTGTCTCTCGTCAGGGGCCCAGGGGATGTCCGCATGTATCTTGAAGAACCAGCCGAACCTCTTATGGGAGTACTTGAAATCAGGATCGGCAAAGGACCGCAAGTTGTAGTATCTCTCCTCATCAGGAGGGACCTCGAAAGGGGCCTCGGTCCGCATCTCGTGTATAAGGACCGGCACCCTTGAGACGTAATCCGCTTGCCCTTTGTAGGGATTGAACTCCTTCTCGAGGTACCACCAGAAAAGTCCGATGTCCAGGGAGTTGCATTTTAGACCCTTCGGACCGGCCCTTATCGTTACGACGAGGTCGAACTCCTCGCCGAGGAGGACCGGAGATGTCGTGACCTCGATGGATATGTATGCGGTCTGCAATCCAAGACCCTCGCTCACCTCTTTCACTATATCCAATTCCCTTCCCTCTTTGTCCCGATGTGTATTGCGCTATGTTCTCATAATTAAAAAAACCATATGCAGCATGTCTTGGGCATTCCTTCAATAACCTCTCTGTTTGTCGACGACATTTAACATCGGTTCATCCTTTAGGTACCTCTCCAGGTTCTCGCAGAAGAGTTCGACCACCATCTCATCAGCGGGATCTCCCCCAACGGAGGAGTGGGGGGTAAGGATCACGTTCTTCACGGACCAGAGCGGACTTGTGCTTGGAAGGGGTTCCTCCCTGAAAACGTCCAATCCGGCCCCTGAAAGATGACCATTCTCCAGGCACCTCACCAGCTCCTCTTCGTCCACAAGGCCTCCCCGGCCCACGTTTACAAAGAACGCCCCTCTTTTCATTATACCGAACTCTCTCTTTCCGAAAATATCGCGGGTCTCTTCGGTGAGGGGTAGGGCTAGGACAATGTGATCGCTTTTAGCTAGAAGCTCGTCAAGACCCTCCGGGCCAAAAACCTTTTCAGCACCTGGATCGGGATTGTCCTTCTCATTCAATTCGGGATATGCAGGATGTACTACACCTTCCGGATCCCTTTTCAATGCGATAACATGCATTCCGAAACCCTTCGCGATCCTTGATATTTCCCTCCCTATGGCGCCGTATCCCACTATTCCCATGGTCTTGCCATACAGTGTCCCGAGGAGAGGCTGGTCCTTCCATGGCAGCCAGTATCGTCTCTCATGGTTCTTCCTGTACTCGAATAGCTTCCTTGAATGAACCAGCATGTACATGAAGACATGCTCCGCTATCTGGCGGGCATGTATGCCCCTTGAATTGGTGAGGAGAACATCCGAGCCTTTGAAAGCCTCTGAAATCACGTCGATCCCCTCCCACATGAAATGGACCCACTTTAAACGGGGATACTTCGACGGATCCTCCGGGAGTATCCTCGTGAAGAGGATGTCGGCATCGATCAGCATATCCTCCTGCTCTTCCCTTGTCTCGCTGGTTGATATGGTGAGCTGGGGGAACCTGCTATGAATGGTCCTGATGTACCTATCGTCCAACCTCTTGCCTATGACCAGCTTCATGACCCTCATCATCGAGACACCTCCGGGACCAGGTTACAGATCCACTCCATATACCTTAATATTAAATATTTCACACTGCCATATTTTCACGATCAACATGTTCGACCAAGCTGATGTCAGTAACCTTGGAGAGGAGTTCGAAAGGGGTCTCAGGGCATACAAGGGGGCATTCGACGAGAGGCAGATCGACGCTCTTAAAACAGCATTCGAAATGGCCATGATGAACGCCCTGGTGATGATCCAGGGAAGACTGGGGAAATGAACCTCTTCAATTTACGATGACCAGGACGAAATCGGTAAATAGTCCTAATTGTTCATACGGAACATTGGGCATGGGATGGCATCGTAAGGTACCCCTGGTCAAGTATGTGTGGTGGATGAACCCCGCCGAAGGGAGAGGTCCGATGGGAAGAAAGAACACCGATGGGAAAACCTTCAGTGCAATACTCGAAGGGATAAATGAATCCATCATTACCCTCGATATTGAAGGGGCCATCACCTCGACCAATCCCAGTGCGAAAAGGATATTCGGGCTCACATCGAAGCATATCGGCATAAAGTTCTACGAGCTTGACCTTTTCGATGATGAAACCATCGCGAAGTTGAAAGAACTCTTTTTTGACCGATTCAAAAGGGAAAAGAGCGAACCGCAGGATTTCAGGGCGGTCTTCCGGGACGGGACCGTCAAATGGCTGCGGATCGATTCGACGTTCATCAGGGACGACGAAAGGGAAATAACAGGCCTTGCGACGGTGATCGATGACATCACCGAGAGGAAAGGATACGAACAGGCCCTTGTCGAATCAGAGAGCCGGTTCAGGACCGTCGTCGAGAGCCTTCAGGAGGGTCTCGGAATTACCGATGCGGATGAGAACATTGCGTATGCGAACTCCGCCCTTTCGAGATTCTACGGGTATACCAGACAAGAGCTCATCGGAATGAACCTTTCCAAATTGATACCGAGCGAAGAGTTCGAAAGGATGGTCAAGAGGAGCCATGAAAGGAAGAAGGGGAGGTCCGAGGTATACGAGTCGAAAATCGTCCGTAAGGACGGGACGACCATGGATGTGATCGTCTCGGCTGCACCGTGGACCAGCGAGACCGGAGAATATCTAGGCTCCATCGGTCTCCTTCTGGATATCTCGGAGAGAAAGAATACAGAGATGGCATTGAGGGAGAACGAGGAGAAATACAGAGCGACGGTGGAACAAAGCGCAGAGAACATCTACATTTACGATATCGAGACGAAAAAGATCGTGGAATCCAACCCCACCCTTCAGGAGCTTCTTGGTTACACCGCGGAGGAGATGAAGAACCTCACACCTTCGGATTTCATAGCCCATTCTACAAAGAACATCGACAGCCAGATCGCAAGGGTCATCAAGAAGGGCAAAGCCATCGTGGGAGAGCGGACATATGTCAGGAAAGACGGGTCGCTCGTGGAGGTCGAGGTGAGCGGAAGCCACCTGAAGTACGGCAACCGCTCCATGTTATGTATAGTCTCGAGGGACATCACGGAAAGGAAGAGGGCCAGGGACCAGCTGATCGAGCAGAGGAACAGGGCAGAGGAGGAAAAGACCAGGGCCGAGTTCTATCTGGACCTTCTTGCACATGATATCGGCAACCTTCACCACGGCATACTTACCGGCATCGATATGGTCCAGCTTTCAGTGGACAATCCCGACAGAAGGGAAAGGTCCATGAAATTGGTAAGGGACCTGCTTCTTAGGTCCATCAAGCTTGTTGACAACGTCATGACATTCTCGAGCCTGAGGTCGATGCCCCTCCATAAAAGGCCGATAGACCTGAGGGCAATGGTGGAAAAAGGCGTGGCCTCTGCAATGGAAGCGCTCCCGGGCAAGGAACTCGACCACAGCCTCGTATGGAACGGGGAGGACATAATGGTCCTCGCGGAACCGCTGCTTCAGGAAGCTTTCTTCAACGTTTACCATAACGCTCTTAAATACCACCGGGAGGACATCGTCAGGGTGGAGACCTCCGTTTCCCAGGATAATGGCAGTGTCATCATCACGATCTCGGATACGGGTCCCGGGATACCCGATGACAGGAAGACCACAATATTCGACCGGGTGAAAGAGCCCATGAAACGGCAGCACACCGGATTGGGGATGGCAATAGTCAAAGCCCTGATAGAAAGGTACGATGGCACTGTGGAGGTGGCTGACCGGATTCCCGGGGACCATTCAAAGGGTTCGAGTTTCATCATATCCCTGCCAGTTTCCAGGTAGCCCGGAACGTCTAGTTCGACGGGTTCAGAACAAACCTTTTCTATGAAATGGATAGTTCACAAGGCAGGTGATACGTTGCCGGACCAAACCAGAAGAAGGAGACCGGGTAACGAAAGGGAGACCGAGAAGAAGGAGGAGGACAACCCCCTGAAGGGACCGTCCCCTGTCATAATCATCATTGCTGCTGCGGTCGTCGTGATTCTGATAATCGGAGCGATATACCTGTTCGCCTCATCGGGGGCCAACGTCGAAAGTCTTGCCGTTGGGAACATCGACAAGGATGTGGACAAGATATCCTTCGATGTGATCGCCACGCCATCAGGGTTGGGAGAGTATACCGGGGACGTGACGGTCGAGATCACCTTCGAAGAAGTGGAAGAGCCGCTATACTCCAATAAGGTCCGCATCAACGACGGATGGGGCTACGAAGAAGTCGCATACACCGACTTCATCTGGGGGAACGGGGAGTATACGGTGACCGCCAAAGGGGACGGAAAAGAATCCAGCAATAGCTTCACGATCAGAAATGTGGTGACGGACCTTGATATCGAATGGCAGGGTCTGAACTCCGACGAGACCATGTCAAGCCCCGAGGTCCAGGTGGAAGTCAGCATAATCTATATGTTCAGCAACTCGACGAGACCGATGTCCTCACTGCCCCAGGGTTATGACTTCAACGGCAACATAGAGACACCGGACGGTTCTGATATCCCCATCTCCTCAAGTGAGTTCTCGCCAAGCCTGATGAAGCTTCAGAAAAGGGTTGACCACACCATAGTGGGCGAGTACACGCTTACCGGAACCCTCGTGAACACATTCTGCAAATCTGACTCACCCTACAGAACGATCACAGTGGGAGCCGGGGAGGACTTCGAATTCGATTCGGATCCCTTTGCAATAGCGGGCGAGGACATCACCGCAAGCCTGGCCAACGGGGAGGCTGAGGTCACCTTCGACGGTTCGTACTCCTGGGACGATGGAACGATAATTGAATACTCCTGGGATTTCGGGGACGGGCAGACTGGGAACACCTCCCAGCCCTCGATCAAGCACACGTATACGGAAGAGGGCGTCTACTACGTTTCACTGCTCGTCAAGGACAACTCCGGAAGGACCTCTGAAGGCCAGGGGGGTACATCAACTTCCCTTAAGGTAACGATCAACGCATGAAGCTACGGATCAAAAAAAGCATCCAGGGCATCCAATGCTTCCATGAAGGCTGCCGGTTCCAGATTACCGTATGAGATCCTGAAATGCGGAGGATTGTCCGCACCGAAGGGAGCTCCGGGAACCAGC
>JBLIRH010000039.1:0-20311 GCA_049472215.1 Thermoplasmatota archaeon | reverse complement strand
TTGGTTCCAGGAAGAAGAGGAACTCCTTCACATGAAGGCTCTTGTTGATGTCCCTTGACTCGGCCGTCAGGTCCTTGACGTTCGCCTCCCCCGTGTTCACGATCTCCGCGGTCAGCTCGATGGGGACCCCCTTGTTGATCGATGTATATGTTGCGGAGGCGGCCCCCTCAGCCGAATTGAAGAAGATGACCCCCTTGCCCGGCTCTTCTTCAGCGTTGACCGAACCCAGGGTAGGCACCAATACCGAGAAAATAATGATAAGAACGAATACGGTCGGATAGAACCTCTTCTTCATGTCCAGCACACCTCTTCCTGTCCTTTCTTTCAAAGCGGTACTTCGATATTAAACCCTCCCATTCCCCGAAGAAGTTAACGAGGACCCCATTCAGTTTAAATAAGAGGAAGAATAGTTCGAAACTGCTTAAATGGCTGTACGGGCTCGAACCCATTGTTTCGTACAGCGATCCCTGGAGATGAGGTAATGAAACGAGCAGGCGCCCCTCTATTCTGTTTAGCCCTGGTACTTTTACTTGCATCGATGTCCTTCCCGCTTTCGACGGGACAGGATGCCGATGCAGTCGAATCTGATGTGCCTACGGTTTCCGAGGTATCCATTTCGCAGGAAACGCAGTTCATCAAGAACATGGGACAGTGGGACGAGGAGTTCGAATTCGTCGGAACCATGGATCTCGGAGCAGTCGGTCTCACGAAGAACGGCGTCTCCTTCAACGTCAGGATACATGAGAACAAAGGACAGGTCGTCAAGTATTCCTTCATCGACCGGAACGAGGTCAGGCCGGAGGGCTCCGATAAATACTCCCACGTGTCCAACTTCTTCCTGGGGAACGACCCGATGAAATGGAAGAGCTCCGTCCCGAGCTTCGGGACCGTCACCTATCAGGACCTCTGGGACGGGATCGATCTCAGGTATACCTCTCCCGAGACCGGGCTGAAATACGAGTACATCCTCGAACCTGGAGCGGACCCTTCCAATATTCTGATAGAGGTTGAAGGGGCGAACCGTCTGACCGCAGACGGCGACGAGCTCCGCATCCTCCTCGAGAACGACGTCATCCTCAGGGATTCCGGCCTCGTCGTGAACTACGCGGATGGAGACAGGGAAAGAATAGATGCGAACTTCAGGGAGGTCCGAAAGAACGTCTTCGGGTTCGAACTGGAGAAGTACGACGACTCAAGACCGGTAATAATAGACCCCTTCCTGGAGCTCTCGACCTTCCTGGGCTCCTCGGGGACGGGCGACGATAACGGCGGGGGCTTCGTCAGGGACGCAAGCGGAAACTTCTACGGATCGGGCGGCACATCGTCCACCACCTTCCCGACGACCACAGGTGTCTACGATACCACCAACAACGGCTGGACCGACCTCGTCATCTTCAAGCTAGATCCCACCCTTTCATCACTTGTATTTTCCACATATATCGGGGGCTCTCAGAACGACCAGGCATCTGCCTTAGGACTTCTCTCCAACGGCTCCGTCCTTGTCGGGGGATCCACATTCTCCAATGATTTTCCCACCTCGAGCAACGCATACGACACCACGTATCAGCCCTCCGGACAGATATTCGGGGAGACCGACCTTGTCATCGCAAGGCTCGACGATAACTGCTCGAAACTGGGTTTCGGGACGTATCTCGGGGTCCGGATGAACGAGACCCTGAGCGGCATCCATGCTGACAGTTCCGGGAACGCCATCGTGATCGGGACATGCGAATCGAGCGGTTTCCCGACCACGAACGATGCATACGACAGATCACACAACGGGAACTACGATATCTTCATCACCAAGATCAACGCGAGCGGAGACAAACTGCTCCATTCCACCTTCATTGGCGGAAGCGCCCAGGACGGAGCCTACGGAACGACCATGACCTCCGACGATATCCTCTATCTGACAGGCCTCACGAGATCGAGCAATTTCCCCACCACATCAGGAGCTTACGACACCACCTTCAACGGGGGCAGTGTCGGCTACAATTCCTTCGTTCTCAAATACAACGTGTCCGCAGGAACCGTCGACCTTTCGACCTTCCTGGGCACATCCTACGGGAGCGACATCAAGATAGACGGGTCCGGAAACATCCATATCTCGGGACAGTCCAACGACAACAGCTTCCCGACGACCACGGGAGCCTACCAGACGACGAGAGCGGGTCAGGAGGACGGGGTCTATTCGAAGTTCAATCCGTCGGGTTCGCAGCTGCTGTATTCCACGTATATCGGGGGCAGCCAGTGGGATTCTTTTAGCTCGGTCGACGTCAATTCCACGGGTTCCGTCTTCCTGACGGGGCAGTCCAGGTCCACCAACTATCCGACGACCAAGGGATGCTACGATTCCAGCCACGGGGGCGGATGGGACGTCATCGTTACCCGGCTGGACCCTCAGAGTTCCAGGCTGATATATTCAACCTACATCGGGGGGACGTCCGATGAATCCTGCTACAGACTGAAGGTCGATGGCGAGGACACGGCTTTCATCGGGGGTCAGACACGGTCCTCCACCTTCCCCTCTACCACGGGAGGCTATGATCCCACATATAATGGGGGCTACGATATCTACTTCCTAAAGGTCAACCTCTCGCTGGTCCTGCTCGAGCCCGAGAAACCGGTGAACCTTACCGGCAGCATGACGGACAGCACGGTGAACCTCCGCTGGGAGGCCCCCGGGGATGACGGCGGGACATCGATCCTTTACTACACCATCTACCGCGGACTGACACAGGCCTCGACGGCCCCCATCGACACCACCACGGACCTCTTCTACGACGACACCGGCCTGGACATAAGCGAGACCTACTTCTACACTGTCACTGCAACCAACGCCATAGGGGAATCTTTGAAGCATGTCATAGTCTCTTTCCACGAGGAGGTTCCCCCCACCTTCAATGGGGACCTTACCGAAGCCGCCCCGGAACCAGGGGCGCCTCTGACGATCACCGCAAACTTCACCGACAACGTCGAGGTAGAAACGGTCAGCGTGGAGTACTGGCTCGAAGGTACCCACAAGAACGAGACCATGTTCAACATTACAGGGAATGACATCTGGACGAAGGACGTCCCGATCCCGGACATGAACACGTACATCAGGTACCGCTTCTACGCCAAGGACGTGAAGAACAACTGGGCCTCCACCCGGGAGTTCTCGAGAGACATCGTGGGCGAGGTCTATCCCGTTCTCTGGAACGACAGGACTCCGAAGGTAGCCGCCCCCTCCACCGACCTCATCTTCTCCATAGACGTCAGGGACAACCACAGGGTGGACCAGGTGAAGGTTGCATTCTGGGTGGACGGGGATACCGAGAAGGAGTTCTCCATGAGCCGCGTCCCCGATACAGACACCTACACCTCAGGTGTAACGGTACCCAACGTGATGGACAAGAACCTGCACTATTTCTTCAGGGCCATGGACAACGACTTCAAATGGAGCCGGACCATGGAAAAGACCATCCCGATAATCGATCTTGTTGCTCCCGAATTCGCAAATGACAACAGCGACCGCGAGGCTGAGACAGGATCGAAGATGGACTTCATGATCTCCGTGACGGACAATCTTTATGTCAAGGAGGTATCGGTGGACTACTGGATCAATGGCGGAACGACCACCACTGCATCCCTGAGGAAAGGAACGGGAGACAACTGGATCGGGGATTTCAAGGTCCCACAGAACGCTCTCTTCATCAGCTACCGCTTCAAAGCAATGGACCCGAGCGCCAATACGAACTCCACATCGATAAAGATGGTCAATGTTACCGACGTCATCTATCCCGTTCTCGTGAACGATTCATCCGATACCATCACTTACACCGGTGGCATCTTCACCATCAAGATGAGGTTCGGGGACAATATCGGAATAAAAGAAGCGAGGGCCCTGTTCCGCTTCGGTGAGGGGGACCCGATATCCCGGGTCCTTTCGAAGAGCGGGGATATGATGACGGGAACCCTAGAGGTCCCGGTCGATGAAGCGGGCCCGTTGTACTACAGCGTCGTGGTGACGGACACTTCCAACAGGACCCTCGAGGTCCCATCGGTAGAGGTCCCGGTGATCGACAACATCCCCCCTACGATAGAGAGCATTTCCGACCTCACGATCTACACCGGAGAAGATATCTCGATAACGGCGGAGGCCTCCGACAACAGAGGGGTCAAGACCATTACATGGAACGGAGGCCCATTGACCTCCAGCACATTGACCTACGAGGGAATCCCCGGGAACCCGGGGACATTCGATATCGTGGTGGTCGTCAGGGATCCGGGCGGGAATACCGCTTCAACGGGATTCAGGCTGACGGTCCTCTCCGGGGACCACGATTCGGACGGGGACGGAATACCCGACCTCGAGGAAACGGCCCTGGGTCTCGACAAGGACGACCATTTCGACGGGCTTCTCGACCTCGACTCCGACGGGCTCGAGAACTGGCTCGAACACGCGATCGGAACCTACATAAATGACTCCGATTCCGACGACGACGGGATGCCCGACAACTGGGAGTTCGAGAACGGCCTTGATCCACTCGTATCTTCCGCCACGAACGACTACGACAAGGACGGGTTCACGGACCTCCAGGAATTCCAGGAGGGGACCGATCCCAGGATTTCCGACAAGGTCGAGGTCATCAAGGAGGATTATGACGCAACACTGTTGGTCATCCTACTGATTATATTCATCATCCTCATGATCGCGGTATGGACCTTCGCCGTCATCAGGCTGATGAAGGGCAGAAAACAACCGCTGCCCGAGTTTCCGGAGCACTTCGAGGAGGAGAGGATCGACGGCGATCTGGATAAGCTTCTTGCAGATCTCCCCCCTTCACAAATGACGCTGGAACCGGTACCATTGATGGAGGCCGACCAGGAGGATGACCTGATGTCCTCCGCGCCGGATGAACCCTCCATCCTCGATGACATACTCGGGGACGAACCCTCCCCCGAGGAGCCCCCCCTTGGTGACGAGGTCTCCCCTCCGGAGGAACCTGTCATTGAAGGGAACACTATCGAAAACATCAACACTCCGCAAGAGGAGGTGGCACAATGAGAAAGTACGTGATTCCGACCCTGCTGCTCGGCATATGCCTGGTCCTTCCCGCCCTCACCTTATCGGTAACGGGGGAAGAACCTGGAACAAGGGCAACCTCCATAGACGTGAAGCTCGGGTCCATACCGACGATCGACGGGACCATCTCTCCGGGAGAGTGGTCGGATGCCCAGAGCATCTCCGTGACGCAGACATCCACCAGTCCCTGGACGATCTACTACAAGCATTCTACAACGAGTTTGTACATCGGTTATTCCTTTGCCAACAATCTTCTTGCAGAGGTCTATCTGGACATCAACAACAACGGAGGAACCGCCCCCCAGACCGATGATTTCAAGCTCCATTCATCCGCAGCGAACTACGAGACCCCCGGAACGGGCACGGGATGGGCAACGACCCAGAACAGCCCCAACGGATGGACGGCAGAAAAGAGAGGGTTCTACAACTCCAAGGAGTTCAACATCTCCTACGCCAAGCTCGGGATAACCCCGGGAGAGACTAAGACCATCGGGATAATGTTCTACATCATGGCAAGCCCCGCGGCGGACGATCCGGCATGGCCCTCGGGGGCTGTAAGAACCGATCCGAGCACGTGGGGGACCATGAGCTCTTCCGACTACTGGAGCGAGGGCGTCCCCCTCAACCACCCTCCTCTGCTTGAGAACGGAATGGTGGACCCGGTCTCCGGATTCACGGACGAGGAGTTCACCTACGCCGTCGAATACACAGACGAGGACGACGATGCTCCAACCGTGGCTCAGGTCGTGATAGACGGGACTCCCCACGACATGACCACAGGAGACACCACCTACACCGACGGGAGCCTCTTCACCTACAATACATACCTAAACGACGATCCCCATGAGTTCCATTTCCTCTTCAACGACGGTAAAGAGGAGGTGAGATATCCCGAGACCGGTGAGATCGAGGGCCCGACCGTCATCACGCCCAACACGCCCCCGGAGCTCACTGAGATCCCCAACGGGACCTTCTCCATCGAGGAGGACAGCGGCCAGGGGAACGACCTCATAGATCTCGAGGAATACTTCTCCGACGACCGCAACGACGGGAGCCTTCTCTTCGAGATAACCTACCAGGAATCCCCGTCTAAACTACTGGCATCCATAGACGGGAACTATCTCGACATCGAGCAGAGGTCCGAGAACTGGTTCGGAACCCTCCAGTTCAGGGTGAAGGCCGCGGACCTCGGTCTCGACGGCACCGTCAGCGGGGATGACCTGTGGACGGAGAGCAACACCTTCACCATCGAGGTCACGCCCGTGAACGACGATCCCGTCATAAAAAGGGTCGGGACCTTCGTCACCATCGACGAGGATAATGTGGTTTTCGAAGGAGACAAGGCGGCTCATGAGGACGAGTGGTTCAATTTCACCGTCGAAGTGGAGGATGCGGATATCCTTTCCGGCTGGACGGAGGAGCTCTCGATCTCCGTGGGCGCCTCCGGTCCGACGGTGGAGAAGGATGAGGAGAACGGGAATTACCTCCACCTGTCGTTCCTCCCAACCTGGGAGGATGTCGGCTGGAAGAACTTCGATCTGACTGTGGAAGACTCCCATGGAGGCTCGGACGTGGTATCGATATCGATCGAGGTCATTAACGTCAACGACGCCCCCGTGCTTGACTTCTTCGTCAAGGAAGGAAAGGCGCTCGCACCCGACAATGGCACTATACTTCTCGAAGGTGAGTCCGGGGCCAAGGAGGGACAATGGTTCAACTTCAGCATGTCGGCCGTCGACGAGGATGAGAACAACGTCCCTGATGGGGTGCTCACCTTCTACACCAACAGCACGCTCGAGAACCTCGAGGTGGACCCGGCTCTGGGAGAGGTATCGTTCCTTCCCGCAGCAAAGGATATCGGGACCGTTTCCTTCTTCATTATCGTTAAGGACGAGGAAGGCGCCGCGGACAGCGTCAGGATCTCGCTGGAGGTCCTCAACCGCAACGACCCTCCGGTGATACTCAACATAGACTCGGAGACCTCTTCCTTCGTTTTCGACGAAGGCGACTACGTCAACCTTACCTGCGAGGTCGATGACCCGGACATGTCCCTTGACATAGGTGAGGAACTCAGCATCTCATGGGTCTCGAACATCGACGGGGAGATCGGGACGGATCTCGTCCTGAGCAGGAACGACCTGTCGGTCGGCAGCCACACGGTCGAGGTAACGGTGACGGACGGGGAAGGACTGACCTCGAGCGAAAGCATAACCGTGATCATAGCGGAGGTCAAGGATATCCCCGAACCGGGGGACCCCAACGGAACAGCACCGGAGAAGAAGGTGGAAAAAGAAGGAGCCCCCGTTGGAATTATCATCGTGATCATCCTCGTTGTAATTGCCCTGCTGGCAGGAGCAGGACTCCTGGCGCTGACATTCCTGCGTAAGAAAGAGGAAAAGGTCGAACCTCCTGTTGAAAGCCCCCCGGAGAATACGATAGGGACCGGACCGCTTCCCTGACCTCCAACATGTAAGTTATAGATATTGTCGGAATTACCTGCCGGACCTCCGATGTTCGGGAGCCCCTTTATCTAACCGTATCATTTTCTCCGGTGCGGAGATGAACATGACGTATCATTTCACAAAGGATGTCGAGATGGAGTTCGAGGAAGCCATCGAGAAGGTGGGAGAGGAGCTGAAGAAAGAGGGTTTCGGGGTCCTCACGGAGATCGATGTGAAGGCCACCCTAAGGAAGAAGCTGGATGTGAACTTCCGCAACTACAGGATACTTGGTGCCTGCAACCCCCCCTTCGCCCACATGGCGCTCCTGTCGGAACCAAACATCGGTCTGATGCTCCCCTGCAACGTGATCGTTCAGGAAATGGACGAGAACATAATAAGGGTCTCCGCGATCGACCCGATAGCCTCCATGATGGCGGTGGAGAACGACTCCCTGGGGCATATCGCGCTCCAGGTCCAGGAGAAGCTCAAGAGAGTGATCGAGGCTATCTGAAAAATTCAATTTCAGCGGTACAACCCCGTTCCACAGTAGGGACAGGTCATCGGTAGTTCCGAGAACTGCAGCGGAACACCGCATCGGGGACACAGAGGAAAGCCCTCGCTCGTATATCTCCAGCCCCCCTCTTCCCTCATCTGCTCCATCCTTCTTCCCTTCTCCTCGTACTCCTTCACGTAGACCTTCTCGTAGTCCTGCATGTTCTCCAGCCGGATCCTTTCCGGTCTTCTTGCGAGAACATAGATCAGGGCGCCGATGGCACCGGTGGTGGCGATCACGATTATCCAGACGATCCTTGCGTTCTCGTCGAAGGTCTCCTTCTTGACGCACTCGACCAGGGTCGATATCCAGAACCAGATGATGAAGATCTCGAACAGGATGAAGACTATGATGAGCAGACAAAGCGGTCCGAGTACTATCCCTGCATCCGACATTCTTTCACCGTCTCTCTCCTTCCTTGTTCCGGACCAATGACCTTATGAAAGGCCGCCTCGTTCCCAAAACGATACACAGTATGGTTTTCCTGTTCTAACTTTTTATGGATGGTCTGGGTCCCTTTGACGGTTGATAAAAAATAGGAAACTCCAGCTACTCTTCCGGATAGTTATCCGCCCTCGTTCTCCTCCATATCACGAAAATGACGGAGCTTATCACGGCAAGGAGAAGTAGACCGAAACCCATGCCGAGGATGACAAGGATGAGGTTCAATACCTCAAGACCCCGGGTCTTTTCCCAGTTCAAAACCTCAAGGTCCCTCTCGGGGACCCAGTCGGTATACTCTTTCTCGAAGACCACATGGGTCAAGGTCCTCCTGATATTCCAGCCGCTGCTGAAATCGTACTCGGTATAGAACCTCGAGGGGACCCTGACCTCGAACCTCGCACTCTCAATGGGATGGTCCCAGTACCTTCCGGTTCCCACGAGGTAGGAGTAATAGTACTTCCCCGATTCAGGACTACCCAGCCCCTTGTAGATATTTATCCCCGTATCGTAAATGACATTGACCTCGACCTCTTCCCCGGCCCCGATATCAAATTGGAAGGACGCGCTGGATAGCTGTTCCAGCATATGGGACAGGTTCTGATAGTATCCGATATAGATGGGGTAATATTCGTAAGTATGTTGAAGGAACGGGAGGTTCTCTCCGTCGATGTACATCTCAAGGTCCTGCGGCTCCCTGATGAACGGAAGCTCGATGTCCATTTCAATGGTCGCGTTCCCGTCATTGCGGAAGGTATAGATGCAGGTCATGTGCGCCTCTTCACCTTCAATGACCGCCTTGATGACCTCCTTGACAAGATATACCGGTACGGAACCGTTTTTAGGGAAGGGAGCACCGCCCCCCATCCCCCGCCATTCGATATCCCCAGGGAGAGGATTTCCTGAGATCCCTGGCATCAAAACTACAGAGAACATCAGGAGAATGATCACTAGAATAGCTGCAGGAACTTCCCTTGGCATATTCTCCCCGGGAGAATACATCCTTCGTCGATTAAACAATTTATTGTGGGATGTTCGCCCCTTTGCAAAGATCCTTCTGTCTGCACCGGAAGGTCTGGATCATCCAAGCCAGTAAGTTTTTCAAGCTGAGAAAGATCTGAGGAATTTCACTGCCTCGTCGTGGTCCAGGGTCAGGATGAAATCTTCCTTGGTGGGATCGTAGACTCCCTGGTTCAGCTGGTCCAGATCATGATGCTCCGGATCGAAAAGATATGCCGTCCTCATATTGACGACCATTCCCGTTTCACCGTAATCGCTCTGCAGGTTCTCCGATCTCTGCGAGAATGCCAGGATCTCATCTATTGGCATTTCCCCGACGATCCCCCGGCAATCCACCAAGATCCTGGAAATCTTGGTCACTGTGGAATAGATCAACAACTTCTCGTACATCGCAAGGGCACTTTCCCATGTGAACGTCCCCGAAACATTGGCAATGAAGTACCCGTCCCTGTCCTGAAAGGCGATATCTAGGCTCAAAGTGTTTCCTCCTTGAGGGCGTTTACTGTTTCCACCATCTTGATATATGACACTATCGGAAAAATTCTCAGGTAAATAGAATAGAATTGTTATATTATATTGAGTAAAGAAGAACACAATTTCATCATTCTTTCAACGATCCGTATAAGGGGACATCCACATTTTCAGCTTTCTTTCAGTAAATCCCTCGTTCGATACCGAAATCGTCCCCAAACGGTATCTTCCGTCCTCCGCATCAGGGCCCTATCGGTCCCCGAGCATTTTCCGGGTGTATTCCAGAAGACCCCCCGCATCCCTGATCTCGAGTATCTGCTTGGGAAGCCTGGGGAAGGAATAATCCTTCCCGGCGATCTTGATGGTCCCGCCCTCGAGGTCAAGCTCCACCTCGTCCCCCTCCCTGTAAGCCTCAACAGCCTTCGGAGCCTCGATCAGTATAAGTCCCTGGTTGATCGCTGCCCTGTAGAAGATCCTCGCAAACGACTTCCCGATGATGGCCTGGACACCAACAGATCTCAGACCGACAACGGGCTGCTCCCTCGAGGAGCCACATCCGAAGTTCTCCCCGACGATGAGGATATCCCCTTCCTTAACATTGGAAGCAAAGGAGGGATCGAGGTCCTCGAGGAGATGAGGTCTCACCTCTTCCGCTGTCGAGCAAGTGTATGTGTACTTCCCCGGGAACAGCATGTCCGTGTTCACGGAGTCACCATACCTCCACACCTTCATTTTACCACCTCCCTGGGGTCCGTAAGCTCACCGTAGAGTGCGGTCGCAGCAACGGTCGCAGGTGAAGCGAGGTAGATCTCCGCCTCCTTGCACCCCATCCTGCCCTTGAAGTTGCGGTTCGCGGTCGATATTGTCCTCTCTCCCGGAGCCATGACCCCCTGGTGCGCTCCCAGGCACGGTCCGCAGCCGGGAGGCAGCAGCATTCCCCCCGCCTCCAGAAGTGTCTCGATCGTTCCATCGGAGACCGCTAGGAGCAGCTCCCGGTTGGAGGCTGGCGCGATCACCAGTCTGGTGCCCGGGCAGACCTTCTCACCCTTTAAGATATCCGCCGCCACCCGAAGGTCCTCGTACCTTCCATTGGTACAGGTTCCCAGGAAGCACTGGTCGAACTTCAACCCCTTGACCTCCTCGACCGTCGCGTAATTGTCCACCTGGTGAGGCTTCGCCACCCCGGGAACCACGGCGGACATGTCATATTGATGCTCGGAGAAGTATTCTGCGTCCCTGTCGGCCCAGACGGGCTCATAGTCCCCCCTGTTGACCCCCGCATCCTCGAGGTATTCCACCGTCAGATCATCAACCGGGAATACTGCCGTCTTGGCATCCATCTCCACCCCCATGTTCGCGATGGTGAACCTGTCTCCGATGGTCAGGTTCCCGATGTCCCCGTGGAACTCCACGCTCCTGTACGCTCCTCCGGAAGCGGAAACATCACCGATGATCTTCAGTATCAGGTCCTTGGCATAGACCCCTTTCCCGAACCTCTTCCTGAGCGTTATCTTCATGGAATGCGGGACCTTCAGCCACATCTCGCCCCTCAGTAAAAGAGCGGCGGCTTCAGTCCTGTCGATCCCGGTCGCAAAGGCCCCGACGCTGCCGTAGGAGCATGTGTGGGAATCCGAACCGACAAGGACCTGTCCCGGAAGCGCCAATCCTTCCTCGACCACGACCTGGTGGCAGACGCCCACGCCAGCGTCGTAGAAATGCTTGATGTTGTGCTTGCGCACGAACTCGCGTATCTTCTTGTGGTTGGTCGCCGTCTTCTCATCAGCCGCCGGAATGACATGATCAAGGACGATAATGGGCATCTCCGGGTCGACGATCCCGTATGCGTCCAGGTCCTTGGTGATCTTCCCTATTATTGCTGCGGTGTTGTCATGGGTCAGAAGATGGTCCGGTCTCAGCGTGACGATCTGTCCCGGAACCACCTCATCGAGCCCGGCCTTTTTGGCAAGAACCTTCTGTGCGAACGTCTCTCCCATTCATATCACCTCAGCATGGTTTGACGAGGAGCCCTCCCCTTCTGTAGATCCCGATCTGCACTTCAGAGAACGGCTCCCCTTTGATCTCGACACCTTTTGTAACGTTCCTTATCCTGCCGTTTGCCACGTCCACCTCGACCTCGTCCCCGTCCTCGAAGCCTCCGTCCAAAGGTGAATAGGTCATGATCGGAAGTCCGGAATTGATCGCATTCCTCTCATATATCGCTCCGAAGGACTCCGCCAGGATGATGGAAATGCCTAGCGACCTGAAGCAGTCAACGGCCTGCTGACGGGAGCTCCCGGCACCGAAGTTCTTTCCCACCACGACGATGTCCCCTTTCTTCGCCTTCTTTGCGAAATCCTCGTATCCCTCCAGGTTGTCGAATGTGTACTGCCCCATCTCCCCGATATCCGTGATGGTGAGGTATCTGTTGTGGTAGATCATGTCGGTGTCGATGTTGTCCCTGGTTATGTACCAGATCCTGCCCTTGAACAGGGTCTCTTCCCTTGTCTCGACCTCCCTGCAGGAAATCTCCTTTTTTACTGACTTCCCCAACGGGAATACGGCAGGCTCGGATGGGATCTCCGACCTCATGGTGATATACCCTGCGATGGCGGAAGCAGCGACGGTCTCAGGTGAAGCCAGATAGACGGAGCCTTTTCCCTGCTTGCCCTTGAAGTTCCGGTTGCCGGTCGATATCGTGACCTCTCCGGGTCCGTTCTGTCCGATCTGTCCTGCCGCACATCCCGCACATCCCGCGTTCCCCACCAGGGCCCCTGCATCCATGAACGTTCGGATGATGCCCTCCTCGAGGCATCTCTCCCAGACCTTTCTCGTCGCTGGCACCACTTTGAGGACAACCCCCGGAGCCACCTTCTTTCCCTTGAGGACCTCGGCGGCCGCCTTGAGGTCCACATACCTTCCGTTAGTGCATGAGCCGATGAAAGCGGAGTCGATCTTCTCCCCCATCACCTCGCTGACGGGGACCGCATCTTCGGGGTGCCCGGGCCTCGAGACCATCGGTCCCAGGTCTGATATGTCGATCTCAATTGTCCTGTCGTAAATGGCATCCTCGTCAGCCTTGACCACCTCCACATCGTAGATTCCCAGCTGGTCCATGATCGTCTCGTTGGGCGTGAAGAGGATGATGATGCCCCCCATCTCCGTGCACATTGAGGCTATGGTCACTCTTCCCGCCAGCCTTATCCTGTCGACATATTCCCCGTAGATCTCCGCGGAATATCCCAAAAGACCGTTCGCACCCAGGACCCGGGCCATCTTCAGGACCACATCCTTGGCCGAAGCCTCCGGCGAAGGCATGCCCTTCAGAACGATCTTCATCGATCTCGGGACCTTGAACCAGACCCTTCCCCTTGAGATAGCAGCGGCGATATCCACGTCCCCCATACCCTGACCGAATGCGCCTATGGCCCCGAGAATGTTGGCATGGGAATCCGTGGATACGAAGACCTCCCCTGGTCTTACCAGCCCATCATCTATGGCGATATGGGTGCCTATGCCCATGTCCACATCGAAAACCCTGATGCCCTCCTCACGGGCGAACTGCCTGCATACCTGCTGGTTAGCGGCGTATTTCTGGTCCGATCCGCCGGGATTGCAGTCGAAGGTGAAGAAGGTCCTGGAGGTATCGTCCACCGATAGACCGTTGTCGCGTATGTTCTTCACGACGTTGGCCCCTCCGAAGTCCCTTGCCACCCTTGCATCGATGAACACGTCCACTATGTCCCCGGGTTTGACCTCCCGTCCGGCGCTCTTTGATAATATCTTCTCGATGATCGTCGATCCCATGGGAACACCTCATTCTATCAGGGAATCCTTGTTCTTGTAAACGAGAGGATTGAAGGTCGCGAAATCCGCCTGATGGATCAGGATCGTTTCCACGACCTGTGGTCTCCCCTCTCCTTCCTTTGCGTGACATGCGATCGTGTTCAGGTAGTCATCGGAGAATCCTGCTTCTGCGGCAAGCACGGTTCCCGATATAGGGTGCCTTATGCAGCTACCGCTCCTGCTCTTTCGGTATCCGCCGATGCCGTCGGGCTCTATCTCGAGGAGCTTCCCCACGTCATGGAGGAGCCCTCCCGCTATGAGCCTGTCAAGGTCGATATCGTAGGGCATATTCGAGTAGTTACCCATTTGCGCCTTCGCAAGCCCTATCGCACCATCCGTCACGGCCTTCGTGTGCTCGATGAAATCGACACCTCGTGTATCCGTTAGGAGAGTGAAAGGCATACTCCTCAAATCCTCGACGGCCCCCCACCCTCCCCTCTCGCACCCGAGCAGCCAGGCCTTCACTACCATGCTTCTTATCTTATCGTCCCCTATGGACGAAAGCTGCGATCCGAAAAGCTCCCTGATATCGTCCTCTGTGATCATGAGAACAGCTCCCTCCTGATGGTTCGAGGTTAGAGCCGGGAGGTTATTTATTGGTTTGCGGAGCGGTCCTCTCTGCCTCGTAGATATGGATGTTTCTACATACATCCTAGACCAAGATTTCGCAGGCCTGATATCCGTCCGGAAAGCTTTAAAAATCATGAGAGCGGCTCCCAAATCACCCACGGTAGTGGGGTGGGGTCGGCCCCCGATACGACCCCAGATTGAGTGCGTTGATTGCCAGGAACCAAGACCCCTTGCTTTCTGGAGAGCCCTCCTTTTACGGAGGGCTCGTGATTTTTTAATACTGACATGGTAAAGTAATAAAATTCAAGATGCAATACTCGACCATGGGTTCCCTAGGAAGATGGAGTATCGTCATACTGTTCTCGTCGGTACTGATGTTGTCGTTCCCCGCTCCGGGAACCGAAGGTCAGGAAGAGTGGAGCCTCTGGACCTACAACACCTCGGGAGAGATATCACTGTCCCTCCAGCAGCTTGCCCTTCTCCATGATGAGGCGGAATACACCACGGCTCAGGAATTGTTGGGAACCCGGGACATCGCCGGGGACAGGGTGGTCCCGATACTGTTCATAGGCAACCGTTCGGACACAGAAAGGAAATGGATCATGCTGGTCGGGGCCCATCACGGGGACGAACCGGATTCTGCAGAAACGGTCCTGGCCTTCGCACATTACATCCTGGGAACTTCAGAGGATGGCGTGATCTCCGAAGACCTTCTCGATAACATCAATATAGCCGTCCTCCCGGTGGTCAATCCTTACGGACTCGATCACAACTCCAGATACGATGAGAACGGCGAGGACCCCAACAGGGACTATCCCTTCGATCCGGAGGGAGCCAACTCCCACTCCGACGGCGTCCCCCTGACCACCGCCGGGGCCCATGCGGTGCACACCCTGGCGAAGATGTACCCCTTCACGATCGCTCTCTCATTCCATACGGGCTCAGAAGGAATATTCACCCCGTGGGGGGCCGAGGACGTGGAAAGCCTGACCCCGGACCAGAAGATGTTCGATGACCTTGGCTCGGTCCTGTCCGCGGCATCGGGTCGAGGCCTCAACCACGGACCTGCGAACGAGTTCGGCACCCTTGGATACCTCAGAGGGGCCTTCGATGACCACCTCTACGGCTCCACTTTCTACAGCCAGCACCTGCCGTCGGTGGACCTGGCACTCCCGTGGTCAACCGCAGCAGCCACGGTGGAGATGATGAGCGTCAAGGGTAAGGATGAAACGAGACTCGGGAACCTCGATGGCGTTTTCTTTGTGGGAGGCCCTAACGACGGAACGGTCCCCATGGGTGTCAGGATGAGCATCGCTGCCTGTCAGCTTCTCGTCCCGGAGGTGCACGGGTCCGTGGGAAGGTCCGGGTCGAATTGCGAGGTCGACCTGGTGTTCACCGGTTCCCGATCGCCCTCCGTTTCCCGACTTGAGCTCCAGGCACCAGGCTTGGATCCTACCTTCCATGGATTGAGGGTGGAGAAGCACCCGCTACTTCCGGAGCTTTACATAACAGGGACCGTCCCCCTCCCCGAGCCGGAGCTTCATCACAACGCCCGCCTGTCGGTATCCTTTGACACCGAATGGAACGACCCCCAAGCCTCCAGCGATCCGAACATTGCCCCCGTCTGCCTGCTCTCCCTCTCAAGGTATTCGAACACGGCCCTTGAACTCGAATGGGAGCTTGATGGCAGGGTTCCGACCGATCCCGGGGAGACCCTTGAGATCATCGACATAGTCCCCAGATCCCAGCAGGCTGGAGGGATCGCCCATATCGTTCTGAACATCCCTCCGTCACTGGGGCAGCCATATCTGATGTACATTCATGCAAGGATCGACTGGAACGTCGAGACGACCTTGATCGCGTCGGCCAATATCACCGATGGCACATCCTCCTACTACTTCTACACGCCTTTGATGGAAGGGGAGGCAGAGGTCGAGGTCAACCTGACCACGGAGAGCGGAAGTTACAGGGCCCTCTCTTCCATCAGGCTGTATCCATACGTCAGGATCACGCATGTCCTGAGGGTTTTCGACAGGCCTGATGTTTACAGGGTGCATGTGGGGATCGACGCCGCTCTCGGGCCCACCCCGGTCTTCTACGGCATCTCAAGGAGCCGCGATCTTGGATGGGGAGAAGAGGGTTGGGTCATCCCACCAACCGGCCTGGTCGCACCGGGATACGGACCCATGAGCTTCGATCTTGACCTGTCAAAGGTTGGAGGCATGGTATACCTGAGATTGTGCAGTTTCCCCGGTTCGGCCGAAACCTACGAGATGATCGAACTCGATACGGATCTTACAGTCACATTTCCACCCGCAAGGATCGGCAACGATCTCCTTACCATCGGGCCCTCGATCATTACCATGAGATGGAACGACCTTACTGTCCTTACCCCCTCCGATTACCAGGTAACCTACAACGTTGACATCAGGAACGTGAGGTCCAATACGACCGTGCACCACGAACTCGTGTGGCAGGATATCGATCAGATGTCCTACCAGGATAGGGGGGCACTGAAGGAGATCGCCTCCGAGCTCGGGATCCCCGAGGAGGACCTCAAGGGTGGCTGGATAGGTTCAGTGGCTGCACCGGAAGAGGATGGGACATACTCGATAAGGCCCCATGCGGTGGGTGAGATCGCTGAAGGCCGTCCTTTTGAATTGTCAGGATTCGATATGGAGCACACGGCCGTGAACTCCTTCTCCATCGGAGAGAAGGAGGAAGAGGATGAGAAAAAGGAGTTCCCCGTTTCCATTGTCATCTTCATCATAGTATTGATAACCGCTGTCTTCATCCTCTCCCTACTCAGGAGGAACGCCCATATCCAGAAGGGAGAAGGTGAGGAACTGCCGGAGGAGAAGGCTCCCGTAAGAAGGGCGCCTCCAAGACCCACTCCCGGAGGAGAGAGAGAGGTTCGCAGGTCCACCCCTCCGTGGAAAGGGGGCGGTTTCAAGTAGTTGGAGCTTTTTTACCTCCCCTGATAAAATGGTCAGGATATCCCCATCAATATTGTCCGCGGACCCCTATCGTCTGGGGGCGGACATCGAGAGAGCGCTTAAGAGCGGGATAGACATGCTCCACGTGGACGTGATGGACGGCCATTTCGTCCCCAATATCACCTTCGGTCTACCCCTTGTCAGCTCACTCCGGAAGCATCTGGACGTGGAGCTGGATGTGCACCTGATGATATCCGATCCCGACAGATATGCGCCGCTTTTCGTCAAGGCAGGGGCCGACATCGTAACGGTCCATGTCGAGGCAACACATCATCTGGACCGTCTCCTGGATTCCATCAGTGAAGCGGGAGCGAAAGCCGGTGTCACCCTGAATCCCCATACCCCGCTCGAGAACCTGAGGTGGGTCCTTGATAAAGCGGACATGGTCCTCGTGATGTCGGTGAACCCCGGTTTCGGAGGCCAGTCGTTCATACCCAGTTCGATCCAGAGGGTGAAGGACCTGAAGGTGATGATGGAGGATGCGGGTGTGGATATTCCCGTGGAGATAGACGGAGGTATAACCCCCGACACAGCCCCTGGAGTGGTCGAAGCAGGAGCTGATGTGCTGGTTGCCGGATCCGCGGTCTTTTCCGCCAATGGCAGGAATATCGAGAACAATATCGAGGCCCTGAGGGAAGGGATCAGGCAAGGTCTAGCTCGTAGGAATTGAAGAGCAGCGTGCAGAAACCGCTGGCAACGGTCTCGGAAACGAGTTTCCCCTCCGTTCCGTCCACCACCACTATGTATGTCCTCATCGGATCGGAGGTGTCCGGGACGTGGCAAATGTAAAGGTCGCCAGCATGCTCCCTTTCCATCCCTATCATGTTGTAAAGAAGAGTCGAGAAAGGAGACGAGCCTCCGTTCCCCCTGTGGACAACATCAAGGACCATGTTCGGGGAGAACTGCTTTGAGATGAAGAAGTTCTCGGCATTACCCGATGCGGAAAGGATGTTCTGGAATCCCGATAGCGAGAGCATCCTTCTCGATGGGTCCGCTGAAAGTACCATGGAATGCTCATTCTCGGAGATGAGCTCCAGTTTCTTTCGGTCCATCAGCGAAGCGCCAGCCGCCTGGGCCCTTACTTCGAAGGAAACGGCAGGAGCGGCTCCATCTCTGTCCGGTCCGCAGAGGGTGATGTTCCAGACCCGGGAGCCCGAAAGACCAGTATCGTTCTTTAGATAGACGGACCTGAAGCTCGTGATCCTCTCGGCTCCGTACATTTCAACGAAAATAGGTACCAGCTCCCCCTGGTCCATGGCGACCTCGAGGCATTCCGCCGGGGTCGCCCAGAATGAGGTCTCTCCGCCCTCGGCTATGACCATGCCGTCCAATCCGCCGACGACCTGCCCCTCCTCGGAGGCATCATAGGGATCAAAATGCCATGATATCTGGGCTCCGGATCCCGGAAGGTGATAATCCGTCCTCTCCGACAATCCCAGCTTGACATGGGTCAGACCGTCATCGGCCTCATAGGATCCCTCGGCCTCGATCTCGAGGGAATCCGGGTAGGCACTTTCGTCGGAGAACAGTAATCTGGACCGAATGGAGATGTCCTCGGAACCGGTTCCCTCAACGCTGATGATCACCTTTCCCGTCCCCTTCTCCATCCAGATCCTCTCAACGATCCATTCAAGTTCCGAGGCGGGCAGGAACACGCCGACCTCGTCCAGGTCGATCCGGGTTTGGACGGTTCCCTTATCACCTTCGCGGAAGGTCCGGTTGTTCGGAAGCAGCGATCTCCAGAGCAGCTCCTCCCATGAGCCGCGTACCTCTTTCAGGGTAACATCAACCTCCGATCTCTGGGGGGAAGGTCCTATGAACCCCCTTGTCTCCAGCACCGTGTTCCTCCTCTCCACCATCCTTCCGGTTTCATCGTCCATCAGTACCTTCCTGGTCCTGGATATGTCCCCGTTGAGCTCCAGCTCCCCCGTTTCATCGGAGTTGTAGACCATCTCCTGGGTGCCTTTGAGCTCCCATGATGTCTCCTCGAGCATCATCATCCTGGTTATGGTTCCTGACTGCGATAAGATACCCGATACCTTACCTTCTCCCTCGTCGGTCCTCTCGACCTCCACGCTCATGTTGAAGGTGGTAACATAGAAATCCCCGGAGCGAGAGGGGGGAACCGTTACGACCAGCTCCTCGGCGATATCCACACCTGGCCCGCCGAGGATCCTTCTGAGGTTCTCAGGGATGCCGTTATAGACGATACCTGCCCCTATGTTCAGCACTATTGCGCTGACAAGCAGGATGTATATCGTCTTTCTCAGCAAAGGGATCCCTCAACCATGTTAATTATCCGAATATTGATGCCAGCTCCGAGCCCTCGATCGAGGTCGTATAGATCAGCTGCCCCGTACTTGCCTCTATCGCTGCAGTGAAGGTCGATCCTCCGGTCCAGACCTGGTCCTTCTGGAGGCTCCAGGCGTTATCGGCGCTCGGGGTCTGGATCCCGGTCAGCTGCTCCAGAAGCATGAAGCCCTGATTGTTCTGGTCGTTGAAACCGACAACACTATAGCTGTATCTCACACCCTCTGCCAACAGGTTGTTCTCGAATGCCTCGGCCTTGGTGGTGTCATCGATCCTGAAGACCTTCTCCGAAGTGGTCAGGGTGATGACATCGTTCTGGATATCAAAACTGTTCTCGTCCACTCCGCCTCTTCTCCTCCCGTGAGCGAAATCCCCCTCATCACCGGCGATGAATGTCGATACCTTGACCCCCCCAAGCCTATCCTCCTCAAATGATCTCGCAACCAGGATCTGGTACCTCCATTCGGGTCGTTCTCCGTATTCCTCGTAATAATCATAAAGCTCCTGGGTCTCGTACACGTAGGAGAAGCTGATGTTCCACCAGTAGGTCTGGTTCCTCTCGAGCCTGTCCTCGTAGGATTTGTTCCAAACGGAATAA
>JBLIRH010000004.1:0-36080 GCA_049472215.1 Thermoplasmatota archaeon | reverse complement strand
AATGTAATGCTGAAAAACCTTCACGTGATATTAAATTAGTTTTTGCTTTATTTTTTAATAATAATCTAACTTCATTTATTTTATTATTACGTACAGAATACATTAATGCTGTACAACCATATATATCATTATCATTAATATCATAATAAAAATGACAATAAATGACTTCTTCTTTGCGACATCTTTAATTTTCATATTGTATCATCCATCTCTTCCTATTTAGCCTACTACGTCCAATTGCGGAAACAATCTCATTTCTCATCTTCTTTTCTATTCTTGTCCACTACGGTAACTACACATATTTTGCTTTTTTCATTTTCCACTTTTTTTCTTCCTCCATTTTCCTTCTATAAATTGATATTGAAATTGCTGTCATCGTGTAAAATAATACTATAGAATAAGCAATAAAAAATATTCCAAAAATGGACCATGTTATGTTATTTATAAACTGGTATATCAATAAAACTATGAGATATAAAAGCACAATAAAACCATGCATGATTATTATCCTCTTCTTTTTAAAATCATGTTTAACTAAGATATCAAGAAGGAAGGTATTCCTACGGTGAAAACCTAAAGCAATGTTAATATAGGTGCTAAAAAAAGCGAGAATATAGGACCAGAAAGTAACCCCCATTAATATGCCAGTTAAAATGAGTTCTTCCTCCATTCATGTCTCCTCTCAATTTCCAACTTCGTCCATAAGCGGAAACACCCTTTCTATCTTCCTCCAAGGTAATATTATTGACTTTTATTATAAGATGATTCCTTTCCCTGGGAATTATTGGTATTGATCCGGTCAAGGTCCATGATCATATCGAGCGCTTCGACAGTATAGATGACCTTGTCACTCAATTCCTTTCGAACTTCCTTGGAAAAGAAACCCTTGTCGCCCGTTACAAGATAAGATCTCTCATTGGATTTGATCTCTCGACGGGCAAATATGAAGATCGGTCTGTCCAAAATATCTTTGATCAGTTCATTTGAAACTGATATCTCATCCTCTGTGATATATTCCAATGATGAAATGGTGATATTGTGATAGGTCTCGAGGAGGTCATAGACAAGCTCGATATCTATATCGTATCTTCTGAAAACCGAGTCTATCTCTTCCATCACATAATCCAAAATAATGATCTCACATTTTTCCTGGTCAGCAAGGTCCAGAAGTCTTGCCTCGTTTCCTTTTCGATTATAAAAAGCGGAGAAAAGTGTAGATGTATCAACTATTATCCTTGGCAAGTTCTTTGAATTTCCTGTCAATCAATTCACCCGAGGATTTCTTTCTCGTCTCTTTGAAGGTCTCTGGATCGAGTCCTTTCTGTCTCAGCTGTTCTTCGAGGTCCTTCTGGATCATCAATCTGATAGCGTTTCTTACAACCTCGGATCTGCTTTTATAAAATCCTTGTTTTACTTTCTGGTCAAGGTATTCCAGCAGGTTTCCCGTTACCTCAACACTTACGTTCATAGTCGCACCATCAATGATAACTATTAGCGGGCTAATAAATATTTTGGTATAGAGAACGTAAAAAATCTTCAATTTCGTCCAAAGTTGGTAACGACTGTCATCTATTTCATAATTCTTTCTTACGCAAGGAAATTCGAACATTCAATCCGAGGGGAAACTTGTTCTTCTTTCCAACTCAATATTAAACCACCCGCTTCCACTGGTCTGATAGGTAATGTCTTCGTAGCAGTCGAATACCCCCCATGAATGCGAATTGCTCATATTTCCTCTGCGTTCAAGATACAATCTGATCCAATTCGCTTCATCATCGATATAGGTCCAAGTTTTAACCCTACATTCCTCTTCTGTCCATATTGAGAAACCAGGTCCTTCCTCAAAGAAACGGTCCCGGATATCGATCACATCCCATGTGCTGAACACGATATCAGCTCTATCAAGAATGTAAGGGACCCTGATCTCTGATCTGTATTCGGGGGGGGATCCAAGTTGAAAAACACTGGATCCTGTGATGTTATACCTCAGAGCCATACCATATTCTGATTCAACAACGGAAATATTCTCGCTTCTTCGTGGATGTTCTTCTCCATCCTTCCCTTCCTCGATCATTTCATAGATCGGGGTGAGAATGGTACCATCTTCCATTGCTAGGGTCGGAATAAGGACATATGAGTCAACGGATGGTCTCCCCCATTCGATCACGAACCAGATCCAAATATCATTGACCCTGACATCGAGTTCATCTCTGTAATGAGGGTAATCTTGTGGATTCCCACCAATATTCAAATACGTTGAAGCAGACAATTGAGGTGTACCATCGATGTGAAAAAAGACTTTGATAGTGTGATTTCCTTCTTCATCCCAGGGGATCAAACACGTCCCTTCTTCATCTTCAAAAACCAATTCTATCAGATCATATCCTATGTAGATCCTCTCTCCAACATACTCATTATCAATCCTTCTAGACTCCAGAGGAGTCTGGTTTTCCGCTCTTGCGTATGAGATCTTTCCACTCGGGCTATGGACTTGTATGGAAAGCGATCCTCCGAGATGAAAACTATCATTGATCTGAATATTATCTCGGGTGTGATAATTGAGATATACGAACATGCTAACTCCATTATCCCAGGGATCATCCCATGCGAAGAAACGGTGAGTGCTGATCGATATGGACAACCCATATTCATCAGAAGGAACATCTTCATCGGTATCATGGATGCAACCGGACATTGGTATAAGGATGATCAGACAGATCAACATCAATTCGTATCTCGTTTTAATTTACCCCCTTTCTCGATCCGTCCATTTCTGAAAACGTTCATTGTCGTGTGATCACCTTCCTCACCAGGACAATGAACAAAATAATGCATGAGGTCAGAATGATTGAAGTGACGATAGCCAATTCTGAAGAAACATCGAAGAACGTCATCAGTAAATAGTAAATAACAACGAACAACAGGATGATCCCCCATATCACCAAACGGATCTTGTTCGTTGTCTTCAACATCGGGTGTCCGTCTTTCATTCTAATTACCTTTCTCTTCCTTCCGTTGTATCCTTCTGGTCAATGCATTTTCTCGAATATCTTTCTTGCTTGCCCTTCTGTCATTCGGATCTTGAATATGTTCTCTCCTTCTTCGATGGAAACAATATCGAATCTTCCCTTTCTGACATCTTTCATATCCTCATACTTGATCAGTTTTTTCTCAAATGGTCTGACCCTGATGAATATTCCTTCATTAGTGAAGCGGTAAGATCCGGGATAGATCGTTTTCTTCTTGCTCCTGCTTTTTATGTAATTGTAGATGATGATCGGGGTGAAATACAGTATGAACGTACATCCTGATATCAGATGGAACATTTGAATGTTCATCAACGGACCCCCGTTGAAAAGGAGAATGTAGAACAGGAACAATATCAAAAATACCAGTACCAGTCCAAGAAACCCCGCACCAATGAACAACCGATAACTCTGATTTGCCTTCCATTTAACCGTCATTATCTCCTCTCTTCTCCTTTCCAGATTTCGCGATCCTCCTTCCCATGGTCATCCTCTCACTCCATCATCCATTAATTGAAAAACGGTCTCCATCATTTCGATCCTCGAGCGTTCATCTTGATCGGGATCACTATGGCTGCGGCGACCCCCAGGCCAATGATTATCGTCAGGATAATGAAGATCAGGATCAAGATAACAGGGAGCCCGCCAATGGTCAGGTCCGGTTCCTTTACATCGACCCATATCTTCAGATAATTGTTCTCTTCGTTCATCTCTAAAATATCATCATCCGAATCAAGGACCACCATGATCCCTCTCTCCCCCGCCTTCAATACAACACTGGAGAAGTTATAGTATCGGGTCTGCCCAGGTGCGATCAAGGTCATAAACCGTTCCTGTTTGACTACCATCCCGTTATCAATGATCTGGAGGTTCCACGGATCCGTGATCTCCACCGTTCCCGCATTCATGAATCTTACAGATATCTTGGGTTTGTCGCCTTCCTTCAGGTCATCGGGTTCCGGAAAGGTGATGGAGACCACCTGCAGGTCAGGACCGCTCACAAAGAGTATCTTCTCGGTCCAGCCCTCTATTCCCGAGCGATTCATGACCGTGAGGTTGATCACAAATGTACCTGGTATGTTCAGGACCTTGCTAAAGACCTCTTTCTCGCTCATCATAGATTGTTGGGTCCAATTATCACCCTCATCCCTGATATACCACGACCATTCGATTATACCTTTGCCTGCTTCATCATCTATGTTCGGGTCGTAAGATCCGGACCCGTTGAAAATTACAGTGTCCCCCATCTTCACGTCAGGGAATGGATCGATGACGGCAGAAGGCCCATCCAGGCCGTCCTGGGAAGACTGCCCATCGACGTTTTCGAAGTTGGAAACAAGCGCCATTGAGATCAACAGAACGATGACTACAGCAATGGCTACATCTTCAGCTTTCAAACAGACACCTCATCCAATATCTCTTTCCAGGGAGGAAGATATCGGCCTTACGCCTATTTTTAATATCCCCTGCCCGGAAGAGATCATCTGATCTGGTCCAGCGCCTCGTTCACGAGCTCGTCGCATTTAACGATCCACTTATTATTTCTGGAATGGTGCTGGACGCTCCATTCCATTCCCTTCAGCAATTCCATCGCCTTCCTGTAAAGAGGAACGATGTTCGAAGCCTTCACCTTGTAGTGCCCTTTCAGCTGTCTCACCAACAATTGAGAATCCGAATGCAGTTTGATACGGTCCAGGTCCCTTGACCGGGCCCACATAAGTCCAATTATCAGCGCTTTATATTCCGCCTCGTTATTCGTGCACCGCCCGATCCTCTCCACCCTTCTCCTTACCACTTTCTCCCCTTCCTTCGTCTCCACCAGTGCAATGAACGCGGACGCCCCCTCGCCCGGATTCCCCCTGCTCCCACCATCAGTGTAGATATGCACTATATCGCTCATACCCTAAGCTGCCTCCAGTAGTATTCCACCTCTTCGAGGGTCCTATCCAAGATCTTCTTCCTGATCCCCGGGGCCCCGCAGGAAACAACGAGAGCCCTCCTGCAGTCCTCCGTTACCCTGGTTCTCATGGAATCCCTGTGGGGATAGAGATGTATTACCCCATCATCGTCCGCAAGAACGGGGATGTCCGCAGAAAGTTCCACCACCTTGTCACCGATCCCGATGAACTCCTCTCCTTCCTTCGACATCCTGATGACGGGCCCCCCGACAACCTTATCGAGGTCGTAGATCCCGATCGGGATCACGGTCTTCGCCGAAGCAAGGTTCCCGGCATCGACGAGATTGTTGATCATGGGAAGCTCTTTTTTAAGCAATCTACGGAGAAGCGCTTCGGAGGAAGGTCTCGTCTTTGTTGGGTCGATCCCGATCTTCCAGTAGAAGCTCCTCAGAGCCCTCACAGTCGGATCGTCCTTCACATCGTCGAGCGTCCTGAACCTCTCCCTCATCTGGACCTTGAGGTCCCGCTCAAGGGCCCTGAAAGACTCTGTTCTTGATCCCTTGACCGCCGCATCATCTATCACGGAAGTGGAGATCGAGATCCCCAGTTTCGAAACGCTTTTATCGAGCAGGACTTCCATGGCACTTCATCGTCCACATCTTATATGAATTGGGGGGAAACCAAAATAAACCAAGCTCACAGATGACCTGGACGAATGGGGTTCTCCTCGAAGAACATCAGGAAGTTCGTTCCTGGGGTCATAACAGGCGTGATAATCATAGCGACCACAGCAGTCCTGCTGTACCTTTCCATGGACCCGGACCACCATCCGCATGCCCGCATATACTCCTCTTCGGAGATCATCTCCGTCGGGGAGCCCGTCTTCTTCGATGCTTCGAATTCGACGGATCCCGAGGGAAGGGACCTCGACTACATGTGGACCATCAATGAGGATTTCTTCACCTACCAGCCGTCCTTTCTCTTTTCATTCCCCTCCCCCGGCAATTACACGGTCGTCCTGAAGGTAACGGATACCGGAGAGAACTCCGACACCGAGACCGTGATCATCGAGGTCAGGGAGATCTGAATTTCATTTTCCTTACTGGAAAATCCATATATAACCCACCACCTTTTCCCTCGCCCACCAGGGACAGGGGGTTCGAAAACGCTTCTGGAAGAACATATACCTCAAAAGGCCGGGGACCTTCGCACTCTCATGCTGGCCATAGCGGACCTCTCCACTGACATCCGCGCCGGTTTCCTCAATAATCAGGGGGTCGCCGGGACGAAGAACATCTACGGGGAGACCCAGGTCGAGATGGACAAATGGGCGGATGAGGTGCTTGTCGAAGGCCTCTCCAACCTCCCGATGGTGGCAACTGTCTCCTCGGAGGAGAGGGACGACATTATCCATATGAACCCCGAAGGAGAGTTCTCTGTTGTATTCGACCCTCTGGACGGCTCATCTTTGATGGGGGTCGACCTAACCGTCGGAACAATAGTCGGCATCTTCCGGTCCCCAACCCCGTTAAGGCCAGGAAAGGAACTCGCCGCAGCGATGTACATCCTATACGGTCCTCTTACCGTCCTGGTTTACACCATCGGTAAAGGCGTCCACGAGTTCGTCCTGAACCCCGATAACGAGTACATCCTCCAGAAAGAGAGCCTGACCATCGGGAGATCGAAGATATATTCCCCGGGAGGCCTCAGGAAGGAGTACCTTCCGGCTCACCGCAGGTTCATTGAAGGACTGGAGGAAGAGGGCTACAAGATCCGCTTCGCCGGTGCATTCGTTGCAGACGTCCATCAGATAATCCATAAAGGCGGGGTCTTCACCTATCCCGCCACCGAAAAGAACGCCTCGGGGAAGCTCAGACTGCTCTTCGAGGCGATCCCGATGGGTTTCATGGTCACCATGGCGGGGGGAGCGATATCCGACGGCAGGAAGGACATCCTCGATATCCTTCCGGGAAGCATCGACCATAGGGTTCCGATATATATCGGCGGAAAGAAAGAGATCCAGATGATCAACGACGAGAACAAAAAGGAGTGAGAACATGACCCACAGAAGACCGGTTGCCGGAAGCAGTGTTTTCGAGGCCCTTGACGGGGAGAAGACCATCGTCATGGCCGCCAACGTGAGAATGCCAAGAGGCATCGCCAAGGGGATCATGAGAGCGGCAAAGGATACGGATTCGGTGGTCATGTTCGAGATCGCCCGGTCGGAATCCGACCTATCGGGCGGATATACCGGCATGACGCCGAAGGATTATCACGACGAGATACTCGCCGCAGCCCACGATGTTGACTTCGACATGTTCGTTGTCCATGCGGACCATATAAGCATAAAAAAAGGCGACGATGAGGAGCTCGAGAGCACCAGGCAGCTGATAAAGGCCCAGATCGACGCCGGTTACACCTCCTTTGCGATAGATGCCTCGCACCTGTTCGACCTCAAGGGAAGGGACCTCCATGAAGAGCTGGCGGAGAACATCCGCTGCACTACCGAGATGGCCCATTTCATCAAGGACAACATCAACGGAAAGCCCTTCGGCCTGGAGGTGGAGGTCGGGGAGATAGGCAAGACCGATGCGACAGGCCGCGTCCTCACCAGCCCGATGGAAGCCACAACATTCCTCGACGCCCTAGGTGACAACGGCGTCAGACCCAATCTCCTTGCCATCGCCAACGGCTCCGCCCACGGGAACACCTTTGACGAACATGGCAACCTCATCCCCCAGGTATCCATAGACCTTCCTCAGACCAGGGCGGTCGCCCAGGCCTTACGCGAATCGGGACACAAGGTGGGGATCGCCCAACACGGCATAACTGGCACTCCGAGGGAGACGATCAACCTCCATTTCCCCAAAGGAGAGATAGCAAAGGGGAATGTCGGCACCCACTGGCAGAACATCTTTTTCGATGTTGCCAAGCTCTACGAACCGGAGCTCTACGATGAGATGTGGCAGTGGACCATAGACACCTTTGCCCCGAAGAACCCCGGAAAGCCCGAGGGAACGATCTTCGGCAAGAACTGCAAAAAGGCCTTCAAGCCCTTCAAGGACAGGACCTTCAACCTGTCCAAAGAGACATTGGGGGCGATGGAGGCCGTAGCATATTCCGAAGCCCTTCTTTTCTTCCGGGCGTTCTCATCATACGGGACAGCTGCAAAGGTCCGGCAATACCTGGAGGGATCCTGAAATGGACGTTCCCGCCATAATCCTGAACTTCAAGACCTATCCCCAGGTCGACGGAGACGGAGCCCTCTCCCTGGCAAAGGCCTGCGAGGAGGTGGCAAGGAAGACCGGAAAGACCATCGTTGCCTGCCCCCCCATGGTCGAGCTCTCGAGGATAGCAAAAGAGGTATCCATTCCTGTATTTGCCCAGAACGCTGATATCTGGGACAGTTCCGTGATAACGGGCTCCACGACGCTTTCTGAGATCAAGGCCGCTGGCGCCGCGGGTCTCCTGATAAACCACTCCGAATGCCGGAGAAAGCTCGCGGACATTGAAGCCCTGATCACCAAAGCAAAGGAACTCGGTCTGACCACCATCGTCTGCTCCAACAATGTCGAGACCTCCAAAGCGGCGGCGGTGATGGGCCCCGATTTCGTGGCGATGGAGCCCCCCGAACTGATCGGAGGCGATATCTCGGTGACATCCGCGGACCCCGGGATAGTCAGGGACACCGTGGAAGCCTTGAACAGGATCGCCCCCGGTGTCAAAGTACTCACAGGTGCCGGTGTAAAGACCAGAGAGGATGTATCAATGGCGCTGGAGCTCGGGACCTACGGCGTCCTCCTCGCATCAGGCGTCGTCAAGGCAGAGGATCCCAAAGCCGTCCTCCTCTCATTGGCGGAAGGTCTCTGAAGTCCGCCTCCCCACCGCAAAGGATAATTAGAATGCTCCCCTAGCTTGACAGAGGGTTCATGCTTTCCGGGGAGTAGCTATGGGCGACCTTAACGAATTCTGCGGTATTTGCGCGGCATCGACTCCCGGACAGAACGCCGGTTTCGACCTTTACCAGATGATGAAGGACCTCCAGCACAGAGGACAGGCCGGAGCGGGTCTGTCGACCTTCGATCCCGAAAGAAGCATAATCCTCAGGACCTACAAGAGAACGGGGACCGTTGACGAGGTCTTCGGAGGGGCGGACCAGAACGGGTTCCATGACATCATTCGCGATTTCGGGGGGAGCGTCGGGATAGGCCACACGAGGTACGGCACCTCCGGTTCACTGACCTCCAGACACGTCCAGCCCTTCGAGAGGGTCCACGGTCTGAAGTACAAATGGTTCTCCTTCGGCTTCAACGGCCACATCGCCAACAGGTCGGACCTTGAGGAGAAGATAAGTGAACTGGGCTACCACCTCATGCTCGACACCGACACGGAGGTGATGATGCATTTCTTCTCCCACCACATCTCGAGGACCAAGGGGGACCTTCGGGAGGTCTTCAGGAGGATCTCCGACGATTTCGACGGAGCCTACAACATCTGCCTCCTTGACGCCAGGGGAAACCTGGTCGTCGCAAGGGACCCGTGGGGCATAAGACCACTTTCATCCGTGGTGACGGAAAAGGGAGCTTTTGCGGCCTCGGAAACCTGCGCCCTCTACCGGGAGGGGACCGAGGGCATCCGCCACATCAAACCCGGGGAGATGGCCATCCTCAAGGACGGAAAGATCGAATATCACAGATATGCCCACCCAAGGAAAAGGTCCCTTTGCTTCTTCGAGTTCCTATATTTCTCATCGGTCACATCGAACCTTGACGGGAGGTCCGTCTACGAAACGAGGAAGAGGTGCGGCGAGGAACTTGCCAGGATAGAGACCCAGAACATTAACGACAAGGATTGGGTCATAATCCCGGTTCCCAACACCTCGAGGCCCTTTGCTAACTCGTTTGCAAGGGCCGTTGGCCATCCCCAGATCTACGACGAGGGCCTCATTGCGGTCGGAAAGGGGCGGACCTTCATAGACGAGGGGGACAGGTCAGCCAAGGTCAGGAGGAAGTTCATGCCTATACCTTCCGTCCTGAGGGGCAAGAAGGTCATCGTCATCGATGATTCCATCGTCAGGTCCACAACCATGGCAACCATCGTCAAATACCACCTCAAGGAGGTCGGCGGGGCAAAGGAGGTTCATGTTAGGATCGCAACACCTCCGATCATTGCTCCATGCTACTACGGTATCGACATGAGGAGCTTCGACGAGCTCATCGCGTCAAAATACCAGGACCTGATCCAAAATGGCGTCCTTCACGAGGACGCCCAGGCAAGGATAGCCGAGCAGATCAATGCAGACAGCCTGATCTACATGACCCACGATGGTCTGATCAGGGCCCTTGGGATCGACCGCAGCAATATCTGCATGGCCTGCCTTGACAGGAAGTACCCGACCCCTGCCGGACAGGAACTGGACCGTGCGAATTACAGGAACTTCCTTGAAGGGATCCCGCCCTCCGATCCGAACAAGTGCTGAATTACTTATGGTAAGAATTGGAACAAAACATACATATATGTACAATATCTTCAATCTCTTTATAGGTCCAGCAACAAGTGTCTGGGGGATGTGAATGGCAAGGATAATCACGATTGTCAATCAGAAGGGTGGGGTGGGCAAGACCACCACCGCGATCAACCTCTCGGCCTCTCTCTCCTTCCTGGGAAAGAGGGTGCTGCTCGTGGATACGGATACTCAGGGAAACACCTCTTCCGGTCTTGGCTTCGACAAGAACGAACTCGAGTTCACGGTGTACGAGGTCATTACCGGGCAGTGCAATATCAGGGATTCCATCCTCCACACGGAGCTCGAGAACCTTGACCTCATCGGTTCGAATATAAACCTCGCCGGAGCCTCCGTCGAGCTTGTGAACGTTCCGGAGAGGGAGAGGATCCTCAAGAACGCTTTCACAGAGGTCGAGGACGAGTACGATTATATAATGATAGATTCGCCCCCGTCCCTGGGGCTGATCACGCTGAACAACCTGACCGCCGCGGAATCGGTCCTGATACCCCTGCAGTGCGAGTATTACGCCCTGGAGGGCATGTCGGAGCTTCTGGATACCATTTTCCTGGTCCAGAAGAACCTCAATCCCGAACTGACCATCGAGGGCATCCTCATGACCATGTTCGATATCAGGACCAACCTCTCAAAGCAGGTTGTGGCGGAGGTCAAGAACTACTTCGGGGACAAGGTGTACAACACCATCATACCGAGGAACGTGAAGCTGGGAGAGGCGCCTTCCTTCGGGAAGCCCTCAATTCTCTACGCTCCGGAATCGACCGGTGCAAAGTCCTACATGGAGCTTGCAAGAGAAGTGATCACCCATGGTTAAACCCGCACTTGGAAAGGGAATGAAGGACCTCCTTGCCAAGAACATCGTACTTGGCGAGCAGGAGGCCCCGGTTGACAAGAAGACCGCCAAGGCCGAACTCAAGACCAACATCGAGCGGTTCAAGGCCCAGGAATTCGACGTCACCTCCCTCGAAGAACTATGGTCGAGCAAACCTGAGGAGATCGTGCAGGGCATCGAGAAGTACCGGGATGCTGTCAAGAAGCTGATATCCGCCCAGACCGTTATCAGGTCCCTCGAGGGATACGGATACAACGAAGAGATCGACACTCTTATGGAAGATATCAAGAACCCGTCCAAGGCCGATAAGGTCCTCGAACAGGTCGAGGACCTCAAGGAGAGGGCGATGACAGAGCATAACATGAAGGTCGAGAAGAAGGATGCCCCCAAGGTCAAGCTCTCGGAGGCGCTGAAGGCCCAGTCGGAGAAACTGAACAATCAGGTGGAGGAGGATCAGACGGGGGAGGAGATCACCCTTGACTCCCTCGATGGCATGCTCGCCGAGCTCAATGAGATTGGCGATGCGTTCAGCTTCGGAGAGGCAGAATCCGATCCCATAACCGACGAGATCAAGGCCTGGGAAGCGGAAGGCTACTTTGTCGACCGCCTGCTG
Organism: Thermoplasmatota archaeon; assembly: GCA_049472215.1. Lineage (GTDB taxonomy): Archaea > Thermoplasmatota > Penumbrarchaeia > Penumbrarchaeales > Penumbrarchaeaceae > JAFGLL01. The sequence goes on along the minus strand of JBLIRH010000004.1, from coordinate 24,190 downwards.
ACACTGCTCGAGGAGGACAGGGACGCTGCCATAGAGGAGATGAAGAACTTCGAGCAGGGGATCCTGGAGATGAGGATCCTGAAGGAGAGGTTCAGGAAGATGGACCTGTCCGCGTTCCCCAAGGAGGAGGAATCCATCAAGCTCAAGTTCCAGTATCCTCACATGGCCTCGGAGATCCGCAACGAGCTCGATTCCATCGATAAGAGGATCGACGACTCCCTGAGGGAGGCCCTTCCGAGATCCAAGGAAGAGGAGCCACCGGCCGAGGAGCCTGAGACACCTGCAGAGGAGCCAGCGGAGGAGCCTGAGACACCTGCAGAGGAGGTCCCTGCGCCTGAGGAGGCTCCTGTAGAGGAGCCACCGGCCGAGGAGCCGGAAGCACCAACAGAAGAGGTCCCGGCACCCGAGGAAGCTCCACCGGAAGAGCCACCGGCTGAAGAGCCGGAAGCACCAGTGGAAGAGATGCCCGAACCCACCCCGGAAGAGGTTCCGGCGCCCGAGGAAGCTCCTGCAGAAGAGCCACCGGCCGAGGAGCCTGAGCCACCTGCAGAGGAGGTCCCGGCACCCGAGGAAGCTCCCGCAGGAGAGGCTCCAGCTGATGTCAGCATCTCTCCCGACATCGACCTGGACCAGCTCATGGAAATGGCCAAGGCCGCCTACCGCGAAGGGGACCTCGATAGATCCCTTGAGTTCTTCCAGGAGATAATCAGAAGGGACCCGGACAACTCAAAGGCCCGGTTCATGATCAGAAGGCTCTCGGCGAAGCAGTGACCTTTACTATCGCACCCTCATTTAATTTACTTGAACACGTTTGAGGCCCGATGAGTGGCAGGTTCATCGATATTCTCTCCCTTTACCGCCTGCATACGGCCCTTGTTACGGCTGCCGTGCCCGGGATAGCATCCTACATTGCCGGAGGGTCCCCGGTATTGGTGGTTTCGGTCGTGATAGGTTCCGTCCTGCATCATGCTTGGGGCTTCTCCCTCAACGAGATCATCGATTACAGGGTGGACCGTACCAATCCCGACCTGGCCCACAAGCCGCTCGTGAGCGGGAGGCTATCCAAGAACACGGCATGGCTGCTTTCGTTCGGTGCTCTTGCATTCTCCATCGCGTTCTTTACAGTAGGTGCTCTCATGGGGGGCGGCTCCCCATTGGTCGCCCTCATCCTGCTCCTCGCCGCCACTCTGGTCGGGTGGGTCTACGACCTCTACGGGAAGAAATTCCCTCTTTCGGACGTTTTCGTTGCATTGTGGATGTTCTTCCTGGTACTGGCCGGGGCCGGATCGGTCTCAGGTTGGGGCCCATATCCTCTCGCTGTATGGGCGGCAGCTTCCCTGGGTGCGCTTCACATCCTGTTCAACAATTCCGTGGAAGGAGGGCTGAAGGATGTCGAGAACGACAGGAAGGCCGGTGCGAGGACGCTTGCCGTCGTGACCAGGGTCCGTATGAGGAGGGGGACCCTGAGGGTGCCGAGGAATTTCATGATGTGGGGGCTCCTGCTAAGAGCCCTGTTCGTGATAGGGGCATCGGTATTCGTCCTCTACATCGCCGAAGGGACCGATCTCGGGATGTGGATTCTGGTAACTGTCCCGCTCATCGGCCTGCTGCTCGCCGCTCACTCCCTGACCTTTCTCGGACGTAAGGTCAAGGCTGACAGGCGGCGGTTGATAAAGACTTTCGCGGTGCACGAGATCGTCTCCTTCGGCCTCAGCATGCTGGTCATCCTCCCGGCTGCGGGACCGGTCCCGGCGGGTCTCGCTTTCACTGCCCCCCTTGCCTGGGTCATATTGTTCAATAGAGTGATCTTCGGGACCCGCCTGGCTCCGAAGGTTTGAGTTCGGCTTCACTCCTCGATGTCCCCGACCTCGCCTCCGTATCCGCCGCTCCTGGTGAACACCAGATACAGGACGGCACCGGCGATGGCGATCAACACCAGTATCAGGAGGATTATCCACCAGGGGAAGGCACTGCTCTCCTTCTTCAATGATGGCAGAGTATCGGAATATCCGATAGCTATGGGATCCCCGCCCTCTTCTTCGGCTATCCAGAACTTCCAGTCCTTCTCGGCGGCGTCCTCGGGCACCTCCGCCTTGTATTTGCCGTCCTCGTAGATGAGCGGGAAAGAGGAGGTGTTGCCCACTGCATCCTCGATCACGAGGTATAAAGTAAGTCCCTGGTCCCCCTTGATCTCGACCTTCCACGACTTGGTCGTGGACTTGACCTTCATTTCTTCAAGGAATGTCTCCACCCAGTTATCGAGATGGACCGTCAGCGTCCGCTGGACATCGATATCCCCGTCGGACACTGTCACAACTACCTCCATAGTGGATCCTTTGAAAGCATCTGTCACTAGTATCTGGAGGGAGTTGCCGGAAACGGTGACATAGGTGGTCATGTCCACCGTTATCGTGAGCGTGTCCCCGTCCACATCCGAGATCAGATCTCCGATGTCCAGGTCCTCCTGGGTCCCGATGTCAACGTGGATGTTCCAATCCTCAGGGGTATCGAAGACGGGTGCATCGTTAACGGGGAGGACCTTGAACCATATCCACTTGCTCACCGTCACCTTTCCGTCCGTCACGTTGACCCTGACCAGGTCGCCGCCGGAATCGTTCCCCTTCGGGGTATAGGTGAACTTCCAGGGTTCGACAGCGTCCTGTGAGATGTCCCCGTGCTCGAAGGCGGCCGCCTTGATCCTGAAGGTCAGGTTCGTGTCGTCCACGTCCGTTGCTATGACCGAGAACGAGACCGGCGTGTCCTCGTCTATCTCCATAAGATAGACCGGCAGATCGGGTCCTTCTTCCACCGGATATTCTCCCGTGGGGACATCCCTGCCGTCGGGATATTTCAAAGTGAAGGTGGGGGGATCGTTCACCGCCCTGACGATCACGTAGAGTATCTCCACCATCCAGTCCATGCCGTCCGTCAGGTTCACGGGTATCTCCAGAAGGCCGAAAAAATCCTTCTTGGGGGTTATGGTCAGGTTCATCTTCTGCTCGTTCCAGACAAGGGTATAAAGCGGGCTGACCGGGAAGGTGACTATGATAGGATCGTTCTCAGGGTCCGCGATCTTGCCGGTGAGGTTCACGAAGGTAGAAGTATCCTCGTCGATGACAGGCCCGGGAAGAGGTTCCTTGAAATACGGGGCGTCGTTGACGGGAAGCACCTCTATCGTGACGTTGACGGCAGTGGAGTTGTCCCCGTCGTCCCTAGCCTCGAAGATGACCCAACCGGTCCCGTACCAGTTCTTTACGGTGTTCTTGATCCTTATCTCACCATCGGTCTTGTCTTCTTCATTTCCCTCGGTGGTGATGTTATCTGACGTCCTCTCGTAGCTGAATTCCATATCCTCGCCGTCGGGGTCGTCGAAATAGTCGTAGAGATCGTATTCCTCCCACTTGTCCTCCAGTATTTCCAGAGTTGCAGGAAGAGAGCTGACCGGGTTCAGGTTGAGCTCGATGGTCCACCTGGTGTACTTGCTGAGGTGAACGTTGTTCATCCTGTGGTCATTGATGGGATAATCGGTCGATGTGAATTGATAGTTGTAGGAATGCGTGTCGATCTTCCCTGCAGAGGAGAAGGTCCTGTCCTTGATCTCGAGTTTCCTGAGATGACCGTCCGGCATTTCGTGGAGCACGGACTGTACGGGGCCGATCAGATCAAGGTCGAGCTCCGCGGGTATCGGAACTCCCTTGGCGTTGACGACCTTTGCGTCGAGGTAGAAAGAAGTGTTGAGGACTGCCTTGTTCTGCAGAATGATGTTCGCGCTCTGTGACCATGTCGTGTTGATGAAATGCACCTTCACGGTCTCAGCGTTGGACCTGAGGTTAGTGATGTTGTACCTGGCTTTCAGGTTGCAGTCGATGAACTTAAGGTCCATCTTATCCGTGTTCCCGGTGTTGACCACTGCCTGGTTGATGTTCGTACCCGTCGCGGTCCTGAGTAATCGGACGTCCTTTCCAACCTGGGTCGTGAAGGACACTCCGTACCTGTATCCATCGATCGAACCGTCCTTGATCTCTATGTTCTCGGTGCTGACCCGAAGATCGATCCCCGAGTTATCGCTCGTGGGTGAGTCGTCGGATAGCACGAAGTCCTGGACAACTACGTTCTTTGCCTGGTTCATCCATATCCCGTAGGTCCTGGCATTCTCGATCTCGAGATTGCGGGCTGTCACATTGACGCCCTTGGCGATCACCAACCCAGCCTGGTTGGGATCTTTTATGGTCAGTCCGTCGATAATGACACTGCCCGTATTATCGCCGATCAACACTCCGAACTGGGTCTGACCGGTGCAGAGCACGGTATCTATGTTCTGTGTTTCCTTAGTACCGGATATCCAGACCCCGAGGCTGCCTCCGTTGAACTTCGAGTTCTGAACGGTCGAGACCTTCCCTTTCAGCGTGAGAAGCGGCTTCAACTGGCCGAAGAACTGGGCGTTGTTGATGCCGGTCTTCCCTGTGGTGTTCACCGTGATCCCCTGCCAGTCGCTCCCGCCGCTCTCACCGATGGTCACTGTTCCCGCTCCCGATGTTCCCTGGACGTTGAGCGTCCCTCGGACCCATAGGTATGCATCCGGATCCGGGGTCAGGACCGCACTCGCCGATACTGTGACCGTTACGCCTTCGTCGATGATGACATCGTTGAAGGACATCGCTCCGGACCATGTCTGGTCTGCTGTGATATGCCCGCTCTTGTCAGCTTTGCTGGGGGGCTCCGCTGAAGCCGCTGGGACCAGCGGGAGTATCCCGGAAAGCAGCATTAAGGCCGCAACGATGAATATGGCATTTCGCTTGAACATCATTTTGCATCCCTCTCGAATTTCATTTCTTCCCTTGATGCAATTAAGGATATTATTACATTAACCTTTCCGGGGCCTTCCCGGAGCAACGGCTTTTCGTGTTAGGCCCTATTCCTCATAATATTCTTCGCCGCCCTTGCCCCTCAATACAAGTATAAGGATAATGACAACAAGTGCGAATATTATGGCTACAAGGAGGATGACCAGCCACGGGAACTCGTCCTCCTCCTTCTCCTTGATCGAGGGAAGATATCCTCTTAACGAATTATCGATGGGATCCCCGTCCTCGGAGTCGCTGATCCAGTAATCGAATCCCTCCTCGGCAGCTTCCTTCGGGATCTCCGCACTGTACTTGCCATCCTTGTAGGTCATCTTGTACGAGGTCCTGTTGCCGTTCTCGTCCTCCACAACGACCCAGAGTTCCTGGCCTTCACTTCCCTTCACCTCCACGACCCACTTGTCTCCCTTACCGGAAACCTTGGGTTCTTCAAGTGTCGGCTCGACATCATCATCGTCGTCATCGTCCGAAGGGCTGGTCACCTTTACCAGAAGTGTGGCGGTCATTTCTGTCTCACCGTCGGAAACGGTCACGGTAACCGTTTCTTCCGTCCCAGTGAATGCGTCCGTATAGAGAAGGGAGAGGACCGTCCCATTGACCGAAATATATTCCGAAGAGGTCGAGACCAACGGATCATCGCCATCGACATCGGCAATGAGCTCGGCCAGATCGAGTCCCTGTTCGACCCCAATGATAACCGTAACGTTCCATTCATCGGGAGCTTCGAACTGGATGGGGTCATTGACAGGAAGAACATGGAACCAGACCCAGACGGTGGTGTTCCCCTCCCCATCCCCTACGAGGAACTTGACGAGGTCCCCCGAGAAGTCGTTCTCATCCGGGGTATATGTGAAGTTCATGGGAACGATGACCTCTTCCGTTCCAGTTTCGTTCGTGGTCTCGTTAATGATGACCTCTATCTCGTAAGACTCCACTTCGATGGTCCCGTGCCTCACGGTCCCTTCGATGAAACCGTAGATGAGCTCATCGCCATCGACATCCTCCGCATCGATCCAGATATCAACGGACGTGTCCTCGTCAAGGACCATCTCATAGACCATCAGACCGGTCGGTGAGCCGTCGTCGTAATTGACATAGGGCAGCTCGGTATCGTTCTTGTACATCGCCCTGCCCGTCGGCAGATCGTTCACCGGAGTGACGTTCAGGACCAGTACCTCGATGGTCCAGGCATCCCCGTCCGAGAGATTGACCTCCACCTCGAGCATTCCGAAAAAGTTGTCCGCCGGCCAGATCGTGAGGTTCATTGTCGTTGAATTGAATTCCGTCTCGTAGGCCTGGTTCTCAGGGAACGAAAGCTCGAGGGGGTCGCCCTCGACGTCCATCACCTTTCCGGTGAAATTGAAGTAGGTCCATGAATCCTCCTCGAGGGTCAGGACCGGGAGCGGCTCCGTGAACCGGGGTGGGTCGTTGACCGATTGGACATTGATGGTGACGTTCTTCGAGGTCTCGTTCATTCCCATGTCCGTCGCCGTGATCAGGACCCATCCGGTCCCGTACCAGTCCGGCACCTGGTTCTTCATCTTGATATCGCCGGATCCCTTGCCTCCGGTCTGCACGAGGTTTATGTCATCGCTGTGTTCGAATTCGAACTTCAGAGGCTGCTCCTCCGGGTCGCTGAAGTACCCGTAGAGGTCGAGTTCGTACCATTCGTCCTCCTGTATCGATATGGTATCCGGCATATTATTACCGGGTTTCAGGTCCAGCATGACTTCCCAGATGGTATATTCCGTTATCAGTATGCTATCGGTCTTGTATAGGTTCCCCGGGTAGTCCAGAGGCTGGAACTGGTAGTCGTTGTAATAGTATACAGGTCTGTAACCCCCCCAGATCCTGCTTTCCTTTATGGGGAACTTCTCCAGTCTACCCTTCGGAAGATCGAGCCTGATGGGGGCCCCTCCACCCGATGGGAAGATCCGGAGCTCCGTGTTAAGCGGATCGCCGATCCCGTTGGTGACCATGACGTCCAGATACCAGCTGATGTTCAGATACGCACCATTCACTATTTCCAGAGGTGACCCATCCAACCAGGTCGTGTTGATGAATTCCACTTCCTGGGATGATGATGAACCGTCAAGGCTTATTGTCAGTTCGTTTCCTCTCAGATCGCAATCAATGAAGGAGGCTCCAACATCGATCCCGGTATCTGCGAAGATCGATGTGTTTACGGTATCCATCAGGACATTCCTGAAAACAATATCGATCGCCGACTGCACGAAGTTGACGCCGAAGCCGCAGTTCTCGATCAATCCACCCTCGAAAAGGACATCACGTGCAGCGCCGCCGAAACCATATGCCAGGATGCCTGATCCAGCCGGGGAGAAGGACGACCAGGTCACTTTGAATTCCCTGAATACAATATTATCGGTACCAGGCCAGATCCATAGGCCGCTCTTCGCAGAATTCTCGCAGTATATGCCCTCGAAGGTTCCATTGGGTTGGACCGCTGCGATGGCCCCCGATCCAGGATTGAAGATCCTTATGTCCCTCGCGACGCACATCCTGTCGTTGACGTTCAGGGAGATGCCGAAGTTCGTTGCATCATAGAGGTCCATGTTCTCAATCAGGTGTCCCCCCTTGGATTCGAGGAGGATGTTCTGGAATCCTCCGTGGACCTCGCCGTTCTTTATGACGCTATCCTCTCCTCTGAGAAAAATTCCAACGTTGGAGCCGACATCCGTTACGGTGAAGTTCTGAAGGTCCACTCGTCCGGTCTCGTTGATCTGGAACTGTCCCCAGGTCGTGCTTGTGATCAGGGCCTTGAACTCGACAACGTCACCCTCATGTCCCTTGACGATAAGGGTCCCATCCACATACAAAAACGAGTTCTGGAAGAACCACAGGGGGACCCCCGGACCAACCGTGACGGTGACCCCTTTCTCGATGACCACGTTCTCCAGGGCATATCCGCTGATGTTCTCGTACCAGTTCTCGTCAGAGGTTATATGCCCTTTCTTCATCGCCGGAGCCCTTGTAGGAGGCTCCGCCTCGGCATTCGTAATGAACGGCAGGAAACCTGCCAGAAGCAGCAGTACCGATAATGTTAGAATTGTGCCTTTCCTCAGCATCATGATCGATCCCTCACTCGATCGAATGCAATTGCATCCCTAAAATATAAGACATTATGGATTATTTTAAATTTACCTGGAATACATGGGTATTTTCATTGGAATTATCGGCATTCTTGTTTGGGATATATTTGGATCTTTTCTCAACCGATCATTCTTCATAGGTCGTGCCTTTCCTCCTCGAAAGGATGAATATTATCAACAGGATCACCAGGGATACGACCCCTATCAGCAGAGGGAAGAGCCATAGAGGAGAGCCATCATCCTCTTCCTTCAAGGATGGGAGTTTCTCCTTGGAAGCCCCCTGCAGCGGCTCCCCATCCTCTGAGACGGAGATCCAAATATCATTGCCCTCTCCCGCTTCATCCGCTGATATCTCGGCTGAATATTTGCCGCTTTCGTAAGTCATCGGGAACGATGCTCTCCCTCCTTCACTGTCCTCGATAACGACCCAAAGAGCCTGCCCTTCGCTTCCCTCGATCTCAACGAGCCAGCCATCCTCCTTGGAGGTGATCCTCATTATACCAAGGGTATCATTATCGTCGTCATCGATGTCATCATCAACGTCATCGTCGTCGGCAGCTGCTTTCACATTTACCATCAAGTAAGCGGAAGACCCGTCAAGGTAGTCGTTCACGTCGATCCTGATCATTTCAGAATCTCCCGAATATATGGCGTCATAGAGCAGCTCCAGGACCGTCCCGTTGATCGTCACGTGCTCACCCGGGTCGGCACTGATGATCATGCTGTCACCTTCCACATCGGAGATCCATGGACCGATGTCGATCTTCGTGACGATGCCAGGATCAATGGTCACGTTCCAATCCACCGGTGCGTCAAATCTCGGGGGATCGTTCACAGGTGTCACGTTGATGAAGAGCATCATATTGGTGATGTCCTCACCATCGGAAGCGTTGATGGGAATACCGAGCAATCCGAACCAGTTCTCCGCGGGGACCACGGTTATATTGGTCCCGTCCCAGGACAGGGTGCAATTGTCGATATCAAGAGCATTGTAAATGATCTCATCTCCCTCGACATCATAGAAATGATCGCCGAGATCGATGGTCAGAGGGATGTCCTCGGGGGTGATGAACGGACCGAAAGCCCCCTTCGGCAACGGAGGGTCGTTCTCGGGCATGACCTCGACGGTCACGTTAACTTCCGTGAAGTTCCCGTTGGGGTCCGCTGCCCGGACCTTGAGCCAGCTGATCCCGGCCCAGTGTTCCTCCGATGTGGCGACGTTCAATTGGCCGGAGGAGGCTCCTCCCGGCATCTCCGCAACCAGCTCCGGACCGGTCCAGACCTCGAAGTTCAACACGTCATCGTCCGGGTCCTCGAAATGGTCGGAAAGATCCAGGGATGATCCCTCATCCTCGTCCATATAGAACATAGGCGCAAGACTGCTTTGAGGCCACATATCCATCTGAATGAACACTGCACTGGTGGACCTGTCCACCCATGTACCGTTCCTCCAGAGGTCGTTCTTTGACTGGATGCTAGAGGAGACATGGATATCGTGTCTGACCTTTTCTTCGCCATCCTCGGTTATTACCAGACTCTTGAAGGTGAAATCTTCAACGAGACCGTCGGCCTCCCTGCCGGAATACAGCTCAGTACCTTCATCGTCAAGTATATCGATTCCCACATCAGCAGGTTCTCCCCTTCCGTCCACGACCCTGACATCGGAGGACCAGTGAACATTTACGGCTCCTCCACCCTTGACATCGAAGTTGGATGTCTCCGTCCAGTACGTATCGAAAAAGTCAACCGTCGTGTTCGATCCCTCGGTTTCCAGGTCAATGATGTCCGGTACTGACTGGATGCTGGAATCATTGATCTTCAGATCGATCCCGTAATTCGTATTCCCCTGAAAGATACCTTTTCCCACGCCGCTCCCGATCCAGAGGTCGTTTATGGAAACATCCGACCCCGGGTAGCTCCGGATCCCCAATCCGAGTCCGCAGTAATCGATGTCAACGCCGTCCATGACTATGTTCTCCATCTTAATGTCGAACACTATGCCGTATAGTGACGGGGAGGTATCAGTTCCGATGATCGTGATATTATTGACCTGGATGTTCGAGATCGAGCCGCTTGTCGAATAGGATGAAAGAAAGAGCCCGATCCCCTGGGTTCTGTATAAAGCAATGTCCTGGAGCGTTACCGATTCGACAAATATTAGTGCGATCGCATACAACCCGACATCGAAGGTCCGAACACCCTTGATGAGCGTAGGATAGAGATTCCCGAGGATGGAGATCGCGGATGTGCTTTGTTCGAAGAAATCCAAGTTGATCATGGTATGGCCTCCGAACGTCTCTCCGGCTGTTATGCCGATCCTTCCACCTTCGATACTGCCATTTTCTATCCAGCAATAATATGCAACCATGGTGATCCCCGTTGCATCATCCGCAAGTCCTGACATCGTGAAGTTCTTGAACACTATCCTGCCGGTATAGCTCACCTTGATCCCGTCCCAACCCTGTCCGGACACAAGTTCCTCGATCACCACGGGATTCTCTTCAGTCCCCTCTATAAGAAGTGTTCCCTCCACATAAGTATCGGAATTCTGCGGATGCCTCCAGGTGGAACCCGAAGTTATGTTGACGGTGACCCCTTCCTTGATCACTATGTCCGTGGTGTAGAAGGTCCCGTTCCATGTCTGGTCGGAGGTTATTTCTCCATTCGCGATCTCGGGTGTGAACCATGGAGCGCTTTCCGATCCATCGCTCCCCCCAATGATTGAAAGTCCACTGAACAGGACCGATATGGTAAGCAGTATTGGAATTATCCAATTAGACCTCATTCGGACGTCCCCCTATTCGACCATGGTCGAATATTGAAAAACGTATTGCATTTTATGATATATAATATGAAATGAAGATCACTTAAGATGCAAAGGCTCAGACTATTTCAAAGCCAGCATCTTCTCTAGAGGAGCCCTGTTCGCCTCGATGATCTCATCTGAGAGATGCACCTCGGGACCCATGTTCTCGAGAGCTTTAAGAACATCCTCGATCCGGATCTTCTTCATGTTGGGGCACACCGCCGTGGGGATGGGGTGGAAGACCTTTCCCGGGATCTCCTTCGACATTCTGTAGGTCAGCCCCTCCTCGGTCCCGATGATGAACTCCTTCACGTCCGTCTCCCGAGCGATACGGATCATTCCTTCTGTTGAAGCGACCGCATCCGCCATCTCGATAACGTCCATTCTGCATTCGGGATGCACAAGGACAGGGGCGTCAGGATGCTTTTCCTTCAGCTCCCTGATCTGCTCCACGGTGATATCGTTATGAACATGGCAGTAGCCTGCCCAGGGGAGGATCTTCTTCTCAGGGAGCTGGGACTGGACATACTGACCGAGGTTGCAGTCGGGGATGAAGATGACCTCCTTTTCCGGAAGCGACCTCACGACCTTGACCGCGTTCGCGGAGGTGCAGCAGATGTCGGCGTGGGCCTTAACCTCGGCGGTGGTGTTGACATACGCGACAACAGGGGCTCCGGGATGCTCCTTCTTGAATTCCAGCAGCGTATCCACTTCGACCATATGGGCCATGGGGCACCTTGAACCCGGGACCGGGTGGATTACCTTCTTTCCGGGGCTCAGGGCCTTTGCGGATTCCGCCATGAAGTCGACCCCGCAAAAGAGTATCGCCGACTGCTCCACCTTCGCGGCCTTCATCGCAAGGACAAGGGAGTCCCCGACGATATCGGCAATGTCCTGAACCTCCGGCACCTGGTAGTTATGAGCCAGGATCACGACATCCTTTTCCTTTGCCAGCTCCCGAATTCTATGCTGGGTGGGACTCAGGGCACCCATGGGCGGGGCATAGTAGGAACGATTATTAATCTTTCGTGCCGAATATGATTCGCTCCACGATCAGGTGACCGTCCCAGTAAGAGACTATACCGGTGCCATCTGCACAAAATATTATTAGGCTCATTCTTCTTCCGCTCCATCCGGGGCCCGAACATGCTCGACATTAAGTTCATACGCGACAACGCCGAAGCTGTCAGGAAGATGCTCTCAGACCGCGGTGTCGAGGCGGACCTCGACGCCTTCCTGGAAGCTGACAGCAGGTTCAGGACCATAGTGGACGAGGTCAATTCCCTCAAACACGAGAAGAATGTCGTCTCCAAAGAGATAAGCTCCGAGAAGGACCCGGAACTCAGGAAGGGCAAGATCGCAAGGATGCAGGAGGTCAACCAGCGTCTGAAGGACCTCGACGCCGAATCCAGGGAGCTTGACCATGAAAGGAACCAGGTCAGGCTCACGATCCCCAACATGCTGCTCACTGAGGTCCCCCTGGGCCCGGACGAGACAGCGAACGTCCTTGTCTCGACCTGGGGAGAACCGAGAAAACTCGGTTTCGAACCGAAACCCCATGTGGAGCTCGGAAACGCACTGGGCATCCTGGACCTCGAGAGGGGGGCGAAGGTCGCAGGTTCGGGATTTTATGTCCTGAAAGGCGCCGGAGCCCGTTTGGAGCTCGCCTTGGCTCAGTTCATGATGGACATCCACAGGGAGCAGGGATACACCGAGATCTGGCCCCCGGCACTCTCCAATTCCGACTCGATGACCGGTACAGGGCAGCTCCCCAAGTTCGAAGAGGACATGTACAAGCTGGCCGGTGACAACCTCTACATGATCCCGACCGCCGAGGTCCCCGTGACCAACCTTCATCGGGAGGAGATCCTGGACATGAAGGACCTGCCCATCCGCTATCAGGCCTTCTCGCTCTGTTTCAGAAGGGAAGCGGGCCGGCACGTTGGCGAGGAGGGGATCATCAGGGTCCACCAGTTCTCCAAGGTCGAGCTGGTTGCATTGACGACCCCTGAGGAGTCCGGAAACGAGCTGGAGCGCCTCACGGAAGATGCCTGCGAGGTCCTGAGAAGGCTGGAGCTCCCTTACAGGAAGATAATACTGTGCTCCGGAGATACGACCTTTTCCTCATCCAAGACCTATGATGTGGAGGTTTATTCCCCCGCCGGGGACCGATGGCTCGAGGTCTCATCCTGCTCCAATTTCACGGATTTCCAGGCGAGGCGGGCCATGATCAAGTACAGGCGGCAGCCACACCTTCCGAGCGAGTTCCTGCACACCCTCAACGGTTCGGGCCTTGCGATAGGCAGGACCATGGTCGCGATCCTCGAGAACTACCAGAGGGAGGACGGATCGATAGAGGTACCGAAGGCCCTCAGGCCCTACATGGGCGGACTGGAAGAGATCCGTGCCTAGCCCCACTTGACCTTGTAGCCTTCCTTTTGCTCCTCGTAGACCTCGTTATCCTTGAAGCCTCTTGCCCTGGGTCTGTCCATGGCGGGGGCCTTTTCCTTTCCCGAATCCCTGGTCAGGGGCTCGTCCCCCCTCGGGGGTCTCGGGGAACGGGGGGCCCTCTTCGGACCTTTGTCCTCCGGTTCCTCGGAACCTTTCTTGAACAGATTGGTCCTGACGGTCTCCTCGATGGTGTTCCTGAATACCATTCCGACGAACAGGACCAGAACACACAAAAGTGCTATGAACGATCCGAAAAGAAGAGGCCACCAGTTGTACTGCCTGTCCTTGTCGAGGGGATAGTCGTCCTTGTTGTCGGGGACCCCGTCCCCGTCGTCGTCCTCGTCCTGGTTGTTACCGACCCCGTCCCCGTCCGTATCCTTCCATTCAAGCGGATCGAACTTGAGGTCGTCCTTCTCGTTGGGAACCCCGTCCCCGTCGATGTCGGGGTCGACGTTGTCCCCAATTCCATCGAGGTCCCGGTCACCCCATTCGGACACATCCAGCGGGAAAGCGTCGATATGGTTGGCGATGCCGTCCCCGTCCTTGTCCGTGTCGGAGTTGTCCCCGATGCCATCCCCGTCGGTGTCGAGCCATTCGGTTGGGTCCTTCGCGAATGTGACCCCCTTGCTGACGCCGCTTGGATCGTAGCTTTCGCCTTTCGGCTCGTATATGTCGAGGATACCGTCCCCGTCATCATCGTCGTCGTAGAACGAACCGAAACCGTCCCCGTCGACATCGCCATGGACCCTGGGATCGTACGGATCGTCGTCATACTGGTCCTGGACCCCGTCCCCGTCGGTGTCGAGGTACTCGTTGTAGACCCTTCGTGACACGGAAGATCCCACGAGCCCCGCCAGGTTCTCGGCCTTGACCCTGATGTTATGGGCGGACCTGTTGAACGAGGTCAGGTTGAGGGTAAAGGAATAGAGCCCTCCGTCCCCGATGGGCTCGCCCATTGCGACGGAGTATCCGTCCATCTCCAGGAACACATATCGGATCCCCGACGTCTCCCTGATGGATGCCAGCACCCTCATTGTTCCCTTGTGGGAGGAATTATCTGCGGGGGAAAGCAGCTGTACCTGGGGTGGAGTCTTGTCCACGAAGACGTTCACCTCCTCTATGGTCGTCCTCAGGGACGAATCGATGGCAACGAACCGCATGGTGTAACTTCCGTCCGGAACTCCGTTGAGGTTCAATGTCGCCCCCATGGGGAAGTCCTGTCCGTTGAAGGTGAAGTATGACCTCGTGAGGAAGGGATCGATGATCTCCACGTCCGGTGTGAACATTCCCGTTATGGCTCCGCCGTCCCTCGGGGACATAACGTTCACGACAGGTGCGTTGTTGTCGATGGGCAGGTAAGAGAAGACCATAGCGTATCTATTGTCCAGCCTGGATGTGAGGTTGACCGCAAGGAGATATTTGCCGTCCAGTATGCCCCGGGTGTCTATGGTTCCCGAGAACTGTCCGTCGACCACGATCTCCCCTGAAGGCCCCTTCAACGAAACAACAGCGAAGGGTGTCTCGTTCTCCGTCGGGGGGTCCGGGTCGACGCGGTTGCCCCAGTCGTAGAGCATTGCGTCAACGGTCCGTACCCCTCCTCCGTCCAGAACGCTTGCCGACACCGTGAAGGTTCCTTCCTGAAGGACGCCAGAAGAGGGGGAGTTCAGGGTCAGTTCGGGAGGATCGTTCCCGAAATATAGCGTCAGCATGACAGAATCTGTCAAACCCGCAGGGTCCTTGACGCTGACCTCGACAAAGTGCTTGCCGTCAGCGTATGAGGTAGTATCGAAACCGCCAGGTATGTATAACTTGGCTCCGCCGTCCACCGATACGGTGATATCATCTTTATCAACGAATTGGTCAACGACATCCGCTTCCAGATAGAACGATCCGCTAACTGCCGAGTTGTTCAGTGGTTTACGTACACTCAGAGAGGGAGCCACGTTGTCTATCTTGATCGTCAGGAGCCCCGAGGAACCTATCCTGTTCGCAGTGTCCTCTGCGTATACCTCCAGTTCATAGGTCCCGTCGGCCAGGGCGGATACGTCCACGGAAGCTTCGTATATATCCGCCGATTTCTCCTCCATCAGTCCGCTCCTGACCTCCATGGGTGGGTCGCCTACACCGGTGGTGATCCGGTACCTGACGGTCCTGAGGACACCATCGTCGGTGACCACGGCGTAGATGTTGTCCTTGCGGGAAAGCGCTCCGTTGTTCACAGGATCAAGCATTTCCACCACGGGAGCGTACTTGTCGTTGACAACAAGCACCTGGGCAAGCGCCTTGATACTGTTTCCCGCCATGTCGGTTATGATGATCTCGACGAAGTAGAATTTCGAGGGAGCCCCGCCCGTGTTCGGGAAGACGTCCATGGAGGTGTAGTTCATGTCCGAAGCCAGGGCATCGTTCCCGATGCCCGTATCGTTGAAGATCACAGGGGGGAAGAAGCCAATATTGGTCCCGTCCGCTTCGACGCTGAAGATGTCCGAACCTTCGTCCCACGCCTTGATCTCCATGAAGAAACCTTCGTCATCGGCCACCGAGGAGCGGTTCTGCGGGTAGTGGATCCTTACCGGTGTCTGAACCTGGGGGAGCTTGTTGTCGATGATGAGGTCGGCCTCTCCGAGGCCGATGTTGTTCGCCCAGTCGAAGATCTCGATGAGGACGATCCTCCCGCTTGTTTTGAGCGTTGGAATGTCCACCAGGGTGGACCCCCAGAGCCCGTCATCGGCGAGGCCGTCGTTGTGAAGTCCGTCGTCGAAGAGAAGGACCTGCTTGGTAACGTCCAGGGGGACGTTGGCGACCGCCTTTATTATCCTTGCCGGGTTGTCGGTGGAATAGATCGACCTTGCGATGTTGCGATAGATCGTGTCGAGCTGGGTCGCAGACGGGGCGTAATAGTAGGCGCCTCCCGCGGAGGTAGTTGCGATCCTCCAGAGGTTGTACTCCGTGGTCCCGGACTCCCCGGTCCAGGTCGCGTTGTACTGATCGTACTCGTAATTGGTAGGGGCCGTTGTCCTTTTCGGCGAGTTGGGGGGGTCATGGTGCTCAAGTCCGAGCCCTATCGTATAGACCGGTATGGGGATGTTGAGCAGACCGTCCCTCCACTGGTTGATCGGACTCGTGACCCACCGATACCTGCCGGACTGGTTCAGGACGAGGTTCCCGTTCTCGATATGCCTTCCGGTATCCTCGTACTTGCCGGTGTGGGAAACAACATAACGAACCGTCCCCCAGTTGTGCCAGGGAGCGAAATACTGCGATCCTTCCTCATGCCTCATGTGTGTCTCGTAATAGTAGTCATCCGCTCCGTCCGTGAATGCGACCACCACGGGTGTCGACTCCGCGTTGTTGATCGTGTACTGCGTGGCGTTCCCGATGGTGTCCCATATCGGGGTTCCCGCGAAAGGTCTTATGGTGTCGATCAAGTTCCTTGCCTGGGCTTTTCCCGTGGAGTTCATTTTGGTGAAGTTGAGGACCTTCTTGGCCCATCCGGGGCCGCCGCCCGGGTGAGGTGATTCACCGTCCTCGTAGAACCTCCACAGGGAGACGTAGTCGATGGACCTTGTGGAATTTATAAAGCTCTTGGCGGCCCTTTTCAGAGAATCGATCTTCGTTCCGGCCATGGACCCCGAGTTGTCCAGGACCAATGAGACGTAGATAGGGGCCGTGTTGTCACTTATCTTTGCCATGACCCTTACCTGGTCATTGGTCTTCGCGGCTTGCTGGTCCCCGGGGTACTGGACCCATGCGTCCTCGACCAGTGGCGGCTTCGGGTCCAGGGGGACCTCCACTCTCCTCTCGACGGTGTTCCCCGCCCTGTCCTTGGCCACGAACCTGAGGACGTGGAATCCCCAGGGCGCATCGACATCTATCACTTCTGAGGCGAAGGAGCCGTCGCCGCTGGAGCCGTCGGAATGGGCGCCGTCATCAAAGAGTTCCTGATAGACAAGTCCCCCGATAGCATTGGCCACAACGTAGTCTTCCGAGAGACCTGAGGTATTGTCCTTGATAGTTGCCATCAGCCTTACCTTGTCCCCGACCTTCGCAGCTTCCTGCTGTCCGGGATATACCACCCGAATGTCGCTAATGTGGGGGACCGTGTTGTCGATCGTAATTGGTAAGGTGATATCAAAGGACCTCCCCCCGAAACCCTGGAGGTATGCCTTCAGGATGTGGTTCCCGTCGGAGAAGAGCGCGGTATTGAGATCGGTCCAGATGTTCCCGCCGCTCGGGGGCCCGGACCAGGACCCGATGAGCTGCGAACCCACATAGAACATCGCGTTGGAGCAGTAGTTCGAGACCCTGGCCCTGACCTGTACCTGTTTCGATAAGGCCGCGTTCCAGGTCGGTGCCGTGAAGAAACCCCAGAGCGGATAGTTATTGACGTTCACCCATGTCGAGTTGTAGTTGACCCCCGAGATGACATCGGTCGCCTTGACCTTGATGGTCACGGCCCCTTCGTTCGATTCGTATGTGTCCCAGTCGTAAACGTACGTGTCCCATCCCCCGGCGGTCCCGGTGTAGGTCATCCTCCGGTAGGAGCTCGATCCGAAGGAGAACTCCATCTTGGACATGGGCGAGTCCGATCTCACCCTTGCCGTAACCCTGTAAACCCCGGAAACATTCACGCCGTTCCCCGTGGGAGCGACTATCTGGACCTGGGGGAGTGTGGTGACCCGGTGGTAGGAGAAATCTATTATCCAGTCGTTGAGGACCTTGTCGTAGATCGTCACGTAGATCGGCGAGTTCCAGTCCTGGGCCAGGGAGTTGACCCCGTAGGATCCGTTCCAGTCGGCAGGGGTCAGGTCGTCCGAGGGGGACGAGGCCAGGGACGGCTCTGTGGTGAAGGTGACCTTGTTCAGGCCGGATTCGTTGACGGGCTCCATGGCATTGCCGGTCAGGTAGAACCTCTCCATCGAGAGCATGAGGGGCCTGAAGTAGATGTTGCGGGTGGGCTGGTCGGCGTAGATGAAGGCGGAGGCGTCCTTGACGGAGACGTTCGAAACGATGGGCGGGGCGTTGTCCTTTATGTAATAGACGCTCCAGGTCGTCTCGTGGCCGACCTTGTCCCTGAGGGTGTAAGTCAGCGGATTGTCAACATAGCCGGTGGCGTCTATTCTGTAGTTGAGCGACTGCGAGGTCGAATCAGCATCGTCCACGGGTCCGTTGGGTCTGTTGTTGAAGGCCGGCTCCCCGATCAGCTTGTCCGGGAAATCCTCGGTGTAACCGGAGAATATCGTCGATATCCTCTGGCCCAGTCCCTCCCCGGAAATGCTGTTGTAGTATACCGTGTCGGTCCCCTGGAGGTTCGTATCCTTCGCATAGAAGTGGCCGCTGTCGGAGAAGATCGTCATGGAAGCCCCGGTGAGGCTTGGCGCCCTTGTGTCCGCCTGGACCTCCCTTGATCTGTTCGAAACAGGCATCACCTTGACGGTGTTTCCGTCCACCCCCTTCACTTCGATCCCGAGCGAGGGAAGCCTGGAGTAGAACCTGTCCCCGTGGGAGATGCCGGATGATGTGGAGATCACCACGAAAACATCGTAGGACCCCACAGAAGCTGCGGGGACCTGCACGATGTTTGCCCCGGTTGTGTAAAGGTCAAGGACGACTCGCCAATACGACCCCATCGAGCTGATGCCGATGGAGGACGGAACGACCAGGCTGTCCTCCGAAGGAGCGAAGACATCGGCGCTTGAGGCCCCGTCGTCCCTGTACAACTTTACCCCGGAGGATACGTTGGCGGCCATGGAAGAAAGGTCCACCGTCGGATCGAAGCCCGTCCGGGGCATCAGATCGAAGGTGACCCTGGAAAGCACCTCCAGGTTCGACCTTCCCGAGAAAAGTGAAAGCCCCTGAACGGCGATCGTATCACCGTCCACGCCGTCCTCGCCTATCGGGACAATGGCCGTCCCTCCGATGTACTTGGCCGATATGTATGCACATTCTATGGTATTGGTCTCGGAGGTGGAGGACGGGATCCTCGTCCCGTCGGAGAACCTGATGGCGTTGGCCTGGAGGCTAACGGAGAACCTGTCAGCTGCGCTGATGGTCCCTGATGTCCTGATCACCACGAACCAGTGGTGGGAACCTGTAGTGGAGGTGGGGACGTTCTCCGATGAAACATTGAGGACCACGGTGTTTCCGTTCACGAAGAAGGAGCCGATGGTCAGCGGGGTATCGGTGCTATCGAGATTGTCGTTGCTCGCACCGTCATCCCTGTAAAGGGCCACGCCGGAACTTGACATGGTCGATGATACGGGTTTCAGGTCCGTCATAGTGAATGAACCTTTGTTCACGAAAGTAATATTGACCTGGACCAGCGTGTCGGATCCAGTATCCGAAGTTGCCCTGAAACCCCAGACAGGAACAGCCGTGGAATTCTCGTGGATCTTCTGGCTGCTGACGATGAGGCCGAGGGGGCTAGCGGGTGTCACGGTCCCTTCGGATGCCGGGCTGATCAAGATCAGACCGGTGAACACCAGTAGTCCAACCATTAAAACGGGCACTGTTCTCCTGTATATCATGGGAAAGGCCCTCCTACGTTCAAGGTCCATGTAGATCACCATATCGGGGGGGAGCGGGAAAGACCCATGTCCCCTCTTTTCCCTGAATAAATCAGATGATTAGTACTTTAACATTGTTCATTATTTTGGCCAGATGTGAAGGCCTTCAGCTGTATCCTTTAAAAAATTTTTAAAAAAAAAGGGGCCCATTAAAGGGCCCCTGTCCGGGAAGGGAGATGTTCACTCTTCCTTCTTCTCTTCATCGTGGTCATGGTCATGGGTGCATTCCGGATCATCGCACTCATGCTCGTGATCGTGCTTCTCCTCGACCTTGTCCTCGACCTTCTCCTCATCTTTCTTGACATATTCCTCGATGAGCCTGACGGTCTTCATGTCCAGATGGGCCCGGATATCCGACACGAGTTTGAACTTCGCCATGGTCCAGCCCTGGTCGAGCTTCACCATGTCGGGTAGGGTGATGTCAACGGCATCCTTGCCCTTCCACTCGAACGTGAACTCGTCGGGGGATGTATAGCTGGCCTCGATGATGGCCTTCAATTTGTCCTCTTTCTTGGAGATGACGTCGGTGATGGTATACTTGTAGACGATGGTCTTTCCGGCCCACCTGTGATTGAAATCGACCCTGTACCGTCCGGCGAACCTTCCGGCTATGATCCCGAGCCGGTTGTTGATCCTTATCTCCATGCCCTCGGAAGGATACTGGTCGCCCTTCCTGAACTCGGGGAGGGAGAGGATCTTCCTCTCGGGGAAGACCTCGATGAGCTTGGGGTCCCTGTCGCCGAAGGCGTCCGCGGGGGATATCTCCACCTCCCTCTCCTTGCCCTTCTCGGCAGAGAGCAGGTCGGAATCGAGTCCCTTGACCAAGTGGCCGGCGCCAACGATGATCGGTATGGGAGAGTATTTCACCCTCTCATTGTAGAGATCGTGTTCCTTTGCGACCTCCTCGTGGGTCGTATCTACCAGCTGTTCTGTTTCCTTGACGAAGGCGTCGAAATCGAGCCTTATGAAATCGCCCTCTTTCATTGAGCATCACCATGAAAATGGTTTCCCGCCTGGGGGGACGGACCGCAGGATAATGGAGGTTGCATTTAAACCTTTGCGGAGAATCAGCGGCTGACCCGGTCTAATGGACCCTGACCCCTCTTATTGCCGTGAGGTTGCCTGGCCCATTCAGGTGTATTATGATGTCCTCCCCCGGCCAGGCTTTGGTATTCTTGTCGAGTTCGAGGGTGAAGAATGCCGCATTCGAGGAGTCCCCCGATGTTTTTACCCATTCAACGGAGCCAAGGTGTATCCATTCACCAGGCCCCACTACAAGCTGGAGGGGTTCCTTCGACCCCCATTCCACCCCCTTAGATTCAACTGTATGGAAGATTACGGTGCCGGTCCCAGTCGCGTTCTTCCGGTACATCGAGATGTTTGATGTACCCTGGACCTCATCGAGGTTCCAGATGGTCCCGTTCAGGATACGGGACCCGTAATAGTCTTCCTGTGCGAGTTCGATGAACACCGGCGCATTGACAAGATCGAAGGAGGTTCGCAATTCCTTGTCGCTGTTGTATATGAAGGTTATCTCGACCATTGTTGAATTTCCAGGAGGATTGTCCAGCGAGCATCCGAGAACGAAGGGGACGATGTGCTCCTCCCCACCCTTGACCTCAAAGTTCTTGGATCCCATGAGTAGAATATACCATCCCCCCTGCTTGTAGACGAAATAGCTGCTCTTGCTGATATTGCCCCATCCTTCGCCCACATCCAGGGTCTTATTGGTTATCGTGGGGGCCACAGGTAACCCGCCCCCTATCGTGATCTGAATGTTCACATCCGCGAGGGACCTGTCGTCATTCACCAGGGTATAGTTCTCCCAGTTGGGAGTGTTGGGGGACGCGAAATGCTCGTTCCATTCATTCTCCAGCATGAGCCCCTCGCCCTCGACCTTCATCTGCTCCAGCGGGATCGGATGGAAGGTCAGGGCCATGATCCCTATGGAGAGCCCGAAGACCAGCCACTGCCTCTTGGAAAGAGGCGAGATATCGTCGAGAGGGGGCGGGTGCCTTGCACCGAGTATCAGTATGAGTATGGCGAAGAAGATGTAGGTTATGAAACCGGTAACGATCCCAAGGATGACCATCAGAACCATGGCACCTGTGGAAATAAACCTGGACTTCTCACCAAGGGCCCCCCGGATTATATGGCCTCCGTCCAGCTGTCCCACCGGGAGCAGGTTCAGAGCAGTTACAAAAAGTCCGAGCCACCCGGCGAATGCAGTTGGATAGAGGACCCCTTCGTCGGGGACCCCGAGCAGGGCCATGAACCCGTGGAACAGGAGGGGCGGATTGATGATCATTACCGTCTCCCCCGAGGCAAGGTCCATCGAAACGGGATAGGCCTTCGTCAGGAGCAGGCCTATTATCGTGACAGGTATGGCGACGATGAACCCTGCTATCGGACCGGCCGCTCCGATGTCTATGAGCGCTTTCTTGTTCGAGATGGGCTCCTTCATCGATATAAGAGCTCCGAAGGTTCCTATGGGGGATATGAACGGGGGAATGGGGATGAAATAAGGGAGGGTCGCATCGATGCCGTACCTTCTCGACGTGAAGTAGTGCCCCAGCTCATGGGTCCCCAGGATCAGAAGAAGCGGAAAAGCGAAGGTAAGACCGCCCATGAACACATATTCGGGATCGAAGAGCACTGTCACTATATCCGCCATGGTGCTGAGCTCCTCCGTCCTGGACATCCATAGTATGGAACCCGCCCAGACCGTAGTGAAGATCGTAGCTATCAGGAGGACGAGGTTCACGGTGTTCGTCTTGCCCTTTCTTTTCGGAAGAGGGAAGACGAGAATGAAGTTCCTACCCCGTTCCTGGACCAGCCTCGGAAATAGACCGTGTTTCTTCAACGCCCTTCGAAGGTCGTCGAACATACCCTCGTTCGAATCCGGATCGACCTTGACCCTCATGAAAATGCCCGACTCGTCGAACCTCCTTTCCTCGATGATGTAATAGCGGGAAGTGATCTCCTCCACCATCTGGGCTGCCCGGGCCCTCTTGATATCGTCCGAGGCGGAGGCGGCGCCGGGAGGCGCTATTACGCGTCCGAACAGAGTCCTGATGGCCGGGCCCGTGAACAACCCGGACATCTCATCCATTTCCCTTCTTTCGTCCTTCAATCAACATCAACCTTCGGATATGTCCTTCAAAATGGTCCTCATTGTCAGGTAGGAATCGGCCAGGGACTTTCTCGAGCTGTGCGGCCATATCGAAAATGGCTGTTTTTCCAGGACGGTCTCGAAGATCCTCTGGTGTACCGAGGGGTCCCTGTAGATGATGTGCCACTTCCCGTACTTGTCATGGTTCCGCTTGAGGAAGTCCACCACGAGGTCCGCAGATGTGGAAAGCACCTTCTTGAAATCTTCGACGTTCCAGTTGAGCCCCCTTCTCCTGACCATGAAGGATTGGATGCCGGAACAGTCGTACATCGGCATGGAGTCGTACCATTCCTCGGGAACGATCCCCAGGAGCGGTGAGATCGTGAATATGTCAATTCTATCCTCGAGCTTGAGGTTCTTGAGAGATGTATGCAGGTTGCGGTAGATCAGTGCGTCCGTCTTACCCTTGGTCCATGGTTTGCGGTCGGTGTCGGGGAAGAGGATGGCGATCTCGCCGCCCTTGGCCTGATAACCGCTCAATCTCTTATGGTACTCGGTAATTGCTCGTTCCGAGGTCTGGGCACCGGCAACCTCCGAAGGGGTGAGGAAGGCAAGGTCAGGGTCGATGGCGGGTATCTTCTCCCTTATGGCATCGATGAACATCTTCCTTCTCGTGTCCTCGGTCTTCTTCTGGGCTTCGTCGTATCTGTCCTCCCAAGCTGGAGCCATACCGCCCCAATTGGGTCTGCCTACAATAATCTTTAGGTTGAACGTTCAGGGAATGGGGCTGCTGAACTGCTTGGGGTATCCCAAAACAGGTTCGGGGGTTCGGCAACCGTTAAATACGGACCATTTCATGGATAGGCCGATAAGATGAAGGGCCATGAAAGAAGGGTCATCGATCTCCGGTCCCAGGACCTTGAGGTCAACGACCTCAACAGGTTCCGACAAAGCATAACCGGATCGACAAAGGAGGACTCCCCGGAGGAGCTCATAATGTTCTCCTCTTCCTCGAAACCCTACCAGTTCGGTTCGGTGGCGGACCTCGAGGAGAAGGTCGGCTCGATCCCGGACGATGCGGGTTACTTCTACTACACGATATCATATTCCAGCGGAAAAAGGGCCTCATTATACCTGGACCCGGACCGGCCTGGCAAGGTTGTGGTGGAAGGTCCGGGAGAATGGATAGAGAAGATGGATAAGGTCATAACGGACACTTTTCCCCGGGGCGGGGAGAGGTTCCGGGTCCACCAGAGGTTCGGCATACTTCTGATCTGGGGTCT
>JBLIRH010000038.1:0-21061 GCA_049472215.1 Thermoplasmatota archaeon | reverse complement strand
AAATGACCCGCCTTCGACGGTATTCTCCTTGAAGGCGATTATCGCACAATTGGTAACTTCCACGGCTCTTTTCTCATCGACCTTGACCATATTGTCAATAACGTCCAAATAGGTCGCTCCGTCGATCGAAAGCGCGGTTTTGTTATGTGTGGTTATGGAATTGTTCCATAATGTGAGATATGAAATGCTTGATGCTGTGATGCCTTTTTCCGAGGATGATAATATGGTGTTATCAATTATTCCGATCCTGCTGCCCTTCACTATCTGTATCGCGGGTCCTTTGTTGTTCTTCACTGTGTTGTTGTGGACCTGATCGTCATTGGTGTCGTTGAGATAGATGCCGACCATATTACCTTCCACAACATTGTCATGGATGATGTGGGAATCCGAAACATATGGTCTGCTTCTGACGAATATGCCGGCTCTTCCATTATTTTTTACTTCGTTCCCGAATACTTCATTGCTCCCTCCTTCGACCTGTATCCCATCTTTCAAATTATTGAAAACATCATTATCGTACGCCTTCACTCCGCTTTCGATCCTCAATCCGATCTCATTTTGGTAGATGGTATTGTCCTTGACAATGTGAACACCGCCTAACCCTAGCCCGATAGAATTGTTGTAACAGGTGTTGTTCTCAGCGATGATCGAAGCGATGTTCCAGGGACCTATCCCAACATAATTCGAATGGCATGTGTTGTTGTCTATCCTGAGGGTCGAGCCCTCATAGCCGCTGTTCGGACATATACCGGTCCTTACATTTCTGATGAAGGAATTGTTCGATATCCTTCCGCTTCCAAAGAAAAAACCGAACATACCATAGTCTGTATGGTTTGATATCTCATTGTCTCTGATAAGATAACGATTAATGTCCCATGAATAGAGTCCAGTCTCTCCTTTATCATCAGGATTCAGCATTTGATTTCCTGAAATGATGAGATCGGACACACTCGACATCCTCATCCCGTATCGGTGGGAAACCAGTGTATTGTTGATAATGAGGATATTATTACCACCTCCGATGTTGATGGCTGTAGTGGTATTGAATAGGCTGCAATTGACGATCGTCAGGTTCGAGCATATACTCAAGTAGATGTCGTGCCCGTTGTTCTTTGATAAAGTGCAATTATTGATGACAATGTAGAGTTCAGTATTGCTGATATCGATACCGTTCGTGGTCTTTCCGGTGATGGTCAGGTTCTCTATCCTGTATGGGTCGCTTTCGGTCCCGCTTCCGGGCCATCCGTTCGAGGCTGCTTGAGAGATCAGATCGGCATCGGAATCTATCTTGATAGAGTCCCCCGGAGCCCAGGCGATTCCCGAAGCGGCCTCCGGACCATTTTCGTAAACAAGTATTGTCCCAATAATTAGGAGGGAGAGGACGAGCAAGACCTGGGACACCTTTCCGCTCCTCATATATTCACCTCGATCCATCTCCTCGCCAGAACCTCTTCACGGCCTATCGAAGTAATCCATGCTTCTTTTCCTTAATACTTTGGTTCTTCTGTGATGGCCTCAACCTTCTTTCTCCTTCGATAGAGGATGAAGACAACTATCCCGACAATGATGAGGATTATCACCACCAGTATGGTGATCGTAGTGGTGTTGAAGAATCCTTTGTCGTTTGAGATCGTCGAGCCATCGTCATCATCATCGTCATCCGGGGTCCCCACATCGACTATGGTGAAGGATATCTGCGAGGACCCGCTCCTGTACCCCTCCATCTCCGCGGTGACCTTCAACCATCCCTGTCTGTTTGTGGTGACCTCGCTTGCCTTGAAGCTGACCTTGAAGGTCCCTGCTGATATCCTGATGGTCGAGTAGGTCCCCCCTGATCTGTCGACCTTGATGTCATCCACATCCAGGTAATCGCCTCCAGCCTTCACGGTAACGGTAATCTCCTTGGTCTCACCTTCATCGATGGAAGTGAACCTCGGGGAAAGCGTCACCTCGATGATCTTGTCCGGGTCTATGGGTGTCAGGATATCGAAGTCGAACTCGAAATAGGCGACATAGAAACCGTTCTTCGAAGCAGTTATGTTTATGACCTCGATGTCGTCGTCTTCCATTTCAGGCGCCGTATATGTGAAGGAGTAGCCCCCCAGACCGAGATCGAATACCTCGGACACCGTCCCGATCATTGGATCTACTGCGACTGTGACACCTTCCACCGGGTCGTCATCGGCCTCTTTGTATATGTTCACCGTGAAATCCTGTTCGTCCCCCATCTCGAGGCCCTCGATCTCAGGATTTACCTCGATGTACATTCTTTCCTTCGGACCCTCGACGGTTGTGCTCATCTCCAGGTTCCCGGCAATATTGCAGGTCGCCCTGACCATCAGAACGTCATTGTCCTGGGCAAACACCTCGAACTCGACATAGAATATACGATACGTGGGTTGTCGGTCGTATTCCTTGGATTCAACTGACACGTTGTTCTTGAAGACCTCCACGCTTTCGATGTAATGCTGGCTCGGGGCCGGTGTTGTATGGGTTATAGTCACGTTCAATATCTGGTTGAAATAATCGTATACCAATTCCATATCCTCGGGAGGGTGTCCCTCCACTTCACCGCTAATGAGATTGATCGCAGTCAGAAGGACCATCGTTCCAAGGATGACATGCAGGACCTTCGCTCTGGAATCGGAGAACGACATTGAGATACCCCAGACGTAATTGTAATGGAAACGGTTAATACTTTTCTCCTTTCACGAACTTCTCTTGTGACCAAGATTTATCTATCACCTAACATTAAGGGTATCGGGTGTTGTTTTGACCGTGAAAGTTGGAATCAACGGATACGGGACCATCGGAAAGAGGGTTGCCGATGCCGTGTCCCTTCAGGATGATATGGAGATCGTGGGAGTGACGAAGACCAGGCCCACCTTCGAGGCCAGGATGGCGGTCGAGAAGGGTTTCGACCTGTATATTGCCATACCGGAGAACCTGCCAAAGTTCAAGGATGCGGGCATCCCGGTAAAGGGAACGCTCGATGATCTTCTGAAGATCGCGGATGTCATTGTTGACTGCACTCCCGGAAAGCTTGGCGTCACCAATCTCGAAACTTACAAGAAGGCGGGGGTCAAGGCTATCTTCCAGGGTGGGGAGAAGCACGAAGCTGTGGGTTGTTCCTTCAACTCGCTTTCGAACTTTTCAAAGAACCTTGGTGTAGACTACACCAGGGTGGTCAGCTGCAACACGACAGGACTTGCGAGGACCATTTTTCCGCTTGTCGAAAAGATCGGCGTTAAGAAGGTCTATGCGACCATGATCAGAAGGGGCCCCGATCCTAACGATTCAAAGAAGGGGCCGGTCAATGCGATCATACCTGTCCTGAAGGTGCCATCGCACCATGGTCCCGACCTCAAGACCGTAATAGAGGGCATCGACATAGATACAATGGCTGTTGCTGTACCAACTACTTTGATGCATCTCCACAGCAACGTGGTCATTCTGGAAAGGCCTGCCACCACCGAGGAGGTCATATCCATCTGGGAGAGTACGCCAAGGGTTAAACTTGTGAGCGGCGAGGACGGGATCCTTTCCACTGCACAGATCATGGAAATGGCAAGGGACATGAAAAGAGGGAGGTCGGACCTCAACGAGATCGCCGTATGGAAAGATGGCGTCCATGTCTTGGGGGACAAGCTCTACTATTATCAGGCGATACATCAGGAATCCGATGTCGTTCCCGAGAATATCGACTGCATAAGAGCGATGTTCAAGCTCACGGAGAACAATCTGGAATCCATTGAAAAGACGAACAAGGCCCTGGGAATAAATTAGTTCGTTCTTCGATGGTAAACGCGCACCCCAGTTGATCATGGCCTTAGTTATGGTTATATAGTTACCAATCGTTGTTCATACGGGTTGGAGATGCGTGGTTCAAACGTGTCATTCCCAGGATGAAAACCATGCCCACCGGTCGCAGTGTAGGAAAACCTCAAAAGGCTGGGGCTAGGACCAGCCCGCCTCCGGTAAAACCCGCTTCGATGGGACAGAAGAGGATCCCGGTCAAGAAAGCCAGCGGGGGAAAGCCAACCAAGGCCAGGTCAGGGGGCCGGAGGATCGATGAACTGCTCGGCGGGGGTTTTCCATTCAAATCGTGCTCGGTCGTTCTGGGGCCCGCCTTCATCGGAAAGGACATACTTCTGTCCCAGTTCGTGGCCGAAGGGATAAAGTACGGTATTCCAGCCCTCGTGATACTTACACAGTCGACGACCTCGAAGTTCCGCAAGATGATCGTGGAGATGGATTACAAATTGGAGGAAAGGGAGCGTGCAGGCCTACTATCCTACGTTGACTGCCATGCTAAAACCGTGGGACTCATGGGAAAGAACCCTTTTGCCCTCTACATGAACGGTGTTGGCGACCTAGATGCTCTTTCACATGCGATAGACCGGTTCCAGTCAGGATACAGGGACAACTTCTTCTACCACAGGATGATATTCGATTCGCTATCATCCGTCCTCAGGGCGCACGGCATAAACAGGACCGTTTCGTTCCTCAATAATCTTACCGCCAAGACCAAGGCCTATAACGGGATCGCCCTTTTCGACCTTGCCTCCGGGATACACCAGCCGGAAGAGATCAATGCCATTGAACATGTCATGGAGGGCTCCATTGCCATGAGGGAGGACAAAGGCGGCCACCATATGATGGTCAAGGGCCTCCAGGATGTCAAGGGCAGGGACTGGGTCCGT
The DNA here is from genome assembly GCA_049472215.1 of Thermoplasmatota archaeon. Taxonomy (GTDB): domain Archaea; phylum Thermoplasmatota; class Penumbrarchaeia; order Penumbrarchaeales; family Penumbrarchaeaceae; genus JAFGLL01. Next base: position 16,358 of record JBLIRH010000038.1, on the reverse strand, counting down.
TACTCGTTCAACGAGAAAGGTATCGATATAGTGGGAAGCTACTCCTACAGCTATATCAAATGAGGCAAATATCTCTGGAAGGATGTGAAGCTTCGGGAACTCATTCCTCGAGGAGGGAGCCGTAATCGAATTCCGAGACCTTGTTCTTTCTGTTCCTCGCGACCAGCACGGCTCCGATTATCACCAGCAACAGAAGGAGCGAAGCGATTCCTATCAGGTAAGGGAAGATATCCTCCGCCGTGCCGTTCACGTCGTCGCTTCCTTTCCTGTATGTGAACGTTATGGGCAGGTCACCTGAGTCGTTCGGCCCGCCATTGGTCCTTGAGAGATGCAGATACAGGACATCACCGTCATCCCATCCCGGTTCATCGATCTCGACCAGGTAGTGGCCGACATCCTTGGTGCTTTCGGTCATCCTGTAGGATCCGGCCTGAGCTCCGGTGCCGTCGGTGAAAACAGCCCAAATTATCTGTCCGGACCTTCCCTCGGCCGTTACCCTGATCCGTCCGTCCTGGTTCGATATGGTTATATTGTATACCTCGAGGTCAGAATCGATATCGCTCGGGTCCTTGACCTCGATCGTAAGCTCATGTGCCGGGGAAACTGCCCCTTGGGGGTCCATCACTTCCACCAGCATGGTGAAGCTTTCCGAGGCGGTGTCGGAGGGCACGGATATGTTGATCACCAGGCCGTCCACCGTGGCGAGCGAGTAGTCGGTCACCGCTGTCAGTGTTTCCAACGGGTCGTCAACATCCTCAACGAAATAGGGAACGAACCGCAGGTCGACAAGCCTGTAACCCCCCATTAGGACCTCAAGGGTCCAGTCTTCGGGCGCGATGAAATCAGGGGCGTCGTTGACAGCCTCGATGTTCACTGTGAAATTTACACGGGCGATACCGCCCCTCCCATCCTGGACCCTGAGTGTGAAGGTCCCCACGCCGTACCCATCCAGAAGCGGCCTGATCCTGATCGTATCATTGTCGTATATCGCAACGGAGCGGATCAGATGGGAGGCATTGTCCATGTACCAGTATAGAGAATCCCCATCGGGGTCATAGGGGGAGAGGTCCGTCAAGTTGAAGAGGTACTCCTGGTCCTCCATTATGAAGATCTCCTCCGGCTCTCCCACCACGGGGGCGTCGTTAACCGGGGTGACGGTTATTGGAATGTCGGCGGAATCGTACTCCTCTCCGTCCGAAACGTTCACATTGAGAACAGCTCCTCCGAACCAGTTCTCTGCCGGAACGATCGTCAATGTAAAGTTTTCGATGGAGAGCTGGAAATATGCGTTATCGGAAATCGTGATGTTCCATTCAAGGTCGGGATCGTCCTTATCGGATGCCCAGCTCGAATAGTTCAATGAAATTCTTGAATCCTCCTCTATGACAATGTCCGTCGGCGGCTTCAGAAGGGGGGGATCGTTTATGGGCAGAACCCTCACCGGGAGGGTGAAGGTGGAGCTTGCCCCGTGCGGATCGGACACCCTCATCTTCACATAAGTGACCCCGTTGAACTCAGGATCGTCCGTATATAGGACCATGTAGGGTGAAATGGAGAGGTTAGCCGACACAACAAGTTCAGGAGCCTCGAGAATATCGATCTTGAGGGAATTGAAAGCGTCGTCAGGATCGTAGATATAATATGAGAGGTCGAAGAAGGGAGACCCCCCCTCCGAGAAGATCAGTTCCTCCATGGGACGCCCCAGGGGTGGGTCGTTGATCCCGGAGATATTGACGAGCATCAATGTCCAGTTGGTTTCCCCTGACCAGTCGGTCGCGAGTATCCTTAATTGGATGTTCCCATCGGCGTTCGGAACGGATGTCAGGTTCAGAACGTTATCGAAGATCTCGGCGCTGACCTTGCCGTTCTGAGTGACGTTCGAGTATCCCGTTCCGTTCCATATGCTGTAGGTAAGGATGTCCCAGGGGTCCGGATCGAAGAATGTCGTCCCGAGGTCGTATTCATGGAACCCGAAATCCTCCTCGACCTCGATGGTCCTTTTATCCCTTCTGTAGGAGGGGGGCGTATTGTTGATCCAGGCCGATAGGGCAAGTTTCTCGTTCCCCTGGTTGTCCATGAGGCCTGAAAGATCGGTCGGTCCGATGTCATGAAGCCAGTTCCATCCTATTAGCTCGAGGTCGACCCCCTGATCGATCGTAAGCCTCGAGGTTATATTCCTCACGAAATTCGCCTGCTCTTCCTGGCCTCCGAAATCCTCATGGCTTATCCAGGAGACCTCCGAAAAACCGAAGGGCCTTTCCGAGATATGATCGAATACCAATGAGTAGTAGTTATCAGGCAGGTCGGAAACCCTGTTGATGCCCACGACCGCGAAGGGGTAGGATGTCAGTACGACCAGATCGAGGCGCGCAGGGTCGAAGAGCTCCAGGACCGACATTTCAGCCTCCCTGTTCTCTGCAACGATCTCCCTCGAGAAGGTGCAAAATACCTTGGTTTCAGGGGAGATGCGCTTTACTTCGTCGTAAGCATCCTGGTAAAGGGTCACGAAGTGATTGAACCCATTATCGTCCCCTGCACCGTCCCCGTACTGTTCGTACCAGCGGTTCACCTCGTTGCCGATGGAGAGATATCTCGGTCTGGATGCATTGACAACGTCCTTCACGCTCTGAATGAAAAGGGACCTCCAGGCGGGGGTGTTGAGTGTGGCAGGAGGCATTGTAGAGGGTTGGATGAGGGCCATTCCCTCCCCGTAGAAGTTCATATGGACGAGCGGAAACATTCCGTTCTCCCTGATGAGGTGTTCGACAAAGAGGTCTCCCCAGGCTCCCTCAAGGTCCGTTGAAAGGTTGTAAAATGGAGAGGGGCGGCCCCAAACGGGAACGAACTGGGTAAACTTCGAAGCGTTGAGGTATGTGTCCTCGATGTCCTCTCCCGGGATCGGATTTGGAAGAATTCCCTTGTAGTACCCCCAGGGAGGCATGGGCGGATCGTCCTTGGGATCAACGGCTAGAGGTTCCTTACCCGAGGCCTCGTATTGCACAAGGACCGAGGCGGAACCCGCCACCAGAAGCAGCATGATCGATAACTGAACGAGCCTTCCTCCGAGAGAGACCATGCAAGGTCAAGAAGACGGTTGCCTATATATCGGTTATCATCAATGCTATCCAGTTGTGAAGGATCCGCTTGCCAAAAGTATCTATCCGTTGGCAGCGATGGTCGATCGATGCCAATAGTGGTGATGGTGGATTTCGATGGGACGATCGCTGACCGCGATGCTTCATATGAGATCCTGGACCGCTATGCTGTCGGGGACTGGTTCTCCATAGAAAAGAAGGCATATGCCTATGAGATAACGATACTTGAGGCCCTCAAGCTCCAGGCGGAGATGGTGAGGGTGTCCATGGAGGAGGCCGAGCGTTTCCTGAAGGAAAAGGTGTCCCTTAGGGGGGGCTTCATCGAGTTTGCGAACTGGTGCAGGGAGAACGGCATTCCCCTTGAGATCTGCTCCGACGGCTTCGATTTTACTATAGAGATACTGCTCAGACATTGGGGGCTCGAATGGATACCATACACATCGAACAGGACTGTCCCTTCGGAGCACGGGACAACAATAGAATTCCCCTATCACAGGGAGGCGTGCCCGATAAATGCCAACTGCAAGTGCTCACACCTTGAGAGATTGAAGGGCGGCTCTGATATTGCCATATTCATAGGGGACGGAACGACGGACGAGTGCGTCTCGAGGAAGGCCGACATCGTCTTTGCCAGGGACAAGCTTCTCGAGATATGCAGGAGGGAGGGGAGGGAGTGCATTCCCTGGGCGGAATGGTCCGAGGTACTTGCGAATGTAAAGGACATTCATCAATCCTATGGTGTCCCTGGATAGATCGGCATTTGACCTAATTACTCTATTTGGCCGGATCAAGTTCTGGAAGGCAGTATTGACCTTGCCAGTCCCACAGTTACTGCTATTTTGAAAAGGTCTCCGACAATGAACGGGACCGCCCCGATGCTGAGAAGTTTCATTAAAGTGATCGGCCCAATGACCTCGCCCCACCACGTGTAGAGGACCAATAGACCCGGCAGATAGATAAGAACGAAGTTGGAGAACAGCAGGATCCCCAGAAGTGGCAGCGTCTTCCTGGACCTGACGTACCTTTCGGTCATGAAGCCTACGAAGGAAGCGGCGAATATGAAACCAAGGAGATACCCCCCGGTCGCTCCGGTCAATGAACCAAGGCCTCCCTGCCAGTTCGTGAACCAGGGCACCCCGGCTATCCCAAATCCGACATACATGGTCATGCTGACGCCCCCCCATCTTCCAAGGACGACACCGGCCAGTAGTACGGCAAGCGTCTGACCCGTTATCGGAACTGGGGAGAAGGGAAGGACGATCCTGATCTGCGCCATCAGACCGGTCAATGCTGCGAACCCGAGGGCGAGCATTATCTTGTAAACGATGTCCAATTCGTTTCTCCATTCATGGTATCTTACTACCGAATCCCTATACTTAGAAAAATATCCGCTCTCACTCATGCTGGAACCTTCCGAAAGTAGCCGGGGAGGCCGAAAGAGTCATTGATAATAAAACTTCCCATCCGGATTCCATGTCCCGTTGGATCATCAGGGTCTTCGTCCGATCATTTTCTCGGTGGGTACGGAACACTGGTCGTGGATATTTCCATTGAAAAATCTTATCAAAATAATAAAGTAATACAAAAAGTATTACATAATGTGATCAGATGGTCTACGTGACGATCAAGAGGGTCGGAAACAGTCTGGGAGTGGTCCTTCCAGCAGGCTTCGTGAGACAGAACGAACTGAGCGAGAACGAGATAGTGGAGATCGAGGTGAGGAGGATGAACGAGCCGTTGAAGGCCATTTTCGGAACCCTTGAGCGGAGGAGGAGCGGTCAGGAGATAAAGGATGAGCTCAGGGAAGGGTGGGGCGAGTGAAAGCCTTCTTTTTCGATACCTACGCACTTGTCGAGGTTCTCTACGGAAATGAGAATTATCGACCCTATCTCGGAGCAGAAGTGGTCACCACCAAATTGAACCTCATGGAAATGCATTACCATCTCCTGAAGGAACACGGTGAAGAAACCGCTGACAGGTATTATGATATGAACCTTCGATACGTGGTCGATATCAACGACAACGATGTCAAGAACGGGATGAGATACAAAATCGAGCAGAGGAAGAAATGGAACATCTCGTATGTCGATGCAGTGGGTTACGTTATCGCAAAGCGAATGGCTATCAAATTTCTTACCGGGGACCAGGCATTCGAAGGTATCCCCAATGTCGAGTACGTGAAATGAGAGATGGAGTTTCAATTCCTCTTGGGGAACGGAACGCTGGTCCTGATATTAAACTCAAGGTCCTTGCCAGAAAGCGGAAGGTTCACAGGTCTCTTCTCGAGCGCGGAGATATGCGCCGCCTGCATGACCTCCACTGTCAGCCTCCCCTCCTCAGCCGATACCTTCGCCTGCTTGCCGTCCCTCAGAACGTCGAGTACGTTCTGGAGTACCTTGTCGTGGTTGGACATGGACCCCTGATAGCCTCCCTTGTAAGTGTTCGGGGGGCCCCCTGGGGGGATCTCCGGTCTTTCGACCCCTTCCACGTTCCACTCAGACAACTCGTTGAGGTACTTGCCCCCCACCTTTACCGATCCCCGGGTCCCGAGGACCGTAATGGAACCCTCCAGGTTCTTCTCGTATATCGCCGTGGTGTAGTTCATGACGGCAAGGGAACCGTCATCGAAGGTGATCTTGATAGAACCGAGGTCCTCGGTCTCGATATAGGGGTGGTCGATGTTGGTCATTGAGGCTTCTACCTGGACAGGTCTCTTAGAGAGCCAGAGGATGAGGTCAACGAAATGCGAGCTCTGGGTGAAGAGCGCCCCCCCGTCCAGAGCTAGCGTCCCTCTCCACTCCTCGTCATCGAAATACGACCTTCTCCTGTTCCAGAAGACATCCGAAGTTATGAGGAAGAGGTCACCGAGCCCCCCCTGGTCAAGGACATCCTTCAACGCCGCCACCGGAGGATTGTACCTGTTCTGTTTCACCAGGAAATATCTCTTCGAGGTCCTCTTCTGGGCCTCGATCACCCTATCGGCCTCTCCGAGGTTCAGGGCCATGGGCTTTTCCGAGATCGCATGCTTACCCGCTTCCATGGCGGCAATGGACATCTCCGCATGAAGCCCGGACGGGGTGCAGATATCGACAACGTCCACATCAGGGTCTCCGAGAACATCTTCGAAATCGGTCACGTATCGGCACCCTGCCTCCTCCCCACCCTCTCTTGCCCTGTCCTCCTTGATATCGCAGACAACGGATATCTCAGCGCCTTTTAGGTCCTTGAGGAACCTTACATGCCTGCTCCCTATGTTGCCGTATCCGACCACTGCGAACCTGATGCTCTTCATCATGCTTCCCGAGGGAGGAAGGTTGGGGGCATATAAAAAAACATTCTAGGAATAGAGGTTCAGGAGTTTTTTTGCCTCGACCTCCACCGAGAGTTCCTCCACCACCCCTTTCCTTGCCCCTAGGCCCATCTCTTCCCTCCTTTCTTGATCATCAAGAAGCTCCGATAAGGTCCTCGCAATGGCCTTCGGGTCCTGATCCACATAAACTCCGTTGTCCCATTTCAGGAGGTCCTTCATGTTCGGCTCATCGAAGAGGACCAGCGGAAGCTGGCATCCCATTGCCTCCCTGATGGTTATCGAGGCCTTCCCCCAGAGCCCGAGGTCCGAGGCGCGGTACAGGTCCGCGAGCTCGTCCGATCTCTTGAAACCGAGGAAGCGAACCCTTGGTCCCGCCATCTTCTTGAGCTTATCGAGGTAGCGATCGTCCCCCTGTCCGACCACCATGAAATTGACATCAGCCCGCTCCATGTCGTTCACTGCTTCGATGAAATGCTCCAGCCTCTTGGCGCTGTCGAGTCTCCCGGCTGTTATCAACAGATACTCGCCATCTCCTATACCCAGCTCTTTCCTAATCCTTGTCCTGGCCTTCTCGTCCATCGAGAACTTGCGGTGATCTATTCCTAGCGGTATCATGTGAGCTTTATCGTAATTGTAGAAATCCTTCAGAAAATCCACCGTCTCCGCGCATATCGCAACGACCTCGTCAGCCTTCTTCAAGGATCGCCGTGCAATAGGGGCCCGGAAGAGTCGGTATTCCTTATCCAGGAGAAAGTTGCGAAATGTCCTTCTCTGGTCATATGTTGTCGAGTAGCCGTGCTCGTCGATGATCAGCCTGTATCCGAGCCTGCCTTTCGCCTTTGAAGCGCACCTTGTTCCCCATGTCCATAGATTGTGGGCATGGACCACATCCGGTCCTATCTCCTTTAATTTCTCATCTATCCCCTTGTAGACAATGAAATCGTAGAGGATCTCATACGAGGTCTTCAGCCTGTGGACAGTGAATCCCTCCATGTCCTCCACGCCGACGGGCCGTTTCCTGCCTTTGTAGGGGGACCGGATGTCGGATAGCATCTTCTCGACGTTGCGGAAGGGAAAGATCCGGTCCGAGGTGATCACATGAACCTCGTGGCCCAGGGCAGCCTGCTCCCTGGCGGAGAAGTACTCCTCGTACCCGAACTCGGGCTGGAAATACGATACCACGTGGGCTATCCTCAAACGATCCCACCTCTCAGGGTTTGAACCCCCTCACAGCTTCGATGATGTATTTCTGCTCCTCCTCGGTCAGGAGGGGGTGCATGGGAAGGGAAAGGATCTCGTCCACTATCCTTTCAGTGACCGGCAGCTTCGGAGGGTCCTTGAAATAGGGCATCCTATGGGCCGGGACCCGGTAATGGACCCCGGTCGATATCTCATTCGAGGACAGGTGCTTCGAGAGCTCTTCCCTCTTTTGAGTCCTGACGACATACAGATAATAGACATGTCTGGCCCACTCCCTCTCAACAGGGATTGTCAGCCAGTCCAGTCCCACTAGCTCCTCGTTGTAGACCTTTGCTAATTCCCGCCTCTTCTCGATCCACTGCCCCATATGGCCCAGCTGAACGATACCCACGGCAGCCTGGAGCTCGGGGAGCCTGAAGTTGAATCCCGGCATAGCTGAAATATCCCTCTCCCCTTCGTATCTGCCGTGGTTCCTCAAAGCCTTCAGGACGCCAGCAAGCTCCTCGTCCTCGCAGGTGATCATTCCACCCTCGCCGGCAACGGTCACTACCTTGGATGGAAAGAACGAATAGCAGGTCATATCCCCGATAGATCCCACATCCGCACCCCTGTAAAGCGCACCATGAGCCTGGGCAGCGTCCCCGATGAGCGCAATATCCTCCTCTTCAGCTATCTTCTGGAGCTCCCCCATGTTCGCAGGATGACCGTAGATATGGACCGGAAGGATCGCCGCGGTTTTCTCCGTCACCGCTTCCCTGACCTTCTCGGGATCTATGGTATAGGTCTCAGGATCGATGTCGACGAACCTAGGAACGGCCCCGTAATGGTGGAAACCGTTGACGGATGCGATGAAGGTATGGGACGGAAGTATCACTTCGTCCCCTTTCCCAACCCCCAGAGCCCTGAAGGCCAGCATGAGGGCCGTGGACCCCGAAGAGCAGCTGACGGCATTCCTGGCCCCTACGAGCCCTCGAAAGATCGATTCGAGCTCTTCCGCCTTGGGTCCCTTGACGTACCTTCCACTCTCGAGAACTTCAAGTACTGCCTGCCTGGTCTCATCATCGACGTACATCCTGTTGAGCGGAACCTTCATTCGAACCATTCCTCCTTGATATCGTCTATGTGCACGAAAGGGACCTCAGCAGCACCGGCGCACATCCTGTCGATATCGGAATTACCTATAAAAACAGCTTCGTCGGGTCCCTTCTTATGTGCCTTCAATATGACCAGCAATCCCTCGGGATCGGGTTTTGGCCTCTCCACGTTCTCTATGCTCATGATCGGAAAGAAACCCCAGCTCCCCAGGACACTGTCCAGAGTGTAAGTGGTGTTCAATGAGAGCACCGAGCACTTGAGTCCCCTGTCGAGCCTCCATTTGGCTGCCTTCACTCCCTTCGGGATCTCGGTGACCGTTTCGATCCCCACCTGCTCCAGGTCAGTCTGAGCATCGACCAGGCGCTCTTTTGAGCGGTAGACCCTCCCGGACCACTCGAAAGCTTCCGAGAGCGACCTGAACATCCCAACGTGCCCGTACTCCCTTGAGATCCATGACAGCCTTTCGTAGACCTCCTGCCAGTCGATATTCACGTTGAAAAGCGTCCCGTCGAAATCAAAGACCGCGAGCGGAGATCCCTTAATGATCCTCTCAATGTTCATGCAACGCCCTCTCTCAGATCTCGACGACCCTTCCCGAGCGCTCCTTGTATCTCCTTCCGCAGTCGCTGCAGTGCTGCTCCTCCCCGTAGGGTTTCAGGGGGAACCCGCATATACACATCCATCCGATCCTCCTTGCCGGATTTCCAAGGTAAAGTCCATGGGGTACAGTATCCCTGACGACCAGTGCACCGGCCCCTATCAGGCAGGCATCTCCTATGCTCACTCCTGGAAGGATGGTGGAGTTGGCACCGACCTTCGCTCCCTTCCCGATCGTTGGCCCCTCCAGCTGGTCCTTCGAAAGTCTTGTCATGGGATATCTCGCGTTCGTGAGGACGACGTTCGGGCCCAGCCAGCACCCTTTATCGAGTACTGAGTACTCGGGGACGAACACCTGGGAATGTATCCTTGCCCCGTCCCCTACCCTGACATGGTGCTCGACCATGGACAGCGTACCGATGCTCACATCGTTCCCGATGGTGTTGAATTCCCTTACATTGGCCTTGTTGCCGGTCTGGAAACGGTCCCCAATCACGTTGCCAGCGTATATTACGGTATGGGATCTGATGACCGCATCGTTGCCGATAATGGTACTGGGATACGGTTCGTCTCCCTTAACAGCCGCCCCGATCACGACATAATCCTCGACCGTGCAGTTTGCCCCTAGCTCAACGTTCTCATGGATCACGGCCGTTTTGCTGATCTTTTGCATGTGATGCCCTCCTCCTCAGAGGAACTCCTCTATCTTTTTCGCAGCTGTCATGGGATGATGGACCCTTATTGCATAGTTCCGGGAACTTGAACCGATGCCCGGAAGATCGCTCCGACATTCCCACAGATCGGTGAGTGTCTTCCCCAATCCTTCCGGTCCGGAAGCGATTATGGGAATATCTTCCGGGTACATCGACCTGTCGATGTTGCAAACTGTCGGTATCCCACGCAGCATGGCCTCAACCGATACGACCCCGTGAATATCGTAATCGGGCGACATCCAGTCGATGCAGATATGGGAGTTCTCCAGTCTTGCCATGGCCTCGTCAACAAATACCCCCTCGATGATATCGAGTTCGATATTGGCCCCCTTCGACCTGGCCTCTTCCACACCCTGGATCACATTATCCGTTCCCTTGACATGCCTTCTCGTGGGCATATGTGAGATCCTCAAAGGTGAGTCCCCGGTCAGCTCGCTCTTTCTTAAAGACCAGTCGACCGGCTCGACCCCGTCCATCAACACCGGATTCGGTATGTGGATCAGCTCCCTGTCCGATACGTTCCCGGCGTATCTGAGAAGGTCCGGTGTGGAGACGAACAGCCTTTCGCACATGAAGTGGAAAGAGGTCTGGATATCCTCCCTTAATTCGGACCCGTGGTAATGGGCGAAGAACCTCTTCCCGGCCGCCTTTAAGGGGAGAAGACCAACCCCCGATATTCCGACCCCTCCGTGAACATGGATGAGGTCGTACCTCGGAGCCATCCTCATGAGTTTAATGAAAACATCCTTAACATCGGAGGCTTCGAAGTCCGGGGGCCTCTGGGTCTGTTTCCTGACAGCGAGAAGGTCCGATGAATGGCCGAGTTCCCGCTGTGCTCTTGAAAGCATGTACCCGACGGATGCCTGGTTGTTGACGTGGAGTATCCTCATCCTGTTCCGTTAATGGATTGCATTATCATAACATTATTGGAAGTTGGTGCGGTTTCAATGGAAATTTGGGTAAAATTGTTATCCAACCTATGCGATTGTGCCCCGATGACAAGCCATCTCCTTCGCGGTCAAATACTCTATCCAGATGGTTGGAGCGAAGGAGCCATCCTTATAGAGGAAGGACGGATCATGGATGTTTCCGGATCGGTCGGTAGCGACCTATCGGGGGATGTTGTTCATGAAGGTCTGATTTTGCCGGGTCTGATGGACATGCACACTCATCTGGGAGACCATGGGGCAAGGGGCTTCCTCCCCACCTCCCTGGAAAAGACGGTCCTTCCAGGCGGGATCAAGCACCGTTACCTTTCTTCCGCAACAAGGGAGGAAAAGATCTCATCCATCAGGGCTTCGATAGAGGAAGTACACCCGGCGGTCACAATGATACTTGACTACAGGGAGGGTGGAGCTGAAGGTCTGGAACTGCTTTCAGAGGCGGCCCGGGGAGGGGGCCCGATGGTATGCCCCCTGGCAAGGATCGAGGAGGGGGACGATCCATACTTTGTGCTGGAACAAAGCTGCGGGATCGGGCAGCCATCCCTAAAGGACGGTCTCCAGGATCTACGGCGGCTGACAAAGGAGAGAGGGAAGGTCTTCAGCATACATGCTTCGGAGCTTTTCCGGGAGGATATCGATACGTTGATCGAGCTCTATCCCGACCACATCGTTCACATGATATCCGGCACCGTTGACGATTGGACCACTGTCTCGGATGCGAGGATACCGGTAACGGTCTGTCCGAGATCGAATCTGGCTTATGGTCTGGAACCACCTATCGCTGAAATGATGGATCGAGGTGTGATGCTGACCCTCGGAACAGATAACGCGATCTCTTCGAAGCAGGACATGTTCAGGGACATGGAGGCGGCTTGGCTTCTTCTCCGGAAGAAGGGTATTGAAGGTTCCCAGGCCGCCCGGAAGGTGTTCGAGATGGCCACGGGCATGAGCATGAAGGGAGCCGATATTTGGGGGCTCCTGCCCCGATGGACCAAATGGTGGGAGCCGGAGTGGCCGAGGAAAGGCGATCCTGCTCATCTCTTCATCCTGGACCGTCCAGCCGGGTCGCTGTGGAAGACGGACCCTTATTCCCAGCTTGTAAGGTTCACGGGACGCTCCCAGGTCTCATTCACACCTGATCTTGATCGCACGCTCCAGTGAAATGGGACCAGTAACCATTTAATATCTAATCCATCATCTGGACTGTCAAACCGGCAACTGGAGGTGTGGATATGAACGTATCCGAGATCATGATCAAGGACCCGGTGGTCGCCGAACTCCCTACGACCAGGGAGGAGGTGCTTTCGCTCCTTGTCAAACACAAGCGAACAGGAATGCCCGTGGTGGATTCAGATGGTAAGGTCCTTGGTATAATCACTAGAAAGAACATCTTCGAGAATCCTGGAGAGGAGCAGGTAGCCGTGATCATGGAGTGGGATGTCCCTACCATCTCGCCATCGGCCACAGTGGAAAAGGCCGCAAGGATGATGTGGGAGCAGAATGTCAGAAGGCTTCCTGTCGTAAAGAAGAACGAGCTTGTAGGCCTTATAACCCCATCCGATGTCCTGAAGGTCATTGAGAAGAACAAAATAGAGGTCCCGGTGGAGAAGTTCGTATCGAAACCCACCGTCTGCATATACAAGAACACACCCGCGAACGTTGCGGCTACGATGATAAACCTGTCAAAGGTCTATGCGCTTCCGGTTCTCAATGATGAGGGACATCTCTGCGGTCTCGTCACCGACAGGGACCTGTTCGATTTCAAGTTCCTTGGGGAGAACATCACACTGACCACTCTTGGTATTTCCGAGGATGAGGATTCCTGGACATGGGAAGGTCTTCGAAACGTGATGAACCTCTACTATCAAGAGGCCAAGATCCAGCTCCCCAAGGACCCGGTTGAGAAGTTCATGGCCTCCGACCTCAGTACGGTATACAGGCTCGCTCCTGCCTGGGAGGCGGCCAAGACCATGAGAATGAAGGATTACGATCAGATCCCCGTCGTGGACAAGGAGGATAACCTCAACGCAATGGTCTATGATATGGACCTGATGAGAGCCCTTTTCGAATGAGGTGCCCCCATGGGAGACCGGATAACAGAGGAGAGTCTCCGGGGAACCTCCACATCGATCATAGGCAGGGAGATCGAGATCCTCGATGAGGTTACATCAACCAACGATATTGCCAGGGAGAGAGCAGAGAAGGGGTGCCCGGAAGGGCTCATCGTTCTCGCCAGGTCGCAAACATCAGGGAAAGGGAGGGCAGGCAGGTCGTTCGTTTCCCCTCCTGGAGGATTGTATCTTTCAGTGGTATTAAGGCCGGGAATTTCATCGAGCCAGGTTTCGACACTGCCTCTGATGGCAGGCCTTGCGGTCTCAAAATCGATATCCGCCTCTCTGATGCTCCCGAGCCGGTTGAAATGGCCGAACGATGTTCTGGTGAACGATCGAAAGGTCTGCGGTATCCTTGCAGAATCCTCTACCAAAGGTGACAGGCTCGATCATGTCATCATCGGAATTGGGATCAACGTGAATTCCACCTTGAAGGACCTCCCTTCGGAACTTTCCGGATCTGCCGGGACCCTCACCGATACAAAAGGGTCCATCGTAGATATCGAGGAACTTCTCCGTGACCTTGTATGTTTTTTGGAGATGCTCTACAAGAGGTTCATCGAAGGTGATATTGGCGGCATTCTCGATGAATGGACGGAAAGGTCAGAAACCGTGGGTCGGGAAGTGAAAGTGTCCACCCCTGATGGTACATTGAAAGGTAAGGCCCTGGGAGTTGACCAATCCGGTGCTTTGCTGGTCAGCGTGGAGGGATCACTTCGAAGGATAAGCTACGGTGATGTGGAACATATTGATTAAATTTCGAAAAAAAATGGGGGAGGCGATCCTCCCCCCGTGCTATCCATAATATTATTCTTCACTGTTGCTGTTCTTCAGGTGCTGGCAGGTTTCCCTGCGCGGGAGGCTCCTCGGGCATCGGTACCGTTCCTGCCGGAGCTGCCTGCATCGGTGGCTGAACCGGTTCTGGTGCAGTTTCAGGGACGGGTTCGGGACCAGGCTCGTACTGAGGCTGCTCCACAGGAGGCTCGCTCATCGGCGGGGCTTCGAACTGCGGCTGCTCCGGGTATGCCTCCGTTGGAGGTTCGGGAGCAGGATATTCTTCTGTCGGTGCGGCAGGAAGAGCCTCGAGGTCAGGTGCTTCGGCTGAGGGAAGTGCAGGGCCTGAGACTCCTTCGTAGGCAGCACCGCTCAGGAGCGCCTGGAGCCTCTCCTGGGCTACCAGTGCATCCTGCTGCTGCTGTGCCACGAGGGCTTCATGAGCCTGCTCCTCTGCTTCCGCAGTGTCCGCAAGCGGGTCCTTCCTAAAGATGAAGAAGAAGAGCACCGCAAGGAAAATTATTGCTATCACCACGAGGATGATTATCAGGGCGATGAATGTCGAATTATCTTCGCCAGGAGTCTTTATGGGGTCCCTATCTTCCTCGAGGACATTCACGAATATCTTTATGGAGGTCTCCTTCTCGGCACCGAAACTGTCACGGACCAGAAGCCTTATTGTGTAATTGCCGGTCACACCAAAACGGTGTGTTACAGCGGTCCCGGCGTTCGTAATCTCATCACCGTCGCTGAAATACCACTCGTAGGTGAGCCTTTCGTTGGAGTTCGGTATGTCGAAGTCCGGATCGTAGCACTCAGCGGCCTGGAAACTGATGCCTTCTCCGATGGCCTGTTCGAGGTTGGCTCCGTCCAATGGTGAGATTATCTCGGGGTCGGTCATCTCATCGTTGGTATTATCGACGATCAACCTGACCTGGACCGTGGAGGATTCCCCCCATTCGTCGGTGACGGTGATATTGAAGAAGATCTCGCCGACCAGAGCATTGGAGAGGAACACCGACAGCCGTCCTGTGTTCCCTTCGAACTGGAAGTCGTCTTGCGGTACGACTCCCTCTCCCACCATCTCGAGGAAGTTCGTGTCGAATGTCCATGTGTCCCCGTAGATCTCGTCCGGGTCCAGGGCCTCCACGGAGATTATCTGAGTTGAACCCTGAACACCCTGGACAAGTATGGTCTCTCCAATTCCCACAGATCTTTCGTTCAGCAGGGTAATTATCGGCGGATCATTGACCGGCTCCACCGTTATGTTGATCCTGATGGTCGGCCATGCCTCCTCGTGGACCTTCGTATCAAAGGCCTCTATGATGACGTAGTCCGTTCCAACCCAGTTCGGGTCCGGGGTAAAGGTTACATTGTTCGTGACCTGGTCGATGGATGCCAGGACGTGCCGCTCGGTCCTTACCCTGAAGGCCAGGTCGTCCCCGTCCCTGTCCAGGAAAAGGGTGTTGAGGTCAACCAGATTGATCCCTACCTCATCCTCGTTCATGGTGATCTCCAAGGGTACGCTGATCACCTCCGGGACAAAGTTCACGACCGGGGTTGTAAGGGTTGCGCCTATGCCGTATTCGATACCGTCGTATGGCTTGACGATCACCTTGATCTCCTCCCCCTCGCTCGTCTTGTCGGCAGGGAGGGTCGTCAGGTTGATACCCGATGCAAGCAGGACCCAGCTGTTCTCCTTGAAGGCATACCACTCCACGAGATAGGATATATCGTCGATCGGGTCGGTGTCGATGTCCGTGCTCGCGTTGAGGACCACAACGGTGATGTCATCCCTTGTCGAAACCGGCGTGGAAAGGAAACCTATGTTGGGTGTAGTCGGAGCCGTGTTCGTTGTCTCGAAGCTGAAGATGATGGAGTCTGTGAGTCCCCAGGGATCGAAGGCCTCGATCTCCACCCAGTAGACCCTGTTGTAGCGAAGGTTCTTGGTGAAAGTATACTCTGAAGGCCGGACGATAACATCCTCGACGATCTGGTCGCCGGTATAAAGTTCATCCATATAGACATTGACCTTGTAATTGACCACGTCCATGTTCCAGTCGTAGGCGTCGCCCCACATGATGGTGGGTCTCTTCTGGTGTGTCTCTGCTGGCTCGTGTTCCTGCGGGAGCTGCGGGGGCCTGTTCTCGGACAGTAGCACTGTCCTGTCGATATTGGCGCTCATGGTCTCGTCGCCGCCCCAGTACGGGACGTAATTGGTCTTCTCGATGGTGATGTTGATCGGATTATAATCGATGACCACGGTCTGGCCCATCATCTTCAATATAGGTATATATCCCATGAAGGACCCGTCGAATACGGTCTTTCCCTCTGCGATCATCTCGAGGTTGGAACCGTAGACCATGACATCGGCGGCTTCTATCGGGTCGAAAGTCACGTTGTCGGCCACGATGACCGAAAGCTTCCAGAACAACCAGAACTCGGAATCAGGGTCCAATATCTGTACCTGGGAGCTCGGGATGTTGATCTCATACACCTTTGCCACAGAAGCCTCGTCG
>JBLIRH010000037.1:0-21199 GCA_049472215.1 Thermoplasmatota archaeon | reverse complement strand
CCCATCACGCTTGCGGCTATCCCCATGCCGTAAGTTGTCTCGTTGTTGATGATCATCTGGGTCAATTTTTCCCTGAACACCTTCTCATGGAGGCCGTTCGCCCTGGCCATCAAAGCGGCCGCTCCGACGATGACGTCCCCCTGGCCTGCAACGCATCCGCCGATGGCGGAGCGATAGGGGGCGATGAAGTTCAGGACAGCGTTCAGCGAATACTTCCATTCCCCCGCCATGAACACGCGCTCCTTCGGGACGAAGACGTCATCGAAGAGAAGGTAAGCCTGGGTGATGCCCCCGTATTCCACGGGGTTGTCGAATCCGCATTCGTGGTCCCTTGAATCCGAGGGATGCCGGGCCTCAACGATGGTGAGTTTTTCCATGTCCCTTGGGATGACGAAGGACACGGCATAATCCGCATCGTGTTCCTTGTATCCCATGCCGGGGAGAACGAAGATCTCGTTCGCAGCCGCCACGCCCGCGATCATGACCTTAGCCCCCCTTACGACAATGCCGTCCTCTCTCTTCTCAACGATATGGAGCGACATGTCGGGATCGTCCTGCTGGTGGGGGGGCTTCGTGCGGTCCCCTTTTGGATCGGTCAGAGCGCCTGCGAGGGTGATATCCCGCTTCTGGGCGTCGATAAGCCATGACTTCAACCTCTCGTGGTAATCCGTCCCGAATTCCCGGTCAATATCGTACGTTGTCGCCCACATGGCATTCAGCCCGTTGAAGCCAACGCACCGCCCTCCCGTGCAGGTCCCTGTAAGGTTGAACATCAACCGCTTCATATTGACGTTCTTGATCATGTCATCAGGGTTCCTTACTATCGAAAGGTACCTGCTTACTGTCTCCCCGGTGAGCGATGATGTGGTGGTCAGGAGGTCCCTGTATTCCTCCTTCTGGGCGGAATCGAAGATCTGGGCATGCCCCATGATGCACCTTCTCGTTGATGGATGAATGGTCACATCCTCGATGAGCTCCCCGAACTTGTGAACGTTCGGCCTCATCGCCCTGAGACTCTCGAAGTATTCCTCCGAGCTTCTCAACCGCCCCCCTCCTTCATGACGAACTTCCACTCGCACCATTTCCCCTGCTCCAGCTCATCGGGAGGGCACTGGTTGCAGACCACCTCGATGTTCTCGTTGAACTCCCTGGCAAAGGCCTTGAGGAATCCCCATCTCACGACCTTGCAGGGGAACACCTCCAGACCGTCCTTTTGCCTGGTCATCTGGATCCTGCAGTTTATCGTCCTCAGCAGGATGCCGTCATCAGCCGCTTCCCATTCCTTATCATCGAGGTCCATCGTCCAGCCGGAGTATTTCAGGCCCTTGATCATCGAATCCATGTCGTTCCCGAGCCCCAGGAGCTTCTGCAGTCTTCTGGCCTCGATCTTTCCCATGATCTTCCAGACGAAGGCGTCGATCTCGGTCGCGGCTTCCGTTCCGAAGCGCTCTTCGATGCCGAGGTAGTATAGACCATCCACTGCCCACATGTTCCGCAGATGCATGAAGGTAATATCGGCGTACTTTTCCTGATCGAGCTCCTTTAAAAGCTCCCTATCCTCTGATCTTTCTGACATATACCCACCAAAATATATACGGGAAACGATGCGAACGGGGAAGGGCACCATCTACGATAAGCTTTGTTGTCAATCGCTGGCCCGATCGATCGTTGTACCATGCTGGGAACATCATTCTAAATAAGCAGCGATATGGTCCTTATATGGACGGGGGACTGCTGCTCAGCGCTGCCCTCATCGGGTTCAGCTTCAGCAACACCTTCATGTGCACCGTGATAGCAATGAGCACGTCTCTCGGGAGGGGGTTGAAAGCCGGCTTGGGATTTCTTGCAGGGAGGACCGCCGGGATAATGGGGTTTGGTGTTGTCATGGCACTCTTCGGCTTTTTCATCGAGATAGACACCCAGGTGATGCTCTATCTGTTCGGAGGAATGACCCTTGCCTTCGGTGTCATCATCCTTTTTTTTCCGGGTGTTTCGAGAAAGCTCGGTCTGATCCAGAGCTGCGAGAGCGGGGCCTGCGAGGAATGCGGTGACAGACCGGAAGAGGTTTCAGGCAAGGGCCACGATGCTCCCAACTGCTCCGAATGTCCGTCCTCTGCAGATTGCCAGGCAAAGAACGGGGGGCCAGGTTCCGATGGCAGAGGCAAGAAGAAACGGACGTTGAACGAACAGGAAGGGCGGTTCGGGAAGTTCGGGGTTCTTGGAGTTTTCGCCCTTGGGACCGTCAGGGGGGCCACACCTTGTTTGAAGGTGATCCTGATCCTGCCACTGATCGTGAGCCTGCCCTTCACCGAATCGCTGGCGGTGACCTCGACCTATGCTCTTTCATCAAGCCTGTACCCAATCGCCGGAATAGCCATAGCCTCCATCGTCGGGGACATATTCTCGCCCAGGCTCAGAAAATACCTTGCAAAGGTGGGAGCCATCGCAATGGTCGGGATCGGAATATATTTCCTTTACAAGGCCTGGACCTATACCTGTACCACCGGGATATGAACGGCCTGGATCCGGCCTCATAATAGAATGTCGGCCTCTTCATCATCTTTTCTTCTTCTTCTCCTTCTCAGGAAGATCGCAAGCAGGGCGACCAATATGGCAAAGGCCACCAACCCGGCGATGATCAGTTTGAAGAGAGTGGACTTGAAGAAGGAACCGGGAGTGTACATAGATTGGATGAAGATCGCAGTGTCATATGTCACGGTCTCTCCGTAGATATCTTTAGCTTCGAGCCGTATTCCCTGTTCGTAGATCTTCGGTTTGGGCCCTCCCTCATTGATCCTGACCTTTACGGGGATAATGACACTCTCCCCTTCGTTCAAGGTAACGCGGTCGTCATTGATGATGCAGTCGACATTTTCGTTTTCCCCGATCTCACTGATGTATATCGTCGTCCGATCGTTCCCGTTGTTTTTGATCTCGAATTCCACTGTCCTCCATGATCCGATGGGAACCGTTGCTATTTTTTCACGATTCGGCATAGATCCCATGATATAACAGAACGGTTTGAGCACCACGACACCGGAGGTCTCGGGAATTTCCCCTCCGCTTCCGTAGTATTTGTAGGACCAGTTTCCTCTGATCATGAACGTTCCATCGATATGTATGGACGGGATCATGGGTGGGACCTGAAATTCTAAATTAAAGGGCTGGGTCTGGACGGCAGCGTTCATACCGAACTCCATGACTTGCGGTTTTATCGAACCAAGGACATCCTGATCGCTTGTGAAGATATGGAGTGATACGAGGACCTCTTCCGCTCTTGCTTCCCTTGGTTTTTCAACAGTTACAGTGCCGTTTAAAGTGCCCCGCCCTGTACATCCGGGTCCGGTGGCTATCTCGATCTCGTCCTGATAAAGGGATACTGTAATGGTGGGGGGCCGGGGTTCAACAGGGGGAGGAAGGGCATCTCTCACCTCTCCCGCCGCCGCCAGTGTTCCCGATAATGTAAAGGATACAAAGATGGCGATGATCAACACGACAGATGTTGTAGGCCCCCTCATCCACTTCCTCCGATGATGATATTGGGCTCAGGGTAGATAAACCGATTGCCGGTTCCCCTCCCTTCAGGTATATTCTACTTATTTGGAAGGAATGGAAAAACAATAATATGTTTGAACTCCGCTGGGCCCTGTTGTAGAGGCCGGTGATGGACATACTGATCCCGAAGATGCTCGAGGACACCGCAGATAGGTTCCCGGAAAAGACAGCGATCGTGACCGGGGGAATAAGGTATTCCTACAGCAGGGTCCTCCATGATTCCAGAATGTTCTCGGAGAACCTCCATCACAAAGGATTGGCCAAAGGGGACAGGGTGATCGTGTTCCTCGAGAACAGCTACGAGGCGGTTGTATCGATATACGGCGCAATGATGGCGGGGGGCATCTTCATCCCCGTCAATCCCGAAACCAGGGGGAAAAAGCTCCGGACCATCATCGAGAACTCGGATCCCCGCTTCATCGTTACCGACGGGCGAAGGTATGACGGGAACCAGGACCAGTTGAAGGACCGCTCGATCATTTATGTGGGAGAACCGGGTGATCCGGAAGTGAAGCTTATCCCGTTTGAAGAGATGCTCGAGGAAGGTAGAGGGCCCCCCAAGGTCCGGCTGATAGATGCGGATATCGCCTCGATCATCTACACCTCCGGCTCCACCGGGATCCCGAAGGGTGTCACCATGACCCATCTCAGCATGGGTACGGCCTTGACCTCGATCATCACCTATATCGGCAACACTCCCGAAGATATCGTGATCAATGTCCTTCCCATCTCCTTCGATTACGGGCTCTATCAGGTCCTGATGACCTTCCGCTTCGGCGGGACCCTTATCCTCGAGAAGAACTTCGTCTTCTTTTCCAGTGTGATCAAGAGGATAAAGGAGGAGAAGGTCACAGGATTGCCGCTTGTTCCGGCGATCGCCGAGATAATCCTCAGGATGAAGGACCTGGACAGGGAGGCACTCTCATCACTGAGATATATCACGAACACCGCCCAGAAGCTCCCCGAGAGGACTATCAGGGGCTTGCAGGAGAAACTGCCCCATGTAAGGATATTCTCAATGTACGGCCTGACCGAATGCAAGCGTATCTCTTATCTCGAACCCGAAAAGGTCCTGCTCAAACCGAACTCCGTCGGCAGGGCAATGCCCAATACAGAGGTATTCCTCGTGGACGAAGAGGGAAACCGGATCGAGACCCCGGACACCCCTGGGGAACTCGTTGTCAGGGGCTCGAATGTAATGAAGGGATACTGGAACAACGAGGAAGAGACAGCCAAAGTCCTAAGAGATGGTCATTATCCCTTCGAGAAGGTTCTCTTTACAGGCGACATCTTCAAAATGGACAGCGAGGGAGACCTCTTCTTCATTTCCCGCAAGGACGATGTGTTCAAGATCGGCGGTGAAAAAGCGTCCCCCAGGGAGGTCGAGGATGTCATCCACGCACTTCATGGGGTCAAGGAGGCGGTGATCATAAGGAAGGAAGATGCGGTGATGGGTTCCTCCCTTGTTGCGGTACTGTCGACGGAAGAAGGACTTGACGAGGAAAGGATCAAACTCCACTGCATGGACAACCTCGAGAAGTATCTGATCCCCAAGGAGGTCATCTTCCTCGACTCGCTTCCGAAGAACCCAAACGGAAAGGTCGACAGAAAGCTCCTTCAGGAACGGTATGGTCGGTAGGATATCTTGTGAACTTCGAGAAAATCTAGACCCCGTTCCTGTTGAAACCCCCATTTTACAGGAAATGATATATTATATTTATTCCAATTCCAATTAATAAGGGGGAGTTTTTGTAATGAAGGACAAGAAGCAGAAGAAGGACAAGCATTTCCCCAATTTCGGTTTGAATAATCCGATAAGAAGGTGGCTGGATCCCCCGGAGAGACTCTTCGGGCCATATCTATCCAAAGGAGATGTTGTGGCCGATCTTGGCAGCGGACCTGGATATTATACATTTCCTATGGCAGATCGCGTAGGTTCGAGGGGAATTGTCTATGCAGTTGATTCCAATGAGAAAGCTATAAAGGCCATTGAAAAAAGGAAGAAGAGGTCTGGAATATCCAATATTAAGGCATATGCCTGCTCTGCTCACCAATTGGATTTCATTGAAGACTCCTCTGTGGATTTCGTTCTTGCTGAGGGTCTGTTCTGTTCAATAGCACCAAACAATCGTGATGCCCTGGTGAAGGAGATCCAACGGATAATGAAACCTGATGGGCTTGCACATCTTAGTGCTGCAAGGGGATCGATCAGTTATTTGACCGACATCGATTGGGAGGAGGTCTTGAAGGATTTCGAAGTTAAAAAGAGAAGCGATCCGTCCCCCCGTAAAGGAGATAATTGGGCTCTGGTGACGGCCAAGGGCCATGGTCGGTAGGCGATAATAAATCCTGAATAATACATTATTAATTGAAATATTAAGGGGATAACAGCGTATACGACCCACCCCCTTCATATACCATGTTCGGAAGCAGCGTACAGGAAATGATATGTCCCTCATGCAGCTCTGACACGATATCCTTCACAACAAATATGGATACCAGCGAGAGATTCCTATCATGCTGGGATTGCGGGGACAGGTGGCGTTCCGAAAGTGAACTGCCTCAACCACCAAAATTGAAATGGATGTCTTTCTTAAGACTGAACAGATAGGTCTATGAATGTGTTCTCCAGGTGCGGATTACTGCCCTGTCCGTTCATTTCTTCAGGTCGAGCCTCAGCTGTTTGAACATCTTGATGAAGTTCGGCCTCCCGTCCTCCTTCCACGTATCCCTGTAGCGGAATGTCAGTATCCCGAGGAAGGCAATGATCGCCGCAATTATCAGGGTCGGTATGATGATCCACCATAATTTCAGGATGTTCATTATCGTGGAACTTTCGGGGGCGTTCCAGCTGGAGATCACGACCTTGGTCTCCTTCGACCTCTCACCCTCCCCCTCCGAGTTCAAGGCGCTAACCCGGTAATAGTACACACCGTCCCCGGTGATGTTGGTATCGGTATAGTTCAGGGATGTCCCCACAGAAATATAGAATTCCATCTTCTCCAGGGATGATCCCCTGAAGATCCGGTAATTGATGATGGGGGAGCCCCCGTCGCTGTAGGGCGGCCTCCATCTGAGCTCGATCCCCCTCCCGACCCTTTCGGCCACCAGGGAAGTGGGCTGGAAAGGTATCGTCATGGGCGTTCCCGGAAGGACCTCGGACCAGGGGCTGTACCCGAGCCTGTTCGCGGCCCTGACCTTGTAATAGTAGGTGAATCCGTTCCTTACATCGGTGTCCTCGTACCTCATTCCCTCCTCGACCTTCGCGAGGAAATATAGTGAATCCTCGCTCCTTCCGCGCCAGATCTCGTACCTTGTTATCTCCGATCCACCGTCGGTCTCGGGGAAGAGCCACCTGAGTACCACCAGCTGGTTGTCATGCGATATCGAGAAGTTCAGTGGGACGGTCGGAAGGGTCTCCGGTTTTGCGGAGACCTCGAGGCTCCATCTCCCGGCCCCCATTGAATTGAATGCCCTGACCTGGTAATAGTATGTGATCCCGTTCTTGACCTTAAGGTCATGGTAGAATAGGTCATCCATCATATCGGTGAGCGGCTCGAGCTCGGTGGTCTCCGTTCGCCGGTAGACGATATACCCGTCGATCCCGAGGCCGCCGTCGCTCAGGGGGACGAGCCATGTGAGATTGATCCTGCTGTCGCTGGCTACGGCCGTGACCTCCCTCGGGTCCGAAGGATAGTAGGCCGGCATCACCGAAACGATTTCGCTGGGAGGCCCCTGTCCGATCTTGTTGAGGGCCGTCAACCTGTAGTAGTAGGTGATCCCGTTGGTCACCGTCTCGTCGAAATGGGTCTCTCCGTCATGGACCCTGAATATCATCTTCATGTCCTCGGGATCGGTTCCCCTGAAGACGTCGTACCATGCTATGGGAAATCCCCCGTCGTCCTCGGGAACGCTCCAGGTCAGGGTCACGTTGTTGTTTCCGGGCTCCGCCACTAGGTCCCTCGGTGCACCCGGTATCCTCCCGGGGGTTGCGTATACCTCGCTGCTGAAGCCCCCCTCGCCCATCTCGGTCTCGGCGGAAACACGATAATAGTAGGTGATCCCGTTCGTCAGACCCGTGTCGTTGTAGAACGTCTCCTCGAGCGTCGTCAGGTACGCGATCCCGAGAGGCGTCTCCCCGCGGTAGATGTTGTAATAGACCTTGGCCGGGCCGCCGGCATCCAGGGGCTCCTTCCACGAGAGGTCGATCCTGCTGTCGCCGTACTGCGCCTTGACCGCCCTCGGCGCCGTCGGTATGGTGGACATGTTGATCTTGACGGCGAAAACGTCGTACAATCCTCCCACATAGGTCTCCTCATATGCTCCATCCGAGGTGGGGAAGTTGTGGGAGTTCGTGGTCCCCGTTATGATGGCGCAGCTGTTGCGGTCGGCTGCGATGTCCGTTCCTATGTCGATCCCGTTTCCGCCGTAATATGTGGAATACCTGAGGTCTGTCCCGGCCCTGTTCACCTTGGTGATGAAGATATCTACGTTCCCCCGGGAAGTTCTGTAAAGCACGAAATCGGTAACGGGAAAGTTCCGGGATTCGGTTGTGCCTACGACGTAGGCGTAGCCTTCATGGTCGACATCTATCCCGTATCCGACCTCGTCGTTATCGTCTCCGAGGTATGTTGAATAAATTATCGAGTCACCGGATATGTTTACCTTCGTAACGAAAGCGTCCCTTGCCCCTCCCTGGCTCCTGTCGAAGGCTCCCTGGGAAAGCGGGAAGCTCCCGGAGGTTGTAGCACCGGTGAGATATGCATAGCCTTCACCGTCGACCCTGATCCCCTGTGCCTGCTCGTTCTTCCCTCCTCCGATGTAGGTCGAATACACCAAACCATTGCCCAGAGGGGACAGTTTGGTCAGGAAGCAGTCCCACTCCCCGCCGTTATGGGCTTTATCGAAAGCTCCCGCCGTAGTGGGATAGTCCTTGGAGGAGAGCTCTCCGAAGATGAAGGAGTTACCCTCGTTGTCGATGTCGATCCCGAAGGCCTTGTCATCGCCGCTTCCTCCCAGGTAGGTGGAATAAACCAGTGAGTTGCCCCCCGGACTCAGCTTGGCAGCGAAGGCGTCGTTCAGACCCCCGTTGTAGGTGTTGTCGTAACATCCGGAAGTGACGGGTAGATCGTTCGAAGCGGTCATGCCTGTGAAGAACACATAGCCGTCAACATCGACCGCGATCCTATGGACGGCGTCCTCCCCTCCGCCCCCGAAGAATGTCGAATACTGAAGTGACTCGCCGTTCTGCCCGAGCTTGAGCAGGAACACGTCCTTGTTCTCACTGTCAAGGGTTCCATCGTAAGCTCCCGGAGTGATCGGGAAATCGCTCGAATCGGTAACTCCGCCGACGAATGCGAAACCTAATCGGTCAACGGCTATGGCGACCCCTGTGTCGAAACCGCTTCCCCCGATGAAGGTCGAGTACCTGAGGCCGTCCCCGGATTCGCTCAATTTCGTAACGTAAACGTCCCAGTCGCCCCCGTTATGGGTGGTGTCGTACGAACCGTCCGTGACCGGGAAATCCACGGATGCGGTGTACCTCGACAGATAAGCACACCCTTCCCCGTCCGTGTCCATGTCCCATCCCTCTTCCCAGCCGACCCCGCCCAGGAATGTCGAGTAGATGAGCGGATCTATAACCACCGTCCTCGAACTGTCGTAGATCTCCAGTTCGAACTTGTATGTGTTCCCTTCCACCAGGATGTTGGAGGCGATCTTCTCATTGATCTCATCATCATAGAAAACTTCAAGCCCGCCGTCCACGACCATAAGGTCAGGTCCCAGGGGCATTTCGAGTGCGCTCCCAATGCTCCTGAGATGCCCTTCGTTCCCCTCGACCTTCAGGCTGATGTCGTCCGGGTCCGAACCCGGCCGTAGTATCAGGTCGTATTTCAGACCGTTCTCGGTTGCCCTGTAGACGATGTCTATGTCGTCCCAGACGTTCTCGTAGACAACTTCTGCATAGTTCGGGACATTGGTTCTCCACTTTGACGGATCGTTCCCCAGAAAGAAGTTCGAGCTCCAGGGAAGCGGGTCCTTCCCCACCGGGATGACATCGTTGCCATCGACGAACCCTATCCTCAATTGACGGGAAGCCGGCTCATATTCGGGTTCGCTCATCTCCCGAATGGAAACAGTCGGTGTGCGGGGCACCTTCAGTACGATTCCGTCACCGGTAAAACCTACGGCGCCGGAGGGGGAGCTTCCTAAAAGTCGGATGTCTCCGTTATCGATCTGGCCCCTGTTCTCGGTGAAGAACGTGATACCTCCAAGAGCCCCTTTCTCCTGATCGAGATGACTGTCTTCAGCCGCAATGTCCACCGATGACGCCACCGGTGCCATGTGGATGAATAAAGCTACGATCAGGATTACCATGGGTATCAGGCTGACAGTGCTCTTGTTGTACACCTTCTGCGGCCCCCTGGGGTGATGGGAAGATAGCTCCGAACGAAATCCGGCTGGTAGTACTTAATAATAGCTCGCCCGGATGATGATCGTCAGGACCATGGGCGATCATTCGATGAGAAGACGGACCTTCTCGGCGGCGATGTCAACGGCGGATGCCACCTCCGTGCTCAATCCCTCCTTGAAATCGTAGGAAGGACGGATGTTGATGCCTACCAGCGATATTTCTTTTGGAACCCTGGTCTCCCCCATCTTTCCCGCAAGCTCCAGGGCCTCTGGGAACGATACGTCGTGGGGATTTGCCGAATGGTCGGAGCCGATCTCACTGACATCCTGGACGACAACAACCTCCCCAATGGCCAGTTCCCTAGAGCTGATGGAATCGACCAGTATCGCCCTGTCGTGTCCGACGATGATGTCGAGGAGGTTCAAACCGCCCGTGAAGGCTTCCTCGATGACGATGCCCTTTCCTTCCAATGCAGGCCTGAGCTTTCTCGCGACATGGATGCCCACACCGTCGTCCCCGAGGATCGGGTTCCCGATGCCGACTATGATGGTTGTCATCTAATCCCGCTTTATGGACCTGATCAGGTTCTCGTTCTTGTCGTAGATATTGGCGATCAGCGGCATCGAACCCGGCATGGTGTGGGTGGCGCAACCGAAGCAGGGATCATAGGCCCTGAAGGCCATCTCCACCATGTTCAGAAGCCCGTCGTTGACCTGTCCGTTCTTGATCAGTCCTTTGGCAGCATCCCGTACGGACATGGTGATGGCTCCGGCGTTGTTCGTGGTTGCCACGATCAGATTGGCCTTCTTTATGAGCCCCCTCTCGTCCACATCGTAGTGGTGGATGAGAGTGCCGCGGGCGGCTTCCACCACACCGAAGCCCTCTCCGGGCTCCCCGACCGGGTTCCGTATCTTGTCGGAGGTGATGTCATCCTCCTGGACCAGCTCGAGCGCTCTTTCGGTCGCATACAGGAGCTCTATCAATCTTGCCCAGTGGAACGCCAGCGTGGAGTGTACTGGTTTGCCCCCAAGGGTCTCGTACATCCTGTCGAACTCCTTCTGGGCGAGCGGGGTCGCCATCCCTTCGGAAGCGTTCAGCCTCCCCAGGGGCCCGACCCTGTAGAATCCAGACTCGGGGCCGTCGACGAACCCCTTCCAACCGATCCTCTTGAGATAGGGGAACTTCATGTAGCTCCATTTCTCAACCCTCTCGGCTATCTCCTTCTGGTAATCGTCGACCTTGAACTTGACAAGCTCATTCCCGTCGGGGGCGGTCACCCTGATGTCCCCGTCGTAGAAGTTGACCCTGTTCCTGTCGTCCATCAGACCCATGTTGTACGTTCTGAGTTGATAGGGATCAGAGGTAATCAGGTCCACGTAATCCTTGTTCTTGAGGACTATGTCCTCAAACAATTGAAGTGAGAACTTCGCGAATTCGATGCTGGACCGGGCCATCATCTCGATCTCCTTTACCTCGTCAGCGTTCAATCCCTTGGAAACGCCTCCAGGGAGACCGCAGACGGGGTGGGTTGCCTTGCCCCCGAGGATCGCGGTGATCTTCTGTCCGTAGGCCCTGTGTTTGATGACCTCCTTTCCTATCTCCACACCAGCTTTTTCTATGACGCCCAGCACGTTCCTCTTTGCGGGCGGAGCGTCCGGACCCACGACGAAATCGGGGCCTCCCAGGAAATAGAAATGCAGGATATGGTCGTAGATGTAGTAGCCAACGTACATGAGCTCTCTCAGTTTCTTCGCCACCGGGGGCGGCTCCACCTTGAAAGCGCTGTCAAGGGCTTTGGCCGCAGCGAAGTGGTGCGCGACCGGACAGACGCCACAGATCCTCGACGTGATCTGGGGCATGTCCTCCGCTCTCCTTCCCTGGGAGAACTTCTCGAACCCTCGAAGCTCCGGGATCTGAAGGTAGGCGTTCTCAACATTGCCCTGGTCGTTGAGGAAGATGTTGATCTTCCCGTGCCCTTCCAAGCGGGTGATCGGATCTATCACTATCGATTTCATTGTTTCATCACCCTCCTTTTGATAAGTGCAGAGGGAAGACCATATTTGTAGAAGGTCCCTAACGGATCGACGATCTGGTCGATGAGCCCGTCAACCTCATCGTCCGACAGCCTCTCCTCATCATCTATGCCGAGGATGGAGGCGAGGGCCGATATCATCTTGCCCCCCTGGTCAAGAGAGTTGGGCGTAGGCCCGCCGCACCCGGTACAGGGCATGTAGGCGTCCATGCAGGGTGCCTCGCATCCGCCCCTTGTGGCAGGTCCGAGGCATATTATGCCCTGCTCCAGCAGGCATTTGTCCTCCAGCTTGTCCACCTCGTAGACCCTTCTGATCTGGGTGATCCGTTTCTCCGATTTCTCGAACCTGCACTCGTCGCAAACGGATTTGTTGGGTGCGATTATGGACCCCTTCGGGGGCAGCTCTCCGCTCAATATTGCTTTGACCGCCGTCATGATGAGGCCGGTCGGCGGGGGGCACCCCGGAAGATAGTAGTCCACCTCGACGGTCTGGTCCAGGGTGTCGACTGTATCGTAGAACTCCGGGATTGTGAGGTCTCCTTCTTCGACGCTCGAGGTTGTTTCCGGAACGGTCCCTTCCGGATTCTCGATCGAGGCGTTCTCATGATATACCGTATCGAATACACCATTCCTGTCGGAAAGGTTCGCGAGTCCGGGTACGCCGCCCGTCGTGGCGCATGATCCGAAGGCTACGAGGACCTTCGATTTCTTCCGGAGGAGATGTGCCAGTTCTTTCTGTTCCGAGTTCCTTATCGCGCCGTTGAAGAAGCAAACATCGATGAACCCGTCCTCCATGGCCTCGACGTCCTTGTACTTCGCATCAACGGCCACGGGCCAGAAGAGGATGTCGGCCGCCGCCGCGACGTCAAGGATCGCTTCATTGATATCCAGGACCGCGATCTCGCAGCCGCCGCAGCTTGCAGCCCAGTAGAATGCGAACTTCAGTTTCTCGTCGGTCATGCGCATTCCTCCTTCAGGGGGTTCGGCCCCATTTCCTTCAGCTTTCCGACAAAGTCCGTTACGATGTTTGCGAACTTCTGCCCCTCTGAAGCCGAGATGTACTCGAACCGGACCCTGTCGGGTTCGATGTTCAGTTCGCTCAGGAGCTTCCGGATGAGCTTCACCTTTCGATTGGTCTTGTAGTTCCCGCTCTGGTAGTGGCAGTCACCCGGGTGGCACCCAGCAACGAGGACCCCGTCCACCCCGAGCTTCAAGGACTCGAGGATGAACACGGGATCCACCCTTCCAGAGCACATGACCTTGATGCTGCTCACATTATGAGGGTATTTCAGCCTGGAGGTGCCTGCCAGGTCAGCTCCGGCATAGGCGCACCAGTTGCACAGGAATGCCACGATATTGGGTTCGAAACCGTTCTCTGTCATCAGTTATCACCTCCCGGGAGGCATGCCCCGAAAGCTCTTACCATCGACAGTATCTGGTCGTCCCTGAACCCCTTCTGGTAAATCGCACCAGAAGGACATGCTGCGACGCAGGTGCCGCATCCCTGGCAGAGCCCTTCGTTCACCTCGGCATGGGTCACCTCGACGCCCTCGATCTCCTCGGTGACGGAGTCGATGGCCTTGAAGGGACAGAGGGAAATGCAGGTCTTGCACCCCGAGCACATATCAACATCGACAACAGCGACAAGGGGTTCGTTGTCAAGCTCCTCCTGCGAGAGTATCCCCGCCGCTCTTGAGGCGGCGCCGCTCGCATGGGACACCGTATCCGAGATATCCTTCGGACCCTGTGCGCACCCTGCGATGAAGATGCCGTTCACGAATGTATCCATCGGTTTCAGCTTGAGATGGGCTTCAAGAAGGAATCCGTCCGCCGACCTCGAAAGCTTCATCATCCGTGCAAAGTCGCCCGCGTCCGACCTAGGAACCAGTGCAGGAACAAGGACCACCATGTCGGTGGCTATCTCGAACAGCTTGTTCGTCGTTGTATCGAAGGTGTCGATGGTGATGCCTTTGCTCTTCACCCTTACCTCGGACGGCCTCCCCCTGAAGAAGTTCGTGTTCTCGCCCCTGATCTTTCTGTAGAACTCTTCATAACCTTTCCCGAAGGACCGGATATCGGTGTAGCACAGATTGATCTCAACTTCCTTGCCGAGCTTCTCCCTGAGCAGGTAAACGTGCTTCAGGGCCGACATGCATCCTATCCTGCAGCACCAGGAGCATTCGTTCTCGTCACGGGAGCCAACGCACAGTATGAATGTGACCGAACCCGGTCTCTCCCCGCTCGAGGGAAGAACGACCTCGCCTCCGGTAGGTCCGGAGGAGCTGATCAGCCGTTCCAGCTCCATGGTTGTGATGATGTCCGGAGACCTGGCATACCCGAGCTCGTACAGCTTTGAAACATCCATTATATCATAGCCCGTTGCAACGACGATGGATCCAACATTGAGCTCGATCACCTCGTCCTTCTGCTGGAAGTCGATGGCCCCCGGTTCGCAGGCCTCGACGCAAAGCGGGCCATCCCCGCATTTTCCGAACCTGAGCATCAGACAACTGTCGGGGTCGATCGTGGCTTTGAGGGGGACGGCCTGCGGGAATGGTATGTAGCAGGCGGACCGTTTTCCCATGCCCATGTTGAACTCGTCGGCAACTCGCCCCTTGAGCCTGCACGCGAGGGCGCACGCGTTGCATCCGGTGCACTTCTCCATGTCGACGTACCTTTTCTTCTTCCTTACGGTGACCTTGTAATTGCCGACGCTTCCCTCCACCGACTCCACTTCGGAATAGGTCAGAAGCTCGACGTTGGGGTGGTGGTAGGCATCCATCATCTTGGGGGTCAGGATGCAGGAAGAGCAGTCCAGCGTCGGGAAGGTCTTGTCCAGCTGGGCCATCCGGCCGCCTATGGTGGGCTCCCTTTCCACGAGAAATACCTTGAAGCCCTCGTCGGCAAGGTCCAGGGCCGCCTGGATGCCCGCGATCCCCGCACCGATCACCATCGCCTCCGGGGTCACAGGGGTCTTGGAAGCCGTGAGCGGCTCCAGCAGGTTCGCCTTTGCGACCGAACCCCTGACGAGCACCTTGGCCTTATCGGTGGCGGCCTCCCTGTCCTCGTGGGCCCAGGAGCAGTGCTCCCTTATGTTGGTGATCTCCACCATGAAGGGATTGATCCCGCCTTCCCTGGCGACCCCCCTGAAGGTATGTTCGTGCATCCTCGGGGAGCAGGCGGCGATGACGATCCCGTTCAGGTCGTTCTCCTTGATGGCGGTCTTTATGACCTCGGCTCCAGTGTCAGAGCACATGTATTTGTAGGTCCTTGATACGACGACGCCCGGAAGCTTCGAAGCATATTCCGCGACCGCCTCGACATCGACCATGTCCGATATGTTCACGCCGCAGTGGCATACGAAGACGCCCAATCTGTTCATGCGGCCACCTCCTTTTCCCTGTTCAAGACCTTGTCCACGGGGCTCAGGTTCAGCTCGAGGCCGAGCTTCCCTTCTTCCAGACCGAAGGCAAGTCCCAGGAGCTGTGTCAGATACAGGACGGGAACGTTCAGCTTCGCACCGACCGTCTCCCCCGCCTTTTTCTGTTTGGAATCGTACATCTTGTGGCACCAGGGGCACGACAGTGCCATTCCGGAGAATCCCTGTTCCTGGATGGCAGCCAGTTTCTGCCCCGTTTTGGTAAGGGAGGTCTCGGGATGGACGGGAAGGAGCGGGCCGCCGCAGCAATCCAGCTTCTCCGCATAATTGTCCGACCTTGCACCAATGGTCTCGAGTATCCTCTCCATCTTCTCCGGGTTCTCGGGATGCACTGGTCTTCCGATCTCGGAGGGCCTGAATATATGGCACCCGTAATGGGTCGCGAAATTGAGGTCGGTTAGGGGTTTGACGACCTTCTCCTTGATCGCCTCCAGCCCTATGACATCATGGAGCAGGTCTATGACATGATAGAGCTTCGAGGTTCCCTTGTATGCCAGGCCCTCGCCGGAGAGCTTCCCGTTGATCCTCTTCTTCATCTCGGGATCGAGGTCGAGTATCCTCTTTGTCTCGCTCAGGGCAAGGTGGCACATGGGACAGGGAATGAGGATGTCAAGCCCCTCCTTCTCGCAGATCGCGATGTTCCGTGCGGAGAGTGTCAATGTGAGCATCTGGTTAATGCTCTTCAGAGGCTCCCCACAGCACGAGAATCCCTGAAGGTCTACGACCTCGACCCCAAGTACCGGAAGGGCAGCTTTAAGGGAGACCTCGTAACCATACTGTTCCGTTGGCATAAGGCAGCCGGGGAAAAGCGCGTATTTCGTCATTTTGTTCACCTCACACCTTCTCCACGGCAACGGTCATTATGGTCATCTGGAACTTCGCCGGGTCCACAGGTTTCGAGCAGGGGGACAGTCCCATCTGCTCTCTCGTCCTGGTCTCTCCTGATCTTGTCGATACCTGCTGGACATCCTGTATCAGGCCTATGCCCATTGCAGATTGGAGCATCGCCGTGAAGTCACCGGGCACCTGTTTCCCGCTGGCCACGGCCAGGTTCTTCAGGGTGAAGAGGATGTTCACGGGAGCCACCTTCTGCGGGCATCTCTCCTTGCACTTGAAACAGCTCATGCAGGTCCAGATTATATCCGAGTTGACCATCTCGTCGATGAGCCCCCTCTTCAACAATGCTGCGATCTTGTGCGGTTCCAGTTCTAGCAGTTTATGCGCTTCGCAGCCCGAGGTGCATTTGGCGCATTGGTAGCAGAAATCGGTCACTTCCTCTCGAAGCTTTTTAAGCCTCTCGTTGATCTCCCGCTTCTCGGCTACCTGTGCCTCCGCCATGGAGGTCAGATCGGTTATACTCATGGGATCCCCCTGTTTTGTTGAATGATGATAGGGACTGGGAGCTTCACATTTTTGTCTTTATTGCTTCAATGAGTTTTGGCAGGACCTGGTACAGGTCCCCGACGATGCCGTAATCCGCCGAATTGAAGATAGGTGCGTCCGGGTCCTTGTTGATGGCAACAATGACGCCGGAATCCCTCATACCTGCCACGTGCTGTATCTGTCCTGATATACCGCAGGCGATGTACAGTTTGGGCTTGACCTTGTGGCCGCTTAGGCCGATCCAGTGGTCCTCCGACATCCATTTGAGGTCGGCAGCGATGGGTCTGGAGCATCCGAGCGTGTTCCCGTTGATGACCTCGGCGAGCTCCTGGATCATCTTGATGTCATCGCTTCCCTTGAAACCCCTGCCGCAGGATACGATCTTTTCGGCATCCTCGACGTTGACACCTTCGGACCTCATCTTCTGGACGTCCACGATCCTGGAGCCGTAATCCTTGAGCGCCATATCTTTTTTGACGATCTCTCCGGACCTTCCCGCATCCGCGGGAAGCGGATCGAAGGCTTTGACAGGGACCGTTACGATACCGGGATAGGAGCTGAACTGTTCAACGGCGATGCCGTTGCCGCTGTAAACTCCCCTCTCCGCGATGATGGAGTCCCCCTCCACATAGATCCTGGCGGCATCCGATATGGAGCCCGCATCAAGGATCGAAGCAAGTCTGGGTGCCAGCTCTTTTCCGTTCTTCGTGGATGAGATGAGGACCACCTCGGGGTTCTCCTCCCGTACCACGCTCTCGATGATGTCGGCCGCCTCCTCCGCCTTGAAGTTCTCCATGGAGGTCCCGGCCACGATCACCTTGTCCGCCCCTCTCTGAATATATTCCTGCGCCTGGGGCTCGGCATCCTTGCCTATGACCACCGCACAGACCTTCTTCCCTCTCTTATCAGCGAGCTCCCTGGCCTTTGAAAGCAGCTCGAACCCGTTCTTCTTGATGTCTGAGAATACTATTACCATCATATCACCCCAGCAGACCGTCCTTGGACAGCCTTTCAGCGAGCTGTGCCACCGCTTCGTCCAGGTCATCCTTGAAGATGACGTTCTTGCGCTCCATCTTTATCCCCTTCAGGTCCTTTTCCATGACCTTCGGCGCCTCTCCTTCCATGCTCAGGTCGGCCAGGCTCCAGTCGTGAATGGGCTTGCTGGCGGACCCGAGGATCTGCATCAGGCTCGGCAGCCTGGGTTCGTTGATCTCCTTGGTCACGGTGATCACCGCAGGATAGGAAGATTCGGTCTCCACCATCCTGTCGCCCATGTTCCTCCGTGCCTTGACCTTGCCAGCTTCCGGCTCGACCTTGAAGGCATAGGTCAGCTGCGGCCATCTCATGAAGCCCGCTATCCTCGGCCCGACCTGGCCTGAGAACATGTCGATGGAGGCCTCCCCGCACATTACGAGGTCAACGCCTCCGAGCTTCTCGATCCCCTTGGAAAGGAGCTTCGATACGACATGATAATCTGCGTTCGGAGGCCTGGGGATGAGGACCCCCTCGTCCGCTCCCATTGCCAGCAGCTCCTTGATCTTTTCCTTTGCATCCGGGGGGCCGACGGTCATTATCGTTATCTTCCCTCCGAGCTTCTCCTTTATCTTGATGGCCTCCTCGACAGCGTTCTTGTCGATATCGCTGATCTTCTTTGGGATGCCATCAAGGATGGGTTTGTTCGTGGAGGGGTTGATCTTGATCTCCCCTACGTCCACGACCTGTTTCGCACATACGACAATGTTCATGAATATCTCTCCTGGATCCTGATCCACCTCTATCTCTTCTTCTCTATCTCCTGTTCTCTCAACTGCTTACGCTTGATCTTACCTGATTGTGTCTTTGGTAATTGGTTGACAAACTCGATCTCCTGGAAAGTACACTTTCTGGCCTCGCCGATCTCGCGCCCCCGGCAGAGGGCTGCCCTTTTCTTCACTCGGGGAATGGGCTGGTGTTTATCCCCCCCATAGAATACCGTGTTGAAGTTCCATGGAATGATCCACTCCCTGCCACGGTATTCCTTCTCGTAGTCAAGATCCTCCATGCTTATCCCCATTTGCCTATGATATATCAGCGCAGCAGGTTCCCAGCGATGACCATCTTCATTACCTCGGAGGTCCCCTCGTATATTCCTGTGATCCTCGCATCGCGGAAGAGCCTCTCCACCGGGTACTCCTTGGTGTAACCGTACCCCCCGTGTATCTGGATCGCCCTGTCAGCGCACCATGATGCCGTGTCGGCTGCGATGAGCTTGGCCATCGCTGCCTCCGTGCTGAACCTCTGACCGGAGTCCTTCTTGAAGGCGGCGTTCCTGACCATCAGGCGGGATGCCTCGATCTTCGTGGCCATCTCTGCTATCATCCACTGGATCGCCTGGAACTTGGCCAGTGGTTTCCCGAACTGCTGCCTCTGCATGGAGTACTGAACACTCTCATCCAGAGCTGCCTGGGCTATGCCCACGGCCTGCGCGCCGATGCCGATCCTTCCGCCATCAAGGGTCGAGAGTGCTATCTTGAAACCCTCCCCCTCCTTGCCCAGAAGGTTCTCCTTCGGCACCTTCATGTCCTCGAAAAGGAGCTCCGAGGTCAGGGAGCCGTTGATCCCGATCTTGTCGAAGATCCCGCCCACGGAGTATCCCTCGAATTCCTTCTCGACAATGAAAGCGCTGATGCCTCTGGAGCCCGCTTCCTTGTCGGTGATCGCGAAGACGATTATGATCCCCGCCTCGGGCCCGCTGGTGATAAAGGTCTTGGCCCCGTTTATTATGTAATGGTCGCCCTTGAGCTCCGCGATGGACTGCATCGCTCCGAGGTCGGACCCGGCATTGGGCTCCGTCGCCCCGAAGGCGCCTATCTTCTCACCCCTTGCAAGGATCGGGAGATACTTCTTCTTCTGCTCTTCAGTACCGTAATGCATGATAGGCCATGCAGTAAGGGAATTGTGGACCGAGGTCACCACTCCAGTGGATGCGCAGGCCCTTGAGATCTCCTCGATGATCACGGAGTAGGTCACGGTGTCGAGACCCGCGCCTCCGTATTCCTGAGGTATGATCGCTCCAAGGATCCCGAGTTCGGTCATGCGCTTGAGGGCGGCGTGCGGATATTCCTCCTTCTCATCCAGCTCCGCAGCCCTTGGTCTGACCTCCTTCTCCGCGAATTCCCTGACCATGTTCCTAATCATCATCTGCTGTTCATTGAGTTCGAGAATCATGCAGGGGGGCCAACGGGATTGCGAAAAATAAAGGTTTCTGTAGTACGGTGTTATCAAGTTGGCGGTATTATATAGTGAAGGTCCTGGACATTTTGAAATCTTTAGAAGAAAGTAATAAATCGGACCATAGGAATCAAGACGGACGATGGCCTTTAAAAAGGGGTACGTTCAGGTCTATACCGGCGACGGCAAGGGAAAGACCACGGCTTCGATCGGGCTCGGTCTCAGGGCTGCGGGGGCGGGTCTCAAGGTCAGGATGGTCCAGTTCATGAAGGGGCGCCGTTACAGCGAGATCGACGCCCTTGAGAGGATCGATAACTTCACCATATCCCAGCACGGCCGCGACGAGTTCGTCTCCAAGAAGGATCCGGAGCAGGTTGACATAGACCTTGCCAGAGAGGGTTTCGAGACGGCCTGCGGTGTGGTCCTTTCGGGGGAGTTCGACCTGGTGATCCTCGATGAGATCAACGTCGCCGTGGATTTCGGACTCCTGTCCCTGGAGGAGGTCATCGAGCTCGTAAGATCG
The DNA here is from genome assembly GCA_049472215.1 of Thermoplasmatota archaeon. Classification (GTDB taxonomy): domain Archaea; phylum Thermoplasmatota; class Penumbrarchaeia; order Penumbrarchaeales; family Penumbrarchaeaceae; genus JAFGLL01. Next base: position 642 of record JBLIRH010000037.1, on the reverse strand, counting down.
AAGCCTGAACATGTCGAGCTCGTCCTCACAGGACGCTATGCTCCAAAAGAGCTGATCGAGCTCGCCGACCTTGCAACCGAGATGCTTGAGGTAAAGCATTTCTATCAGAAAGGTGTGGAGGCCAGAAAGGGCATCGAGTTCTGACGAACGGGGTGGAGCCATGTACGATAAGGAAACGCTCAAGGAGATCGCCAGAAGGAAGAAGGAATGGGAGACGAGCTGCTATAACCCGTTGAAGGAGAAGATACCGGAGAGAATGGAGAGGTTCCCCAACCTCTCCTGGACCGATATCGGCCCGCTATACACCCCTTCGGACGTGAAGGAGAAGGACTACCTCAAGGACATAGGCTTCCCGGGAGAGTACCCTTTCCTCAGGGGGGTCCACTCCACAATGCACAGAGGCCGCCTGTGGACCATGAGGCAGTTCGCCGGTTTCGGCACCGCGGAGGAAACGAACGAGAGATACAAGTACCTCCTCGACCACGGTGAGACAGGTCTCAGTGTTGCTTTCGACTATCCCACCCTTTACGGATACGATACTGACCAGCCCCAGTCCAGGGGCGAGTTCGGGAAATGCGGCGTCGCCATTTCCTCTCTAAAGGACATGGAGATACTTTTCAAGGACATCCCCGTCGACAGGAT
>JBLIRH010000036.1:0-21306 GCA_049472215.1 Thermoplasmatota archaeon | reverse complement strand
ATTATCTTGCATCCCGGGGGAAAGATCGAGGAAACATGGACCAGGTTGAACTTTTCGATACCCGCGTCCCTGAGTGCCAACTCGAAACTTGCCAGCTTCTCCCTGTGCCTTCCCACACCTTTGGTGAGGAAGAGCCTCTTGGGTGTGAATCCTATACTCCCGTTCATGGAGATGGAAATTGCATTACATATTTAAATCACATGGACCTTGGCTTGATAAATCCACGGACATTCCATACCCTACCCAGAACTTCGACTTTCCACGCATTGGCATATCCCGCCACCCAGGGCTATTATTATATATGACCTCTTTATTAGCGGGTGCACGCGAGGGTGCATGCTCTCCAGACCAGGAAGGTATGACAGATGGCCAGAAAACCCAACAGGATGTACCGCCAGATAAGGGGTCAGGCTTTCACAAGAAAGGAGTACACCGGCGGAATTCCAGCTCCAAGGATCAACCAGTTCGTGATGGGCAACCGCAATTCATCCTTCCCGACTATCTATCATCTGGTGGTCAAGGAGAGCTGCCAGATAAGGCACACCGCGCTCGAGGCCGCCCGTATCGCTGCCAACAAGTTCATCTCGAAGAAAGCGGGAACCAAGAACTACAAGCTCACCGTAAGGGTCTATCCCCACCAGATCCTCCGTGAGAACAAGCAGGCAACCGGCGCCGGAGCGGACAGGGTCTCCCAGGGTATGAGGAAGTCCTTCGGCAAGAACGTCGGCACTGCTGCCAGGGTCAAGGCAGGCCAGCAGGTCATGACCATAGAGGTCCCCGAGCAGATGGAGGTAAATGCGAAGGTCGCCCTCCAGAAGGCCTCGCAGAAGCTCCCGTCCCCCGTATCCATCACAAAGGTGTCCTGATTTCCATTTGAAATAACATCCTTCTGCACTAGGCAGTTGTTATGCCGATCATAGGACCAACGGGCAAACAGTTTTAAAATGCTTCATCACTCCCCATGCATGGCCCGGGGGAGCAAGAAACCCAAGACCCAGATGAACTTCGATCCCAAGGATTTCAAGGACGAGTACCTTTCGAGATTCCTCAAGGACAAGAAGGGGGACGTCAAGGGGGAGACGATAGACTTCGAGGGCGACGATCTGGTTGTGAAGAAGGGGGATGAGTTCTTCCGGGTACCGATCTCAAGTGTTGAGCTCGAGGAAGAGTTCCTCATGCTCAAGAAAAGGGTGGATTGGAAAAAGGCCAAGGTAATGGGGGAGAAATGGAGGAAGAGGGAGCTGGACCCCCTGTGAGGTGAGCGATTTGAAAGATGATGACTTCAAGAACAAGCTCGTGGTCGTGGTCCGCAAGGACCTCAAGCTCTCTCCGGGCAAGCTCGCTGTGCAGGTTGCCCATGCAGCCGTCACCTGCGCCCTTCAGTGCAAAAAGGAGAACGATCGATGGTTCAAGGCATGGTATAACGAAGGGCAGAAGAAGGTCGTTGTGAAGGCGGAGACCCTGAGGGAGCTCTACGAGTTGAAGACAATAGCTGATACCCTGAGATTGACAACCTCCCTGGTTCAGGATGCGGGCTTGACCGAGGTCCCGCCGGGTACGGTCACCTGTCTGGGCATCGGGCCCGGTCCTAATCCCGAGGTGGACAAGGTGACCGGTGCTCTTGCCCTGCTTTGAGGTAGCATGATGGAGGAGCGTTTCCTTAAAAAAGAGGCCCGGGTGCTGGGTGTGGACGATGGCCCCTACCGCAGGGGATCGAAGGAAACGCTAATAGTAATGACCCTCTACAGATCGGATGGATATCTGGATGCGATCATCACAGGAAGGGTGACAACGGACGGCAGCGACTCGGCAAGAATAATTTCAAGCATCCTGAAAGACAGCAGGTACGCCCCCCAGGTAAGGGCCATAATATCGGACGGCGCATGCCTTGCCGGGTTCAACGTTCTCGATCTCGATGAGCTCCATGAAAATACAGAGATTCCTGTCATAACTGTCTCGGACGAGAGACCGGACACGGCTGCAGTAAGATCGGCCCTGAGAGCGAACTTCCCCGATTGGAACGAAAGGCTTGAAACGATCACAAGACACCCCCCCAGGAAGCTCGATCTTCCTGACGGTGTCTGCTTTGTAAGGGAAAAGGGTATTACCCCTGAAGCGGCTGATGAGCTGGTCAAGAGATGCACGGTCCGGGGAAGGACCCCCGAACCTGTCCGTCTCTCGCACATGATAGCTTCCGCATTGGATGGTGAGATCGGAAGGTGATCGAATGGAGAACAGGGACATCCTTCTGAAGCTGGCCCAGCTTGGCGCCATGGAGAGGTACATCAACCTCACCACCAGGGAGCTCGGGGACCTGCTGGGTACAAGCCAGCAATCAGCCTCGCTGTACCTCCAGAACCTCGAAAAGGAGGGGCTTGTCAGAAGGGTCAGAAGGAACAAGGGAACCTCCGTGACCATTACCAAGGATGGGATGGAGGTCCTGCAGAACCTGTACGGGATGCTCAGGTCGGTTTTCGAGACAAGCCGCGTGGTGGATGTGAGGGGGAGCGTGTCCCGGGGTCTCGGTGAAGGGGCTTACTACCTTTCCCAGAAGCAGTACATCGACCAGATAAGGGAGCTTTTCGGTTTCGAACCCTTCAACGGAACTCTGAATATCACGTTGAACCCCAAGGATTCACCAATACTCGACCTATTAAAGAAGGGGCCGGGTATAATTGTCGAGGGCTTCGTTTCCGGGGGGAGAACTTTCGGAACATGCATATGCTATCCGTGCAGCATCGGGGGGAAGAACGGTGTGATCATGGTACCGAACAGGACCGTTCATACCTCCACGCTGGAGATCGTTTCTGATGTGAAGTTCAGGGATGTGCTGGGATTGAAGGACGGGGACCAGGTCGACGTCAGCGTCACCTACCCCGCCTACAGGGATGGGGATTGACCTCCATCCTTTTCCGGCGCGCTGATGTCCTCCCTGGGACCTGCTTTTCGACCATTTCTATCTTGATCCTCTTCGTGTGGCCTTCTGTTTCCCCTTCGGTCCCTTCGACCCCGCTTCGGACCGCTGCTTCCCCAATATTTCACCCCGAGCTTTTCCGAAAGGAGCCGGGTCATTCTGTCCATGCATAGCTGGAGCGTCCTCTCCCCGTTCCCCTTCCCGTTCAATCCCGCTGCACCGTCATGACCCCCTCCCTGGTTCCCGGTCTCCCTCCCTATCTCTTCCATGAAATGTCCGAGATGCACCCCCAGTGCAAGGATGTGGGGTTTCGCCCTGGTGGATATCCTCAGCTCGCTTCCCTTATCGGCTGCGATGAAAACCACGTCCGCACCGGCCACAAGAAGCGCCCGTGCAGCCGCCGCTTCGAAAGATGTCACAGAAGAGGTGGCTACGATCTGGTCCCCGACCTTCTCGAACCTCACCCTTCTCATCGCCTTCAACTGGGCGATCTTCTTCGAAACGTCGAAGTACTCCTCGCCCTCTATCACTCCCATGACGTTCTCCATTTTCACTCCCGAACCATGAAGGAGCATCGAGCAGACATCCATGTCCACCGGTTTGGAGAACCTGAACTTTCCAGTATCGGCGATTATGCCGGCCAGTGCGGAGACCGCCATGTGGTTGTCAACCGGTGCGCCGCTGAGAAGGGACATCTGAAGGGCTATCTCGACACAGGCCCCGAGCGACGGGTCGCAGTAGACTTCGCCGTCCCAGTGGGAATGGTCCGGATGATGGTCGATCACCCAGTGATCGGGCCATCCCGATATGTCCCCCTCGGAAACCTGAAGAGTGGATGAGGAATCGACAATAATGACAAGTGAATACGCGGACACATCCGGATCGATGGTCATCTCGATCCCCACATGGGCCAGAAGGTTCCTCCCCGCAATGGAGATCGATTTGTAGGCCCCGAGGTCCACCCATGGGAACGCTTTTTTCAGGATGATCGCGGTTCCGACAGCGTCAATATCCGCATTATGATGGGCGAGAACGAGAATCCCGCCCTCCCTGTGGTCGATGATATCCTTGATGGCGTGCCACATCAGGATCTCGTCCTTGGGGTGCGGCAGGTTCCCTGACCCCGTTGACCATCCATCCTTTCCCCTTTCAGGTCTGAAATTTCCATGAAAGCTCATTTGTACCCCTTTAGTGCCTCGTTTATCTCCTGACCCATCTTTTCATACATGGACCTCAATGATTTTTCCTGGTTCTCGATGGAATTGAGGCGGACCTCAAGTGTCTCAAGCTCCTCCTTGAGCTCCTTGAGCAGGGAATCGGTATCCTCTACCTTGAGCATTATATCTCCAACCCTTCTGTAGACATCGCCTTCCTTTCGTGCTTCAAGGGCATTGGCTGCTTCCTCGGCCTCCCGCTTCCTTGCCTCCATTTCCCCTTTCTGGGAGAAGATCATCTGGAGCTGGGCCTTCACCTGCTCGAACTTCGCCAGTTTATCCTGCAGGTCCTTATCCAACTGAAAAGACATATTCGCACCTTCCGTTTTCGACCTATAACGGACCTTGATATTTATCTTTTGTATGACGGACCATCAATCCGAGGCTGCCTTGAAGGCAGCACTTGCCAAACCCAGATACGAGTTCAGCATCGCCCTCAGCGTCGAAAGATCTTCGGAGGACATCTCAAGGACGAGCGAACCTGACTCTCGATCATACTTGACCTGGAGAAGGCCACCCTCGGGAGCAGAGGATGCTTCAACTAGCAGCGGTTCTACTACACTGTCAGCGATCTCAGGGGCAAGACCCGCTTTGAACTCAAGGACCCCCTTCAGGGGAGAACCTCCTTCAGAGCGCCTTGAGGACCTTCTTTCGATTGGGCCTCTCCTTGTAAAATATCTTGTAACCGCACTTGGAGCACTGGATACCGATGGGGCTGAACTCGGTAACGAGCTTCTCTCCGCATCTTCCGCATCTATACATTTAGATCCTTCCTAAGCGGCTTTCAAGGGTCTTGAACTTGCCGGTCCTGGGGGTATATGCTCCCCCGGCGAACTTGTGGGCGCAGGACCTGCACTCCCATATCCCGTTGGCGACCCTCTTCACATTGACCTTGGAACACTTGGGGCAGACGTACTTGGACTTCTTGTTGATCTCCAGGGCACGGATCTGCTTCTTGACACTAAGCCCGTACCTGGGTCCGAACTTGCCGGAGCTTTTGACCTTCTTCGTCCTTCTGCTCATTGGTGGTCCTCCTCGGGATATTACCTCTGGGAAGGACCCTACATAAGAATTCCTTATTTATAGGTTCCGCAGAATGACGGACACCCTGTACATGGTTCCAGGGGCGAGGTCAGTGTTCCAGGATCTTGGTCTGGACCTCGCCATGGGTCCGGGAATTGAGCATGTCGAAGAAATCTATCTGGAGCCCTGCGGGTATCTCCACGACACAGATCCACTCCCCGCCTTTGGTCCACTCCTCTCTGATCACCTTTCCGAATGAGCGGATCTCCCCCACAAGCTTGCCGTAGTGAGCGCCTTCTGTCTTTACCGCGATCTGGGTCATTTCCACCCTGATGGGAAGTATCGGGCGGAGCTCCTTGATCACCTCGTTGACCTGGGATTCCGCACTCTTGAAGGGATCGATATTGACCTTGACCTCCTCCATGGCAAGCTCTATCCTCTGCGGCGGATGGGGGGTCTTGTTCACGGGGTTGATGCAGTTGCGGGATATCAGGGCGACGATCTGTTTTCGCTTCTCCTCCTGCATCTTCTTCCTCTGCTCCGTTGTCAGCTGGATCTCACCCTTCTCGAGGATGATAACCGCAACCTCCAGAACATTGGAGGTTCCGAAGCCCTCTGTAAGCTGTTCCGAGGAAGCCCTGTCGCCCTTGTGCGCGTCCTTGAAAACCTCCTCAACGGCCAGGACCTCTGAGAGCTCCGGCCTCTTTTCCCCTTCTCGAAAATCATGGGCAAGTTCGGGTTCAACGAATATCTCGAACCTCTCCCCGTGCCTGTCCAAACGTGCGATCACGGCATCATCCAGGGAGACCATCTGGACCACCTTTACTTCTTGGCCTCCTTCACGAATTTCGCCACCGTCTTGGGGTCGATCTTCTGGAAGGGTTCCTTTTTGCTTACGATACCGATCTCCACTGCGAGAGTGTTAAGACTTCCCTCCTCGGTGGCTCCAAGGAGTGCCTCGAGCCCGAGCTTGATCGCATCGTCCTGGGTGATGTTCGTTTTGTACTTTTCCTCGAATATCTCCATGACAACGCTCCGGCCCGAACCTATCGATCCGGCCTTGTAGGACATCATTGCGCCGGAAGGATCGGTCTCATAGAGATGGATCCCCTTCTCGTCAACGCCGGCAATAAGAAGTGCGGTCCCGAACGGCCTGACGCCTCCGTACTGGGTGTAGTTCTGCTTGAAATCGCAGATCTTCTTGACGAGGACATCCACCGGGATCCTCTCGCTGTAGGTTATCTTGTTGATCTGCGCCTCTATCCTTGCACGGTCTACAAGAACCCTGGCGTCCGCCACAAGACCGCTCGTGGCGCATCCGATGTAATCGTCTATCTTGAAGATCTTCTCGATGGAGCTCGGCTCTATCAGGGGGCTCGTTATCCTCTTGTCTATGATGAGGATCGCACCGTCCTTGAACTTCAGACCCACGGTTGTCGTTCCCCTCTTGACGGCCTCCCTTGCGTATTCCACCTGGAACAGCCGTCCATCGGGCGAGAACACTGTTATTGCCCTGTCGTATGCCATATTGCCCGGTTGCATTGTTTTCACCCCTGATATTCACCATGGAAGACCCGCGAAAGGAAGATTTTCCATGGTATCGGCCTTCACGAAGAATCCTGCTCTCATAAATACTTATTGGGTTCGGTCCATAACATATGCGGACCTATGATGTGACCTGGTCCTCCCGGTAATGCTTCTGGTCCCTCACCTTTTCTGGAACGAACTTGTAAAATGCCGACCTGAGCGTACCGGACACACCCGCAATGTTTATTGTTAGCGTTCCCTCCTTGAGCTCTTTTCCATTCAGGTCCTCTATCATTTTTATCAGATCGGAAGAGCCGCGATGCCAGGTCCTGATGATGGCCCAACCCGATTGATAGTACACGAACCAGGGTTTCACCCTATCGAAATCCTCGCTTGACATCTCTCTGGTCCGGCCCCGTACAAGATTTATCAGAAGGCCCTTGCCGACCCCTTCCGGCGAAGCCACATGGAGGACGATGTACCTCCTCCTGTTCTCATGGACCATGGGACGGCTAGATGGTAGGATTATTTGAATTTTGGCCAGGCGGGACGTTTGAGGGTTACACCAGAACCGTTTAATATCGTGTCGGTACAATGCAAGCTAGATTGATATCTAGGGAAAACTTATATCCCGTTCGCGGATATTTGTATATACCAAGTATCCTTACTTCGGGAAGATAGAACCCCAGGGGGAAATATCGATGAAAAATGGTCTGCTGGTATCCACTTTCGTCCTTACCATGATGCTGACGTTCACACCGATCTTCTTCATTGGCGCTACGGACGAGGCAGATGCACAGGATACTGGTCAGCCCATGATGCTCAACAACATGAAGATGTTCCTCTCGGAGGGGATGGAGATGACACCCCTTCCCCCTGAATCCTCTGAGTGGCAGGCAATATCCATACCCAACGGATTCGTGAGGGACGGGCTTTTCGGATACAGCATCCTCCCGATCGGACACACCTACTGGAGGGACGTCGGGATGTGGTCCACCCAGCCCTTGAGGGAGACCGTCAACCTCGGGGGAGAGGTACGGATAAACATATACGCGACCAGGGAGGCCGAATCAGGCGCGGTCAGCTCCGATTTCATGTTCTATATCATGCGTGGGACGGAGATCCTCCTCCAGCTCTCCGCCATGAACCAGAGGATCGACGATGGTGTCGACAACAGGATCGAGGCCGTCGGAAGGTTCCCGTCGGGTAACGACACTACCATCGAGGCCGGGACTCCACTTTCGATGATGATCCAGGCCAGATGCAACGGCGGGGCAATAATGAAATACGGGTCCACCGACCTCGATGCCGGTTTCACCTTCGGCTCCAACGCGCTCCAGCTCCTGAACCTGTTCATGGACAAAGAAATGATAACGGTGGAATACAAGGATGCCTTCATGGTCCCGTGGATCAAACTCTACACGGAGCTCAGGATCGACGGTGTGATCCACCCCAACGAGCAGATGATGTCAGAGATGAACACATTCAACCGGACCAGGGAGATAATCTGGGAGAGGGAGAGCTCACCCTCAAACTATGAGGTCTTCATATCAATGTCATACCATTATTCCGGGACCAACAACATATCGATGTCCAAGATACTTCACGTCCATAAACCCCATGTTTCGACCTGGGATAGTGTCAAGGGCGTTATCTCCGCCGCCTTCATATGGCTGGTGCTGGTCGCAATTGTCATACTCGGTATCGTTCTGCTCGCCAAATGGCGAAAGGGCGTATGGCGCAAGAGGTTCAGGCAGCTACCGGCATTGACCCAGGAACTGAGCGTTCACAAGAAGAAGAAGGAATGGAAGACCCTGAAGAAAGAACGAAAGAGGATGAAGAAGCAGGAAAAGAAGGTGGACAAGGAGAATAGGATCGAGACAGATGACGGCGAGTTCTCCCTTTTCAAGAGAAAGGATCGGCCCGTTCCCCATAGGAAGACCGCCGTTGCCATAAACCTCGGCAGGGAGACGGCCGAGGAACTGGAACTATGATCCTGTCTTGAGATCCGCTCCATCCCGGCATTTCATCAGGTTTCATCAGAATTCGAAAAGAGAGGTCTGCTTGGGGGCTTTCTCTTCTTCCTCCTGAGGTTCGGTCTCGGGTTCCGGTACGATCTCCTTCTCGTCGGAGCTATCTGCCTGCTCCTCCTCCTTCACTGATCCCGTTGCCTCCTCATCTTCACCATCGTAGGCAAGCAGTCCCCCGCCTTCCAGGGACCTCGGCGCCGACTGCATAGAGCGGTATTGCTCTGCGATCTCCAGGATCCTCTTCAGCTCTTTTTCGGTCAGGGCGTCCCCGGACAGCATCTTCAGATGCTCCTTGTTCAACAGGATGTTCGCCACAAGGTTAGCCGAGAATCCGGGCTCCCTCTTGGAAAGAATCCTGAACCTGTGGATCGGGTCGTCCTTTATCGTCCTTATCGAGGTATGGGTGTGCCGGCCCAGCAGCAGAGAGATCTCCTTGAGCATGGCCCTTTTGTCCTTCGTCTTGGACATGGACTTGAGGTAGGTCGGGAACTGATACCTGGACCTGTTCCGGTTCGGATACCTCCTCGCTATCGACAGGGTGGCAAGCGTGTCCTTGGCGTACTTCCATAGCTTGTAATTCTGTCTCCGGGTCACCCTGCCAAGGTAAACATCGGACCTCGATAACCTCTGCATCCCCCGATCGATATCCTCCGGATGGGACATGGACACGTTCAGGTTCTCCGCGAACCAGAGCATCAGTGTGTCTATGTTCTCATCGGCGTCCATCAGGGCCCTTCTCGCCTCCGATATCGATCCCGCTCTGAAGACCAGCTCCATGGTATTGAATATGTTCTCCTTGTTGTCCCTTATCCCAAGCACAGTGAGGTCTTTCATGGTTATCCTGGTCTTGCCGGTGCAGACCATCTGAAGGTCGGCAACTGCGGACCTCATGTCACCGGATGAGCGGTCGGCGACTGCCATCAGGACCTCCTCGTCGAATTGGATCCCTTCCATTCCGCAGATCTGCCTGAGCCTTTTGACTATGGATGCGGGCGAAAGCCTTCTGAACTTCAACTTCTCGCAGGTGAAGGAAAGAGAGGCGCCGGATCCGCTGATCAGCCCATAGAGGTTGTTCACTATCAGCACAACGGGCTGTCTGGTCATCCTTACGAGCTCCACTATCGCTCGTTTTCCTCCCTTGTCCGAAAGGTCCGAACCGTCCTCGAGCTGGGCCCCCCTCTCGTAGAGATTGTCGGCCTCGTCGAGCAGTATGAGCTTCTGCTTGTAGTCCGTTCCCTGGGCGAAACCATCGGAATCCGTGATGTCATGGGACATCGAGCCCCTCGTGGCAAGACGCCTGATCGATTCGAGATTGCGGGCATCGGAGGCGTTCAGCTCTATCACCCCCCAACCCATTTCGTTGGCCATAGCCAGGGCAGCAGTGGTCTTTCCAACACCTGGCTCCCCCTCGAGGATCAGCGCCCTCAACTTCGGCACAGAGCCCCCCTTCCATCCCTTGGCCCAGGTCCTCATCTGTTCGGCTATCTTGTTGTGACCCACAAGATCATCAAGGGTCGCAGGCCTGTACTTCTCCGTCCAGGAGAGCAAAGCCTGTTCCAACCCGTTTTTGCCCATGCCGCAGTAAGGTTGACCGGGGTACAAAACCCTTTCCTGAGGGGCTTGTGAAACTAAAATGCACGAAGCGGCGGGTCGGTGCGGAACCAGGCACTAGAATTTAAATATCCACCCTTTGGTTAACCTGACTGCAGGTTCAATGCCAGGTACGGGGAGGGTCAATATGAGTCCAAAGGGAACTTCGACCGCCAGGAAAGCCGAAATGGATGATAGCGAAAGAATGACCATGGACAGGTTTCCCATGGGATTGATGGTGATAGACAGCAAGGGCCAGATAGAATTTCTCAACAAGATCCTCTCCGACCAGCTCGATCTAAAGCGGGAGAAGGTCCAGGGGACCCTCGTTTTCGACATCCTAGAACCGTCAAGCATACCGGACGTCCTATCCCTGATCAGGTCCGAGAAGAAGTACGTCAAGGAGCTGAACCTGATACTTCACCCCCCCACGGGAAGAATGGTCCACGGAGCCTTCATGATAGAGGAATATCCCCTCCCGGCCCAGAAGGGCTTCCTGATGATATTGAAGGAGCAGAAGACAAGGGCCGTCAAGAAGGAGATCGGATTCGAGGTCCTGGAAGACCTGCCGATCCCTGTCACCATACTTAACCGGGACCTTGAACCGGTCTTTCAGAACAGCTCCACCGACGAATGGATCGTTCTGCCGTCCAAGGGAAAGGACCCGATCAGCAAGCCGGGAAAGGAAAGGAAGGGGAAGCTCATGGAATGTCTTGCCTCCGGAAAGACCGTGAACTTTACAGTTCAGGTCAAGACATCCGAAGACCCCCTTGAATTCGATATCACCGCGGTCCCCCTTCCCTCAAAGATAAGGCCCGACCAGGTCATGGAGATCTGGCTTCCCAGGACATCCGAGGTCGAGAAGAAGAAGGAGAAGCATGGCAAGGGTATCGGCCAGGAGATCATCGAAACGGCAAATGCCGTCATCATTGGTCTTGATATGGAGGGGAACATCATACTCTTCAACAACGGTGCTTCCCGGGTCCTTGGATTTACATTCGAGGAGGTAAAGGGAACCTCCTGGTTCGATTATCTGGTGGACAAGGAGGACCAGGCCGGGAAGCTCGAGGTCTTCCAATGGTCGATCGGGTCAGGGTTCAGGACCCAGTACGAGACAAGGGTGAGGTCGAACTCCGGTGCCACCCTGGCGATCTCCCTTGAGAACAGCATAATCTTCGACCGAAGCGGGAACGTGAACATGGTCCTGATGATCGGCCAGGATATCACGAAGATGAAGAGGCTCGAGGAGTCACTGCGGGAGCAGAGCGAGAAGCTCGTGAATGCAATGGATGAGATCACCCTTTACAACGATCTCATGATACACGACATCCACAATGCCAATGCCGGTATAATGGGATATCTCGAGCTTCTGAACATCGAAGGTATCGGTGAGGACAAGAGGAAGAAGTACATAACCAGGGCCCTCAACGAGGTAAGCAAGAGCTCCTCCATCATCAAGGATGTCAAGGTGATGTCACTTGCCAAACCCGGTCCGGAAAGGAACCCGGTAGATCTGCTTTCTGTCTTTGAAACTGCCACCCGAAAGACCCGCGAGGAGTGGGGCGACCGGTGCCCGAAGATAGAGATGGACATCCCCGACCTTCACATACTTGCCGATGACCTCCTTGAAGAGGGTTTGATGAGGGTCCTTTTGAATATCATACACCGCGGAGCCGGGAAAGGATCAAAGGTCAAGATCTCTGCAAAGCGGGACCCATCCCGGTCGAACCTCGTCCCGGAACCGGTCCATATCATCATCAGCGACGATCTCGGGAACGTTGGGGAGGACGAGATCAAGAGGGTTCTCGACAGGCCCCGGAGCACCGACAAAGGATCACACGGTTTGGGATTATACCTCGTCAAGAAGATAATCGAGAGGTTCGGCGGAATGATCTGGGTGGATAATTCAGATGGTAAAAGACCCGGAATATCGGTCCATCTGATACTTTCCGAGGCGGTCTGAGGTCAATCTGCGACCACGCGCAGGGAGCCGTCCTCGTAGTATATCCAGATGTTGTCCCTTATCTTCTTCGTAAGTTCTGAGAGGGCGAGATAGAGGTCCTCCTCGGAGATCCGGAGATCCCTGGCTGCATCCTTGGTGACCCAGGGATAGTTCCCGAAATCATTGTCTCTGACGTACTGGTATACCCTCATCTCCAGATCGGTAAGGTCCTTCATGGCCATAATACCAGATCCCCTTTCCGGGACTATCTCCATCCGAGCCTGCCGACACCGCCGTCCCCATGGGACTTTCTGACGACCCTGAGCTTGCGCCTCTTTCCATCGGCCGCCACCGCAGGCATCTCGAAATGGGTCTTCCTCTTAACCCTGCCTGGGAAATGCTTCAGAAGTATCACCCTCGAGATCGACTGGATCCACCTGTAAGGGACCCCCACCGAGGCTCCGTCATCAACGAGTTCCTCGTTCGTCTCGGAGACAAGGAGCTCATAGACCTCTCCGGACTCTACATCCACTATCACATCCTCTACATAACCAAGCGAGAGGCCCTTATCGGTTATCACTTCAAGGTTCTGAAGGTTGGTTATCTCTGTAAGCATGCTTATCCCTCTTGACCCTATTTTCCGGTGGATGCCTGTATTTTCCCCAGAACACCGGCTCTATATTGACGGATAGTGGTCTTCTATTGTTTAAATGTTTTTAACCTGGTTACATTCAGGTCAGGGCTCTTTGACCATATCGAACGCGGATGATGACCTATGTCATCATGTCCATGGATCGGGGAGATCACACTGAAGGTTTAGGGGGGCTCAATTAATATCATACCGTTCTTATGTCCCCAAAGGAGATGAGAACATGGGTAAAACAGATGTGAAAGAGGGCGATACCGCCCCGAAATTCTGCCTGAGCGACGAGGGAGGCAGAAAGGTCTGCTCCGGGGACCTTTTGGGCAAATGGACCGTGCTCTATTTCTATCCGAAGGACGACACACCTGGATGTACAACGGAAGCGAAGGATTTCTCCTGCGCTGTAGAGGACTTCTCCAAGCTCAATGCTCGGATCGTCGGCATCAGTCCGGACGATCAGGGCAGTCACCTGAAGTTCATCGGAAAGCACGATCTGAAGGTTACGCTCCTGAGCGACCCCGAGCACCTTGTACTCGAGCAGTACGGGGTATGGAAAGCGAAGAAGATGTACGGCAAGGAGTTCATGGGCGTCGAAAGGTCCACTTTCCTCCTGGACCCCGAGGGAAAGGTCAGGAAGGTCTGGAGGAAGGTCAAGGTGGACGGACACGTTGAGGAGGTCCTGACCGCCGTCAAGGAAGAATAGACCCGATTTGTAATATATAGGGGCAATTCAAAATAATTTCCCGGACCCATATCTCCGGCTGACATAGGGATGTACCTTAATGGAAGGACCGGACCTCACCGCGAACATCAAGGTAACGGGCATGACCTGTGCAATGTGCTCGACAGCGATAGCTTCGGCACTGAAGGATGTGAAAGGGGTAAAGGAAGCTGATGTGGACCTCGCAAGGGAGATCGCCACTGTCAGGTTCGACCCCGGAAAGGCAACTGTGTCCGGCCTTGAAAAGACCATCAAAGAGGTCGGTTACGGGGTCGTCAACGAGAGGGTGTCCATAAAGATCGGCGGAATGACGTGTGCGATGTGCGTTCAGGCCATCGAAGAGGTCATCGGGAACCTCCAGGGCGTGGTCAGCGTCCATGTGAACCTGGGCACTGAAAGGGCCAAGGTGGAATATATCCCTGGCCTGGTCACGACCGAGGATATGAAAAAGGCCATCGAGGACCTCGGGTATCAGTATGTAGGAAAGGACGACGAGGACACATTGAAGCTGGAGGAGGAGAGTTACAGGAAAGAACAGGCTGCCCGGTTCGCCCGGTTCATCCTCGGACTGGGGGTCGGCCTCACATTGATGATCGCGATGCAGCTCGGGATCATGTTCCCGTTCGACATGGCCTATGGAATGCTGGTGTTCACGACTCCCATCTTCGTTCTGATCAGTTATCCGATATTTCTTGCGGCCTTCAGGTCGCTTCGCCACCGCTCGCTGAACATGGATGTGATGTACGGAATGGGGATGGGAGTGGCCTATCTGGCAAGTGTTCTCGGAACCCTCGAGATCGTACTGGACCGCCAGTTCCTATTCTATGATACCGTCCTCATGCTTGCCGGTTTCCTCACCCTGGGCAGGTTCCTCGAGGCGAGGGCCAAGGGTAAGACGAACCTGGCCATTAAAAAGCTCATGAGGTTGCGGCCGAAGACCGCCTCGGTGGTCAGGGACGGGATCGAGAGCCAGGTCGATATCGAGGATGTTCTGATCGGAGACCTGGTCATCGTCCGACCAGGTGAGAACGTCCCTGTCGACGGCAATGTCGTGAACGGAGAGGGACACGTTGATGAATCGATGATCACGGGGGAACCCATCCCCGTGTTCAAATCCGTCGGCGCTTCCGTCATCGGCGGGACTGTGAACGGCACGGGCCTGATCAAGGTCGAGGCCACACAGGTAGGGAAAGGGACCATGCTTTCGCAGATCATCAGGCTCGTCGAGGAGGCGCAGGGTTCGAAACCTGCGATCCAGAAGGTTGCTGACAAGGCGGTCTCCTACTTCATACCGGTCGTTCTTACCATAGCTATCCTCTCCTTCGTAGTCTGGTACCTGGTCCTGGGGGATACGCTCATCTTTTCCCTTACAGCCCTGATATCCGTTCTGGTGATCGCCTGCCCCTGTGCTCTGGGGCTTGCCACTCCTACTGCGGTGACGGTCGGGATCGGCAGGGGGGCGGAGATGGGCATTCTGATCAAGAACGGAGATGCCCTGGAAAGGTCAAGGTCCGTGGACACCTTGATATTCGACAAGACCGGGACCCTTACCGAAGGAAAGCCCGTGGTCGACGGTGTAGTTCCTTTCGGGGTCCGGGAGCTTGAGCTTCTTTCGGTCACAGCTTCCGTGGAGAAAGGTTCGGAGCATCCCATCGCCAAAGCGGTCCTGGAGAGAGCGAAAGGCCTAGAACTGAGAGATATCGACAGGTTCGAAGCCCTTGGCGGCAAGGGAGTATCCGGCAGGATAGGAGGAAGGGACATCCTCGTGGGAACCAGGAAGCTAATGGAAGAAAGGGGTATTCCAATAACAGAGGAGGCCGCTTCCGTCATAGAAGGAATGGCATCAAAGGGAAAGACAACACTGCTTACCTCGGTCGATGGCGGGATCATAGGGGTGATCTCGGTATCAGACAAGGTTCGGCCTACCTCACTGAAAGCGGTCTCCGAGCTGAAGGAAATGGGAATAGAGACCATTATGATCACTGGTGACAACGAAAGGACAGCAAAAGCGGTAGGCGAGCAGGTGGGTATGGAGAAAGTGATAGCCAATGTGCTCCCCGCGCAGAAAGCGGAGGAGGTCAGGAAGCTGCAATCGGAAGGACGCACGGTGGCCTTTGTCGGAGACGGCATCAACGATGCACCGGCCCTGGCGCAGGCCGACGTCGGCATCGCACAGGGCAGCGGAACTGACGTAGCGATGGAGAGCGGCGATATCGTACTTGTCAACAGCGACCTCACCGATGCTGTGGCCTCTGTCCAGCTCAGCCGAAAGGTCATGGGGCGGATAAAACAGAACATATTCTGGGCATTCGCCTACAACACCGCTCTCATCCCGGTGGCCGCAGGTGTACTCCACCCAATAGGGGTGAACATGAGGCCGGAGTTCGCCGGGCTTGCAATGGCAATGAGCTCGGTGACCGTCGTTACCCTTTCACTGATGCTCAAAGGATATGTTCCACCGGCAAAGAAGGAAACAAGGAGGAAATGAAATGGAAGAAGACCCCGTATGCAAGATGAAAGTCGACCCTGCAGCAGCCAAATGGACCAGCGAATACAAGGGCAAGAAGTATTATTTTTGCGCCCCGGGCTGCAGGTACATGTTCGACAAGGACCCTGAAAAGTTCATCAACAGCACCGAGCCGGCAGTGAAGATGTGATCGCCGGAGGCATTACATGGTTTTGAATGAGAAGTTCGCTGAATATATCATGGACCAGCTTTCCGGGATCAAGGGAACATCCATGAAGAGGATGTTCGGAGGAGCCGGGATCTTTCATAATGGGAAGATGTTCGCGCTTATCCATGAGGCAAGATTCTTCATGAAGGTCGATGACAGGAACATCGAGCGTTTCCAGGAGAGGGGGATGGAACGGTTCAAACCTTTCAAGGACAAACCCATGAAGATGCCATATTACGAGGTTCCTTCAGAGGTTCTTGAGAACAGAGAGGAACTCGATGATTGGGCCGGATCGAGCATCAGGGCAGCCCACGGGAATTGATCGGCATTCGTTAGATTATTCACACATGAGGGCGTTCACCCCCTCCATGAAGAGCGATATAGAGATAGCCCAGGAAGCGGAGCTCAGACCGATAGAGGAGATAGCCGCCAAGGCGGGTCTGAAGGAAGGAGAGTACACTCCCTGGGGGTCTTTCAAGGCAAAGGTCGAGCTTTCGGCACTTGATCGGATCACCTCGCTCGAGCCCGGGCATCTGATCCTTGTCACCACTACAAGCCCGACACCCGCAGGCGAGGGTAAGACCACGATGACGATCGGGCTCACCCAGGCACTGTGCAAGCTAGGTCACAAGGCAATGCTTGGCATAAGGGAGCCTTCCATGGGGCCGGTGTTCGGTATCAAAGGGGGAGCGGCCGGAGGCGGATATTCCCAGGTGCTTCCCATGGAGGACATCAACCTCCATTTCACGGGGGACATGCACGCGATCACTGCAGCCCATAACCTCCTGGCCGCCGTGCTGAACAATCACATGCATCACGGGAACGAACTGAACATAGACCCGAGGAGGATCGTCTGGCACAGGGTGATGGACATGAACGACAGGTCGCTCCGGAATACCGTTATCGGACTCGGGGGGAGCGGCAGCGGCATGCCACAGGAGGATTCCTTCGACATCACCGCCGCAAGCGAGGTCATGGCCATACTTTGCCTGTCCACCTCCCTGGCGGACCTCAAGGAGAGGCTGTCAAGGATAATCGTCGCTTACAAAATGACCGGCGAGCCGGTCTTCGCCAGGGACCTCGGGGTGGTCGGAGCGATGGCAATGCTCCTGAAGGATGCCATCAGACCGAACCTGGTCCAGACCATTGAGGGCGTCCCGGCCTTCATCCACGGAGGACCGTTCGCGAACATCGCCCACGGGACATCCTCGTACCTGTCGACGAAGACAGGACTTCACCTGAGCGAGTTCTTCATAACTGAGGCGGGTTTCGGTTCGGACCTCGGAGCCGAGAAGTTCTTCGACATCTTCTGCAGGATGACCGGTCTCAGACCTTCCGCGGTCGTGATGGTCGTTACAACGAGGTCACTGAAGATGCAGGGCGGCGTTCCCAAGGATAAACTCGAGGAAGCGGATGTTCTTTCGATACGGAAGGGGATGGCGAACCTGAACAGGCATCTTCAGATAGTTCAGACCTTCGGACTTCCGGTGGTCGTAGGGATAAACCTGTTCGAGAAGGACCATGATGACGAGGTCCAGGAAATACTCCGGACCTGCGAGGCCATGGGCATACCGATCGCGATATCGGACCACCATGCAAGGGGCGGGGATGGAGCCCTGGAAGTGGCAAAGAAGCTCGTCGAGGTCGTCAGGAACTGCAAACAGTGCTTCAACACCCTCTATCCGGACAACATTCCCCTCAAGCAGAAGATCAAGTCCATCTGCCACAGCGTATATGGTGCGAACAAGGTCGTGTTCTCCGTTGACGCCACTAAGAAGATGGAGCAGTACGAGAAGATGGGATACGGTCATTTCCCTGTGTGCATGGCCAAGACCCAGTACTCCCTCTCCGACGATCCGAAATTGGTCGGGGCCCCTACGAAGTTCAAGATCACCATTTCGGAGATCCGGCTGTCAGCGGGAGCGGGATTCATCATACCTCTCACAGGCAGGATCAATACCATGCCCGGGCTTCCAAAAGAGCCTGCAGCGGTTAAAATGGATGTGACGGAGGATGGGAAAGCGGTCGGGCTGTTCTGAAAAATCTTAAGAACGCAACGGTCCCTCCGGGGCCCATGGACGATGCTCTCCGGGCAATGTTCGAGAAGCAGGGATACGCGGTCGTCGGCAACCACTCCGCGGTGAAGACCTGCCACTGGCTCCGGGAGTCCCTGATCAACGACCGGGTCTGCTACAAGCAGTCATTTTTCGGCATCGACAGCCACAGGTGCCTCCAGATGACCCCGGTGGCGAACCTATGCAATCATCTCTGCCTGTACTGCTGGCGGTATCAGGGAAAGGACGATGTCATCGAGGAATGGGACGACCCGAAGACCATAGTCGACGGGACGATCGAAGCACAGAGGAGGCTTGTTTCGGGGTTCAAAGGGGACGACCGGTGCGACCCGAAGATGTGGGATGAAGCGAGGGATCCCAACCAGGTCGCTATCTCCCTGACCGGTGAGCCCACGATGTATCCGTATCTCGGGGAGCTCATAGCCGAATACAAGAGGAGGGGGTTCACGACCTTCCTGGTCACCAACGGAACGCTTCCCCATGCTTTGCGGGACCTGGACCCCCTTCCCACCCAGCTCTATGTTTCCATCGATGCTCCCAACGAGGAGATCTATCGAAAGCTCTGCCTCCCCAAGATCAAGGATGGCTGGAAGAAGCTCATGGAAACCGTGGAGCTGCTTCCCTCCCTCGATACGAGGACCGTTGCCAGGCATACTCTTGTCAAGGGATGGAACCTGGGTTATGAGGAGGACTACGCCGCCATCGACCTGAAGGCTGATGTGGATTTCATCGAGCCCAAGGGATACGTCTTCGTCGGTTACTCCAGGGAGAGGCTTTCCATGGAGAACATGCCCTCCTACGATGAGATACAGGGTTTCGCATCGAGGATGAGCGAACTCACCGGATACGGCATCGTCGGCAGGAATCCGCCATCAAGAGTGGTCCTACTATCCAACGGTAAAATGGAGATGCATCTCTGACATTTCCGGTGTAACTGGCAAATACCAGCTGAACGTTCCCGTGTCGGGACATGACAGAAAACGATGATGCTGCTGGAGCACATTCGGCCGAAAGGGAGCGGTCGAAGTACGAGGCCCTCGTATTCCTACTGGTGGTTTCGACGATCATCCTCTCTACCTCGGCAGGGATCGCGGCAGTGTACTCTCTCATCTTCTCCCCCGATACGAACATCCACTGGCAGTACTTCGTGACGCTCATCGGGATGTCCCTCTACGTTCTTGGCGTGGAGGTGGTCGCATTCGTGTACCACACGAGGCTCATGAGGGTCCTCTATATGATATCCACCACCCTGATGGGGGCCTTCTTCTACATGTTCCTGACCACCGTAGTGGGGGGGCTCCTCCTTGCCCTGGGAGCCGTACTCGGGCTCATAAACAGCACGGACTGGTTCCTTGCAGGTCTCAGGATCTTTGTCGCGGGAGGCGTCCTCATTCCGGTGGTCTGGGGCCTCGTCGAGGGCAGGTTCCTGCTGACCAAGAGGATCAAGGTCCCCCTCAAGGGATACCGCGGGAAGGGATTCAGGATCGTTCTGATCTCCGATGTCCATGTCGGCCTTCTTGTGGCCAAGCACAGGCTCGGGAGGATCAACAGGATAATTGAAAGGGAGAGACCGGACATCATCATATCGGCTGGAGACCTTCTGGATACCAATCCCAGGTTCCTCCGATACGTCAAACCGCACCTGAAGAAGCTGACGTCCATGGCCCCTTCCTATGCCGTGATCGGCAACCACGAGTACTATCACGGCTTCGAGGAATCGAAGGAATTCCTGAGGGAGCTGGGCTTCGAACTGCTGGACAACAGGTCCGTGATCGATGATGGGACGGGAGTCAACTTTCTTGGTGTTGATGATCCGACGAGCTTCGCAAGCTACGATGCCTACAGGAAAAGGATCGAAGAGCTGGCATCTGAAGCTCCCGGGACCGAGCCGGTCATCTTCGTCAACCACCAGCCCCTCCATTTCAGGAAGGCCGCCGAGATCGGTATAGGGCTGATGCTTTCCGGACACACGCATTCGGGACAGATGTGGCCTGCCGGTTTCGTGACAAAGATGATCTACAAGGACGGTGACAGAGGCCTCAACAGGATCGGGGACTCCTATCTCTACGTCTGCATCGGAACCGGATCATGGGGTCCACCGATGAGGATCGGGGCCCCCTCCGAAGTGGTGGTCCTTGATATTGTTGAAAAATTATAGCGGGGCCCGCTTGGCAGGCGAGCCCCCGGGCGAAATATCCCACTCTCCTCTCATTGAATACCGTCATTGTCCGTATCGGACAGATGGCCGTCGGTGGAATAACCGCTCCCCACCTCCACACCATCGATGAGCATGTCGTTATCGGTGTCCCAGTCGTTGGGATCTGTTCCAATTGACACCTCCATCGAATCTATTAGGCCGTCACCGTCTGTATCCGGGTTCAGGTAATCTGTCCCGATGGACATCTCGTACCTGTCCATCAATCCGTCATTATCCGTATCTGCCTGGGGTTCATTCTTGTCCCTGTCGTAGCTTTTATCCGCTCCACCGTTCCCGCTCCCGGGAGTCCCGTCGTTGTCGGTATCGGTCAAGTGGCCGTCCGTTGAATCCGAGCCTCCCCTCTCCACACCGTCGATGAGCATGTCGTTGTCGGTGTCCCAGTCGTTGGGGTCCAGGCCGAACTCGATCTCCTTGTCGTCGGTGAGCCCGTCGCCGTCGGTGTCGGCGTTCTCGGGGTCCGTGCCCATCTCGGCCTCGGCGGTATCGCTCAGGCCGTCGCCGTCGTCGTCGGAATTCCCGTCACCGTCACCGTCGCCCCCCTGAGCAGGACCATTGCCTTCACCCCCGCTGTCCGGATCTATGGGGTCCGGAGGAGGGGGCGGAGGCGGAGGGAAATAGCCCAAGGGATATGCATCATCGGGGTCCAGTATCCTGTCCCCATCGGAGTCGGGATCGTTCGGGTCTGTATGCAGGTAAATGGTCTCACCCGTATTCGGGTCGATGCCATAGAACCT
>JBLIRH010000035.1:0-22011 GCA_049472215.1 Thermoplasmatota archaeon | reverse complement strand
ATTATAACGGTGATATAATGGTCAATAAACCACACGGCGGAAGATTGATAAGAAGGATGCTGACCGACAGGGCAAGGGAAAGGGTCCACAGCGAGCTTGACGACTATGTCAGGTTCGACCTCAAAGAGGTGAACGCGGTGGACGTCCAGTCCATCGGAGAGGGCATATACTCCCCTCTGACCGGTTTCATGATGTCCGACGAGCTCCAGTCGGTCCTGCTGAACATGAGGCTCCCGGACGATGTCCCTTGGACGATTCCGGTCGTCCTCGACATCGCAAAGGAGAAGGTCGACTTTGACGAGGGGGACGCCCTCATGCTCTATTACGAGGGGCAGCCGATGGCAAGGATGCACGTCGATGATATCTACTCCTACGACAAGATGGAATACGCCCGGTCTGTATTCAAGACAACAGATGACGCCCATCCCGGGGTCCAGAGGGTCATGCAACTCGGGGACACGCTTATCGGAGGAGAGATAGAGCTTCTGAACGATCTCCCGAATCCCTACAAGGAATACACGCTCTCTCCCCATGAGACCAGGGTCCTCTTTAGGGAGAAGGGTTGGAAGACGATCGTCGCCTTCCAGACCAGGAACGTTTCCCATGTGGGGCACGAGTTCCTCCAGAAGACCGCTGCGACCTTCGTTGACGGTCTCTTCATTAACCCTGTTATCGGCAAGAAGAAGGCCGGGGACTTCAAGGACGATGTCATCCTAAAGACCTATGACGAGCTTATCAAGAACTACTATCCGAAGGGCATCACGCACATGTCCATCCTTCGCTACGAGATGAAGTACGCCGGACCGAAGGAAGCGATCCATCACGCTATAATGAGGAAGAACTTCGGGTGCACGCACATCATAATCGGAAGGGACCACGCAGGCGTTGGCAACTACTACGGGCCTTTCGACGCCCAGGAGATCTTCAAGGAGTTCCCTGACCTCGGCATGGACCCTATGACCTTCCAGGCATTCTACTACTGCCACAAGTGCGGGAACATCGTCAATTCCAAGATATGCGACCACGACAAGCAGTTCCACGACTCCCTCTCCGGGACGAAGATGAGGGAGATGCTCAAGACCGGAGAGGTCCCGAAACCCTACCACATGCGCAAAGAGGTCTTCGAGACCATAAGGTCCTTCGACAACCCTTTCCTGGAATGATAGTATGCTGATCGTACACCACTGGGACACTGACGGCATCTGCTCCGCGGCGAAGCTCGTGAAGGCCCTGAGGCCCGAAAGCTACGTCAACATGTCGCCGGAGATCGGCGACTTCAGCTTCAGCCAGAGGATCAGGGATGCCATCGAGGAGCACGACGAGGTCTACGTCCTCGACCTCAACCTCCCCCATGAGGTGGAAGGAGCCAGCAAAAGGATCACCTTCATCGACCATCATATCCAGGGGAAGATACAAAACGAACTGGTGGAACAGATCAATCCGCTCCTCGACGGAAAGGACCCAAAGGACTACCCTTCATGCACAACGGTCCTTTCCGACCATTTCGGGGACTGGGACCTCCTCTCCGCCCTTGGCGCCGTCGGCGACGTTGGTGAGAAAGCGCTTGGCGTCGCCAGGGTAAGGGAGCAGCTCGATCTGGCGGGAATTGGTTTCGAGGAAGCCCAGCACATCGTCTCGCTAATAGATTCGAACTACCTCGCCGTCGACCTTGCATCGGTCGAGGAGGCGGTTCGGATCGTCCTATCCTCGGGGATCGAGGAACTTCGGAACAGACCCGAATGGGTCGAGAGGTTCAACGACATCCAGAGGACAATAGAGGACTCCCTTGCTACCAGGGAGGACATGGACGGGTTCACAGTGGTCGATTACTCGTCCCCTTACAACATCGTCTCCAAGCTCGCCAGGAAGGCGGTCTGGGAGATGGGGTATTCCGGGGCCCTCGTGATAAACAGGGATTTCCACGGGAAGGGGCAGACCTATTTCCGTATCAGCCCGGAGACCGCAACTAGGATAGACATCGCCTCCATCATCGCCAGGCTAAAGGATATTGGCATCAACGCCGGCGGCAAGAGGGAGGTCGTGGGGTCGGTCTATCCACTTGCCCGGACCGAGGAGGTCCTCGCAATAATCAGGCCCCACCTACCGATAAGAGAAAAAGGAGGAAACAGCAAATGAGAGAGAACGGCTTCAAAGGGTTCACTATATGGATCACCGGTCCGTCCGGAGCAGGAAAGACCTATCTGGCGGACGGGCTGAAGAAATACTTCGAGGAAAAAGGTTTTCCGCTCGAGATATTCGACGGAGACTCCGTCAGGAAGAAGCTCTACCCTGACATCGGGTTTTCAGCGGAAGCGAGGAGGATGCACAACAAGGTCGTGATAGACCTCGCCAGGCTGATGACCAAACACGGAATTCCCAATATCGTCTCCCTGATATCACCCTTCAGAGACGTCCGGGACGATGCAAGGACCGAGATCGGTAATTTCGTCGAGGTCATGGTGGAGTCCACGAAGGAGGTAAGGATCGAGAGGGACCCCAAAGGGCTCTATGCCAAGGCGATAGCTGGGGAGATCACCAACCTCACAGGTTACGACGGTGTGTATGAAGAACCCCTCCACCCAGAGGTCACAGTCTATTCCCACAAACAAACCCTCGAGGAAGAGGTGGATGCGGTCATAACCAAGTGCAAGGAACTTGGTTTCATCTGACCGCTCTTCCCGGAGGGGAGATAGTTGTTTTCGATGGACAGGAGAAGGGTTGCGAAATTGGCCCTCCCTGTCCTTTTGCTTTTGATCGTTCTGGTGCTTCCCGGACCCGAAGGGCTTTCCTGGGAAGGCCAGGCGATGTTCGGGGTACTCCTATTTGCAGCCGCCCTATTCATATTGCAGCCCATACCGCTTGGTCTGGCCGGTATAGTTGTTATCGTCCTGCCGCTGGTCCTGGGCGTAACAAGCGTATCACAGACATTCTCAACATTCGGGAACTCCGCAGTGTTCTTCCTGATCGGGGCGTTCATCATAGCGGCAACTTTAGAGAGAACACCCCTTCACAAAAGGGTATCTCTGTACTTTCTCAAGATCGCGGGAAGGTCCCCCAAGCTTCTTGTCCTGGCGACCATGCTCTCGGGGGCCTCCCTCACGCTGATAATGCCCCAGCACGGGGTCATCATACTTATCGTACCGGTCATAATGTACATCATTGTCGGGATCGGTCTTGTCCCGCTTAAAAGCAACCTGGCCAAGTCCATCATGATAGGAGCTGCCTTCGGCTGTACCATCGGGAGCCTCGGAACCCCTCTCGGAGGCGCCCGGAATCCCCTGACGATAGGGTTCCTTCGGCTGGAGGGCATCCATATCAGCTTTCTGAGATGGATGGTACTTTCCATGCCCGTGGTGGTCCTTTCGCTTCTGGCTGTCTGGATCGTTCTGATCATCGTTTTCCCTTCCGAGATCAAGGACCTCAAGAGAGGAAAGGAGATCATTGAGGAGGAGGTGGAGGAACTCCCATCGATCAGGGGCAAGCACATCACTGTCATGGGAGTACTTTTTCTGGTGGTCCTGGGTTTCATCCTTCTTCCGACGCTATTCGATGTGGAACTATCTCTGATAGCTCTGATCGGTGCCGTGGTCATCTTCATTGCCGGCGGGATGAACTGGGACGATGTTGAGAACAAGATCCCGTGGGGGATAATCCTGCTCTACGGGGGCGCTATCTCGATAGGCATTCACATGGCCAATTCGGGAGCCGCAGAGTGGCTGGCGGGGATGGTGCTCGATGCGACGGGAGGCAACGTATTCCTCTCGATCCTGCTCGTTGTTCTCCTGTCCAAGATATTGACGGAGTTCATGTCCAACACGGCTGCCGTTTCCATCCTGCTTCCGATCGGATACGCCGTTTTCACGGAAACGGGACTTCCCCCTGAAATGGGGGCGATGCTCGTTGCCCTCTCAGGAGGCCTCGCGTTCATGTTCCTCATATCGACCCCCGGTAACCTCATATCGTTCTCCTCGGGTTACTTCAATCAGAAGGACCTTCTGAAGGCAGGTATTATTGCCAATGCGGTCACTATAGGTATCATCCTTCTGGTGGCCTATACGTACTGGAAATGGATAGGTGTCTGGTGATGCTAAAGAGGATAGTTCTCTCCATACCGCAGGAGCAGTTCCCCGAACTGGCCATAAGAAGGGGGAGGGACCTGGCCGACAGATTGGACTCCAAGATCTTCATGTCCTACATCATAGAAGACTCGGTCTTCGACGAGGTCGCAAAAAAGGCCGGACACGTCATGACCGAAAGGGACAAGGACAGGTTCGAGAGAAAGATGATACGGTCCCATGAAAAAGTAGCGAAAAAGGTCATACTCAAGACGGCTGCCAGGATGCTCGGGGAGGAGCCGGATGAGTTTTCCGTCAGGAAGGGGGCCTTGACGGATACGCTCCTCGAGATGATCGAGGAGAACGATGCGGACACACTGCTGATGGAATACGAATCCTACAATCTGGTGAAATACAGGATCATGGACCGCTCCCCTGTTCCGGTTTGGATAGAGAGGCATGAAGGACCCATAAGGAAGATAGGATTGTTCTGCACCAACCTGTCCCCCAACTCGAAGTCGCCGAAGATGGCAAAGAAATTAAAAAAGGCCTTCAACGCAACTGTCAAGGCTTATTATATCCACGACCCGGAGGGGGAAGAGAGAAAGGACGAGCCCGAACAGATCCACAGGGAGCACAGGATCAAGTTCAAGGCGGTCGTCGATGATAAGGTGGACCGCTTCATTAACGAGATGGCCGAGGAGGAGGGTTTCGACCTGATCATACTTGGCAGGATAAAGAAAAGAGGATACTTCCACCTCAGGTCCCGATTCGCAAAGAGGACGAACTGTTCCGTTCTGCTTGTGAACTGATGTAAAGAACGTCGTTGAGGCCTTTCAGGTCTGTATCGGAAGTTATCACTATTGAATTCAGGTCCCTTGCAGTAGCCAGAACAATGGCATCCGCCATCGGGATGCGAAGCTGGGATGAAAGTTCCGCCGCACTTATGGCGATCCTGTCGTCAAGCGGGATTATCGTCGTATTCTTCTTGATATGACTGACGGCTTTCAATGCGTCGTCATCGGTGTAATTTCTCAGGAACACCTTGTAGACCTCGTAAATTATTATGGTCGGTGTGAAGGAGTTCGAGCGGTTCAGGTCCTCTATATGCTCTCCGAAGCTCTCCGCGAGGTCGCCTCCCTTAAAATATTCTATCCAACCGCACGAATCCACGATCCGCTTCCGGAGCTCCTCAATATCTGTCTTCTTCATCCCGGATCCCTTCCGTCGCCAACTCTTTGTAGGTCCCCTTCATGGACCTGATGTCTCCGACCCTGATCATATGGACCACTCCACCCTTCTCCACCATTATCAACTCCTCACCGGGAGAGATACCCAGATGTTCTCTGATGCTCAAAGGGATCACGATCTGGAACTTCGAAGATACCTTCACCTTATCCATGGCAATACCGTAAAACAATAATGCTATCGATACTTGAAATACTTACCGGTATATTTGAAAGAGAAAAGTTCCTGATAGGATTTCTATGGTCCTGATTTTATATGCAAAGCTCGTTTCGGGACCGATGAGCGCTCTGAGGTTCGGGGTCATAGGCGCAGGGAGGCACGGGTCAAGGTATATCAAACATATTCTGGAGGATGTAAAGGGAGCGGAGCTTGCGGCGGTTTGCAGGATGGACCCGAGTAAAGGTTTAGGTCTGGAAATTGAACCTGACAAGGTAAGTCTTCACGGAGACTACAGAAAGCTCCTTGAGGATGATCTTGACGTTGTCGTGATAGCGACCCCCACCGCACTCCACGAGGAGATGGCGGCGGCTTCCATGGAGGCGGGTGTAGATGTGGTATTGGAGAAGCCCATGGCTGCAACTTCGGAAGCCTGCCGGAGGTTGATCGATGTCGAGAAGAGAACAGGCAGGAAGCTCATGATTGCACAGACCCTACGGTACTGCCCGGTCTGGAAAAAGATGGGGAAGATATGGAAGGAACTGCCGTTCCCAGAATGGTTCGAGATGGTCCAGTATCTCGAGCCTCCGAAGACGCCCTGGCTCCTCGACAGGGAGCTTGCCGGGGGAGGATGCCTCCTGAACACGGGTGTGCACGTCTTCGATTCTCTCAGGTTCATATTCGATGCGGATATCACAAGTGTGGAATGCAGGACCGAAAGGAGCCTTAATCCCGTCTGGGAAGACTTCGCTTACGGTACGATCAAGTTGAAAGGAGGTCTTGAAGGGAGCTTCAAGATCGCAAGGGATTCGAAATACCGCTCGAGGACGATGAGGATAGACCACGAAGGGGGCGTCCTCTACGGGGATGCCCTGAACGTGAAGCTGATGAAGCTGGAGGACGGGGTGGAGAAATTGGTCCCGCTGAGAGGAGAGGTCAAGATGCTGGTGCCTCTCCTGAAGGATATGGTGAGATGCGTCCGGACCGGGAAGGAGCCCCCAATCACCAGCGGGGACGGACTCAGGGCGGTGGAAATTGCAGAAGCCTGCTACAGGTCTGCGGAAAGGGGGACGGAAGTACTCCTGTAGAGCCTACTCCTCGTCCCAGTCCTCGACATCGTAATCCCTTTCCCTTACCCTCTTCCATACAACGTATGCAACAGCCAGAAGGGCCAGAAGGATTATCGCGATGATGAAGTAGAGCAGGGATTCGTTCAGGGAGCTTTTTTCCTTCGGGGCATCTTCAAGGAGGAAGGTGACCTCCGTGCTTGCCCCTTCGCTTTCGGCCGTTATCGTGTGGCTTCCCTCCGACGAGGGCAGGACGATATCAAGGCTCCAGTCCCCCCCGATGCCTGTTGTGGTCTTCCAGTTGCGGCCCCCTACAGTGACCGTGACCAGCGATCCGGACGGAAGATTGTAGGACCCGCCCGAGACCGAGAGGGATGATCCCGTGTGGTAGGTAGTGCCCTCCGTGGGAGATATGAAGAAAAGGACGGGTCCGGGAGGTGCATCCTCTGTGGTGAAACCGAATGTGTAGAACCCGAGCTTTGTAACCCTTCCATCCCCTGCGGATGCGTTCCTCAAGGTTATCGAGTAGGTCTTTGAATATTCAAGTTGAGCTGACGGTATTATCGTGAGGATGTCGCTTCTGTTGTTCCACATATAGGAATGTTCGTAGCTGGGGTCGAAAAAAATGTTTTGCTCCACCGAGGTCCTGTTCATGGGCAGGTCGAATGTGATCCTGATCTGGATATCGATGGAGACATCGGTCTGGCCATCGGAGGGGGTCGTGATAACTATCCTCGGCCCGGGGGGAAGGTAGGTGACCACCGTTGCTGTTTTGATATTGACATTGCCGGCATTGTCGGTGACCTCCAGCCAGACCAGGTTCTCTCCGGGATCGTTGAAAACGAACTCCGCAAGGGGGCCTTCCCAGAGAACTTTCCTGCCGGTGGAAGGATCCCCGGTCCCCCATCTGTAGGATGCTATTCCGGACCGGTCGTTGCTCATAAGTGCATCTAGCCTTACCCTGTCCCCGGTGAAAGCTATCAGCGTCCCGTTGATCACCGGTGTGGGGAGGGTGTGGTCTATGTAGATCAGGACCGTGTCGCTGTTGGTGTTGCCGACATCGTCCATTACGGCGAGTGTGACCAAGTATTCCCCTTCGGGAATATCGATGACGGACCAGTTCACGATGAACTGATCGTCCAGGGGGGCGCCGCTGAATATTGTATGGACCGAGGGCTCGACAGCTTTTAAGGTGACAAGGATGGTCTGGCCGACCTCGTCTTGGACGTTGAGATCGAAGGATACGGAACTTGAGAAGGCGGTCCCGTTGGCTGGGGACCTTATATCCGCCCTCGGGGGTACGTTGTCGACTATGGAAACGAGGATGTGTTCGGAGGTGATGGAATTATCACTGATATCAACAGCGGAGAACCATAGCTCGACGGTCCCCCTTGCGATCTGTGCTGGAACCGTCCCGCTGTAGATCCCGGGGTCCCCCTCGTTGAGATCGAGGACCTGCTCCTCCCCGAATATGTCCCTGTAGAACATCGAGACCGAAAAGACACCGAGGTTGTCGGTAACGCTAACGTCAACCGGTATAGCGGCACCGATCAGAGCCGTGCCCCCGACAGATATGCCGTGGAATTCGGGAGGGAGATCGTCAATGACCTCCACGGGCATCCCCTCGAGGATATCCCAGTTCTGCCCCCTGTCCCTTGCCATCATACGGTAGGTCAACACACCTATCCTGTCGAATGGCAGTGATATGTTCAGCTCGAACTCGTTGGGGGCCACCTCTGTCATGGAAACATTGTTCAGGGGGCCGTCAGCGAGCTGCCATTCCACCCACGCCTCCCCCGGATAGGACCTCTCGTCGTTATAGATCATGGAGAAGAGGAAATTGCCCCCTGTGTAAGCCGTGTCCTGTGTGGTGGTGTCGGTGATGGAGGGGGGAATGAGATCGTACTGGAGGGGGAGTTGATCACCGGGTCCATGGGGTAGCATCTCGTCCCCGAACCAGTCCCCGTCGAGGTCGAGTCCGTTGTAATCGTTCCAGTAGTTGCCCCCGATGTTGTAGCCTCCGAGTATGTTCGTGCCGGGGGTCTTCGAGATATTCCAGCGAAGGTTGGTTGAGAACATTATATCAACGATATTGACGTCATTATCGAGATAGTTATCATAGATCAACAGGTCATTGCTGACATATATACCGAGAGCATATGTGTTGTTCACAAAGAGATTCGAACTTATCTGGAACCTGTACGCTATTGTCAATTGAAGGGCAACGACCTGGTAATCCCATCCGGTGAAGATATTGTCGTGAATATTGGAATCATACACATTGCCGATCTTGATACCACCAAATCGGTTATCCGAGATGTTGTTTCCCGACACCGTCAAGTTGTTGGAATTCTTGATATCGGCCCCCCATTCGTGTTGATCGATAATGGTGTTATTTTCGATCGTAATATTCCCGGTATAGATGAGGTCGATCCCCGCCTTATGATTCCCGATCACCAGATTCTCCTGTATGGTAACATTGTTGGTACCCCACATGGTTGAGATCCCGATCGTGTTGTTGACGATGGTGTTGTCCTTTATCGTGATATTCGTGATAGGCGGATACGGCCAAGTGTCCCCGATGGATATCCCTTCCATACTGTTGTTGTCGATATGGTTGTCGACAACGATCGTGTCGTTGGAAGAGAATATAAACACTCCGTATTGACTGCGGTTTAGAATGTTCCCCCTCACCTCATTGTGTTCAGGGATGATCCCCTCTCCGGGGAGGATATGTACTGGAGTGAAGATAAGGTCGGTCAGAACATTGTCATTGATAGAATTGTTGACCGATCCCACTACTCTGATACCATAACTGGAATTGGATATATGAGATCCCGAGATCGTATTCCAACCTCCTTCTGCAATGGTGATAGATGTCCCGACAATGTTATCTATTGTTATATTGTCCACAAGGGTATCCCTTGACCTGGCTATGACAATTCCCTGCCAGTTATCGCTGAGATCCGAATCGGATACGGTCGTGTTGTCTGAATATGCGATCTGTACTGCACTGATGGTCGAATTTATCGCTTGGTTGGAGATACCGATCCGTGTGCAGTTGGCGAGAATTATCTGACCTGAACTGGCCCCGATATTGCCAGATACCTGGTTTTTGTAGTATCTGATGGGATTTCCGTTGACAGTGTTGGTCGTATCGATACTGTGTGTGTTCCAATGGTCAAGGATTTCCCCTGAAATGCTCACTCCTGCTCGTTCGAACCTGTTCCCGGTTATGGTCTCCCTCCTGCAGTTGAAAAGTTTCACTCCGGATGAAAGCGACCCGATGATGTCGTTTTTCTGGATCAGGTCATCGTCCTGGTCAAGGATGACAATAGCATTCCTCCCCCAGTCCGATATCACCGTGTTGTTGATGAACCGCATATTCGAGCTGCCATTGAAATTGCAGTTGATGGTCGATCCACTGAACGTGTTCTCATCCCAGATGTTCCTCAATGACCTGACGATGTCCACTCCGCGGGAACTGTCATTTATCATATTCTGTTTGAAGGTATTATCATTGCAGTTGACAGAGTCAATATTAGCCCGATTGTTCGATGAGATATTGTTGTGATAGAACTCGTTGGAGTGAGAGAACATCTCGAGCTTCACGCCGGTTTCGGAGTTAATGATCTTGTTGAAAGTGGCAATATTGTCTTTTGACTGATAATAATAAATACCGATATTATTTTCATATATATTATTATTATATATTTCATTATTATCAGAAATATGAATTCTAATACCGTATGAATTTTTTAATGAAACAGATTTAGATATATTGCAATAATTCGAGGTGGCAATTTCAATACCATATAATACATTATTATTTACAATAATATCACTAATATATATATTAGATGATCCAACAATGCTAACTCCAACAATACCATTTATTATTTGCATTGAGCTAATATTTATCCATCTCCCACTAATACCGATTCCAGTACTTCCTGTTCCAGGATTAATGATCGTATTCTGAGCCCCGCTCCCCATCAGGGTTATCCCGTTCTTGTTGATTCCCACCTGCTCGTTGTAGGTCCCGGGATTAACTAAAATAGTATCCCCGTCCGACGCAGCGTTCACCGCATCCTGGATCGTCGTGAAGTCCCCGGCCCCCCCCTGGTCCACCAACCACGTAGTGGCCCCCCTGACGGTTCCCTGGAGATTAATGAGTCCAAGGAGCCCGACGGCAACCATTAGCGTGATGACGGTAAAAGAGAGCAGCTTATTCTCCATCTTTCCTCAACCCTTAATGCCGTCTCCCTATTGGGAATGGCTTTTTTTTTCTACGGGGGCCCCGATGGATAGGGGGACCTAATAACGTTTGCTCCTTCATTATTGATAACTGGGGGGACGGGAGGAATGGGGTATAGCTATTTCACACGGATCCAGCATTCGTTTCCGTCTATCACCCTGTCGATGACGAAGTTCTCGAGGATGTAGTTCTGGAACACTTTCTGGTCCCTCCATATCCCGTGATCGGTGTACCAGTCCCTGACGAAGACCGATACATTGTTCTCCTTCATGTCCTCCACAACCCGGTAGCCGTTGTATATCTTCGCATTGGAGACCTCGATCACCGTCTCCCTGTCGGCCTCGATCGCATAGCAATGCCATGCGAGTATCATCTCGTCATCGGCAGAATTATCCTCTATCCATCCCGCCACCTCCCTGATGGTCCTCATGTAGGGCCTCTTGTCCATTGACTCCTCCCTGAACCACTGGTCGTCGAGGTAGAATCCCACCGAGACAGGGATCGTGAGCATCAGGAATATTAGAAAGATAGCCGAGGAGCTTTTCCGAATACTCAAGGGGACGATCCGTCTCCGGTAGCCTCCTTCTGTCCTCTCCGTTCTGACCTTGGGGTGGATCCCCTTCATGGTCCAGAGAAGCAGTCCCCCGATGATCACTGCCTGGAAAATGAACTCGGTCATGTACACCTCCGTCCAGGCATAGTAGACATAGAAGGCAAGGTATCCGACCACCAGCATGAAGAGAAGTACTGAGACCCTGTCGCCGATCTTCTCCCTCCAGATGGCCGATATGGTATCCATCTGCTTCAGTATGGTTGAAGTGACACCCACGACAACGAACGCGAGGGCGGAGAACGAAAACGACCTCGTGGCGTAGAAGGCAAGCGAGAAAGCCACAACCGCTCCGGTGATCGGGACTATCCTCGATAACCTGTTCATGAATGAAGCCCTGATGAAATAAGAGATCATGAATATTGACATCCCTGCCAGCGGCAGGTATATCCCCCAATCGGGGACCGATTCCGGCATGAAGCATACGCTGGCGAGCGCCAGAAGCGAATAAACGAACCTTATCCTGGACCATTTCTCCTTCTCCCAGCCGCCGAACAGAGGGGCGACCCCCAGGACAACAGCCGCTGCTGCTACAAAAATAAGCCAGATGGGAAGCTCGGAAGTGAGATATACCATTGGAACAAAGAGGCCGACAACCGTGAGGGGAAGCTCCTTGGGAACCTCCTTTGAGAGGACCAGTGAAAGTCCGTAGACCATCCCGATCACCGGGACCGAGTTCCTTACCAGGGCCGCCATCTGCGGTTCCTTGAACGTAATAATATAAAGCGAGATCAGACCGCCTGCAAGAAGGATAAGAGATAGAGGCCTGCTGTCCAGCCGGTCCGCGAGATACAACAGCACCATCCCGGCCGCTGACATGTATATGATAACGTTCCAGATGTCCCCCGAAAGATGAACGGTCGAGAACCCGACGGTCGATCCGATCAGAAGCGATAGCGCAAGGTAGAACCTGTGGTCTTTTTTGTATGACCTGTCAATGAAAAGCACCACGGTTGGAAGAACGATTATCCTTGCCAGGCTCACCTGGGTGATATGCGTGTCGAACATGAGCCTCATGAACGCGGGCCATAGAAAGGCCGCAGCATAGACAGCTTTCCACCGGTCCCTGAAGAGGGACATGAGGATCACCACCCCCCCTAAAAGCACCAGAAGCATCAGGAATGTTCCTTTCCATGCAGTCGGCTGAAGGGTATACAGAGCGTATTCATAGGTGCTGAAACCCTGAAGATCGATGGTCCATTCCGGTGTGATGTTGGGGATCTTCGTCCATCTTAGCTCCTCCAGCTTCTCCCATCCGAACGTCAGTATGAAGAAAAGTATCCCTCCGGCGAATGGGATTAAAAATCCTCCAAGCCAGGAGAATGATTCCTTGACCATCCTGCTGAACCTGTCCCTGTTGACCCAGAGTAGTGTGGGGAAAATGACGAACGGAAGGATGAGGGCAGACCTCCGGACGAAGAATACGAGAGCGCATATCATCCCGGAAAAGAGGAACATGTACCATCTCTCTTCCCTCATTCCCCTGATCAGAAGGTACAACCCGGCTGAAAGCGCTGCCCATACCAGGGGCTCGGTCAGGACCATATGGCCGTACCGTAGAGGGAACGGGAGCAATGCCAATAGAAGTGTCCCGAGCATGGCGGCCCTCGGGTCCTTCGTCAGCTTGTTGAGTATAAGGAAAACGAAAAGGAGGAAGACACCGGAGCAGAGCACCGAGAACATGCGGGCTGACAGGAGCGATACCCCGAAGAGTCTGAACCATATGGACAATAGGAAGGGGTATCCGAGATATGCTCCGATCTTCCCGACTATGAAATCGATGGATTCCCCGAGGATGAAGTAATAGGCATCGTAGGCGAAGATCTCCTCGTCGGCCTGGAGGAAGACAACGAATGACATCACTAATCGATAGATCATTCCGATGGCGACCGCGAACGATCCCAAGACCAGCGCTTCCTTTCGCAGGAATCCGTCGATACGCCCCCTTAGGTCCACGGACAGTAGAAAGGTACATGGGTATTTTACGTGTACTATGGCGGTGTCCTCATTAATTCGCGTATTTCCTGGTATTTTCCCCATCTGGCAAATCCAAAAAAAATATGGATAAATATATCCAGAATGTTCCAACAGCCCATGGCAGGGAAGGATTTACTAGATATTTTAACGGATAATTTAATATAATCCGAGGATTATTTATTCCAAGGTGAATATCTTGACCAAACTCGGAAATGTTAAGGTCATCTATCTTGCGGACGGCAAGAAGAAGTCTGCAGGCGGGAAAGGGGAGGATATGGGGTCCTTCATCAAGGTCACCCTGAACCCATCAAAAAGGAGGACGAAGTTCAATACCGTCCTCATACCCTGGGCGAACATCATCAAGGTGATCGTCCTCGAGTGATATCCGAAACAGCATCGTTCCCCCGAATGCGTTCCCTATCATAGAGATAGTGTGCTAGATGCTGATCGAAGGTTGATGGATCTATCAAGGCTCCCCTCCGGTGTTTCCGCAAATTAAATATATACCTTGTTTGCCAATTCGGGTTTTTTCAGATAATCTTTATATACATAAACCGATGGAAAAGCGGTCAGAATGCACTTTGAACGACCGGTCGGTCCTCCTACTGGTCCCTCAGGACCTAGCCTTGACATAGGCAGGTGGAGGGATGGACTTGGACTCCGGTGGAGCTTCGAAAGGAACTCCATCAGGGTAGTGGGCAGGAGGGGTATCTACTCCATCATGCGTCTCGCTGCATTCTGGATCATGACCTATTTTCACGGCGGCTTCGAAAATACCGACGCGGTCATAACGAGGAGCTCGAGGGACCTGGAGGGCGCAGTCGAGAACGTGAAACGCACCGAAAGGCAGGTCCTGTTTGACGATATCCTGACGAGAGCTTTGGAAAAATGGGGCTCCTAACGACAGAGGCGGCCGCATACTTTTTTGGGGTTGTTATTTTCTCATATCCAAACAGAGATAAATATGCGTAAGTTCGTTATCTCCCCCCATCAAGGACCGGAGGATGTGGTCAAAATGGTGAAAGGGTCCATTTCTTTAGGAAAGATGAAGGGAGCAACGTTCAAGGTCAAAGCGGATGCGCTCATGTCGTCCCGGACGGCAATTCTCGGGATGGGGGGTTCGGGTAAAACGGACCTGGTCCTGGGGATCTGCGAGAACATCGCAGAGAAGGGGGGCTCATTCGTCGTCATCGATCCGGAGGGCAGGTTCGGCCCTCTCAAGGATAAATGCGAGATCGTCTGGGCAGGGAGGGTCCCGGAGGCTGACCTTCTTCTCAACGAGAAGAGGGCTCCGAAGCTTGCGAACACTCTGGTGAGCAAGGGGGGCCGGCTTATACTCGATACCTCCGACTGCGATGATACCGAGGAGGACATGGCGATAGTCACCAGGTTCCTCGAAGAGTTCTACAAGCTCCAGTGGGAGGAGAAGAGGGATATGCTCCTGGTGGTCGGCGAGGCTGAAAGGTACCTCGGCCAGAGGGACGATGAGAAGATAGACCGCCTCGTGGAGATCTGCAAGAGGGGCAAGAAACGGAACATCGGTGTCATGATTCACTCACACAAGCCTCAGGACCTGGACAGGTCCATCCTCAGCAAGTTCGAGAACCAGATCATAGGCAGGTTGAAGACCAAGAACGACCTCGATTCCGTCGAGCAGTTCATACCCTCGAGCGACGCTCTCGAGGAGCTATCGGACCTTGGAAAAGGTAAATTCATGGTACTTGGTGAGTTCGCTCCAGACGGGGGGATACTTGAAATGAAGAAGGGTGACAAAGAAGGTAAGTTCGACGTCTCCGATTTCCTCGACGATGTCAAGGACGACGTCAAGAAGGAGAAAGACGAATTGGAAGATGAGGAGGAGGATGAGGGGGAGGTCCCCACAGTGGACTCCGTCCTTGGCAAGAAGAAGAAAAAGCGGGAAAAGGCCCTGAAGGAAAAGGTGAAGAGGATCGTCGAGGCCAGGGAAGAGGAAGAGGAGGAGGAAGAGGAAGAAGAAGAGGCACCCCCGAAGAAGAAGGCGAAAAAGAAGAAAAAGAAGGAAGTCGAGGTGGAGATAGAGAAACCGAAGAAAAAGAAGAAACCGAAGATAATAGAACCCGAAGAAGAAGAAGAGGAGGAGGAAGAAGAAGAGGAGGACATCCCTTCGGAGCTGATAGAGGTCTCCACCGAGGTCATCGAGGTGGAGAAGGGCAAACCGGTTCCGCTCCACGCCGAGCTCGTCGATTTCGAGGAGGGGGTCGAGGAAGCGCTCAGGGGGCCTCCCATCAGAGGTCTCAAGTTCGATATGTCCGAGGAGAAGGCGCTTGAGATCGTCAAGAAGGAGATAAAGAAAACCCTGATCAAGAGGAAGACAAAGGAAACCATCGAGGAGATCGACGCCATCTACTGGCCCTTCTTCTGGTGCAGGATGGTGAAGGCGAAACGGTTCTTCTTCTCCCTCAAGAGCAATAACTATTTCTCGGTGTTCGACCCGGTCCTCCTGAAGTTTCTGAAGTTCAAGGACGAGTACGACCTGAAACCCATAATCGAGCTGGACAACAGGCTGATCCGGCTCGCAAGGGACGGGGACAACTGGAGGGAGATCAGGATCCTCGTTTCGCTCCAGAAGGAGGACATGACGATCAACGACCTGGTTCCCGCCTCGGGACTCCCGAGAACGGAGCTAAGGGAAGCGCTCGAGAACCTCAAGGAGCAAAAGCTCATCAAGAAGTCCCAGGACGTCGGCGATACCAAGATGTACATGCCCACCCTGCAAATGAAGGTACCTTCACTCAAGGACCTTCGGACGAAGCTCCCTGCCATGACCACCATCAGACCGAAGCTCGACATAGAGGTCATGAGACCGCAGTATTCGGATACTCTCGTCCGAACCCTTGTCGCCGGTTTCTTCAAGGATGTGGCGCTGATAGGAGCCGAGACCTTTTACCTGCCCTTCTACCGGGTCCAGGTCATGCACCGGAAGAAGAGGACAAGAAGGATAATGCTGGTGAACGCCCGCACAGGAACCGTTATCACGCTGGAGGAGAAGGCTTCGGAACCGTTCCTTTAGAAGATGTGAAAGCTACAAAGCTGTACCGTTCAGTTTTTATAAGGCCGGGTCCGGTGGTAATCTGGTCCGGGAGGATATGATAAGTATGTCATGTCTATCTCCTACAGTTCCCGGACCAACCTTTTGATCTCAAGGACCGTTCAATCCGCCGTCCTGGCGTTCTGGAACTCCAGGACGAACTTCGCACCCATTTCCGACCTTTCCCTCACCCTGTCCTCGATCCAGACCCTGCCCCTGTAACGGTCCATCAGCACCTTCACCAGAGACAGCCCTATTCCCGACATCAGCTTGTCGGCCTTCTTCCCGGTATGCCTCTCGAAAAGTGAACCCTTGTCCTTGTCCCTTATGCCGGGGCCGTGATCGGAGATGGCCACCCTAATGGTCTCCCCATGTGGGTGGACCTCGACCTTGATCCTGGCGGGACTTTTATTCTGGACCTTCACACCGTTGTTCAGAACGTTTATGAATACCTCGCTGACGACGGTATCCGCCAATATTAACATCTGGTCCCCGGGCATGTCGACGTTTATCTCGACCTCCCTGCCGGCGAAGGATGATCGCACTTCCTTTATGGATTCCACTATGGATTCGTTCAGCTCGATGGGTCTGAGCGGCTCTTTGAGGTCCTTGAGATACGAGAGGAGTTTGACGTTCTTCACGAGCTTTATGGAGCGGTGTGTGAGGTCCATGGACGTGGTGATGGTCGAATCCTTCTTCTCCCCGGTAATGATACCGCTCCTGAGCAGCTCAAGATTGATCAGGATACCCTGGTGGAGGTTGTTGATGTCATGGCTCATAAGGTCGAGGTAGAACTGGGCCTGGCTCCTTGCCTCCATCTCTTTCTGCTGTGCGGACCACCTCTCCGAGATGGCACCCAGCTGGCTGGCTATGGAATCAATAACCCTTTTCTCCCTTTTGGAGAGCTCGCAGGCAGGTCCCTCCCCCGCTCCGCACTTGCATCTGACCACGATCGCCCCCCGCTCCACGCCGTTTGCGTAGATCTTGGTCCGGTAAAGTAGAGGGAGTATGCGGGGGCAGTCGACCGTATAGGCCTTCTTATCGAAGATGATCGCTATGCACTGCTTCTCGGGATTCAGGAGAGTGTGCTCGATGACCTTCACGGCCCGACCGTAGACTTCTTCGAGAACCTCCTGGCCTTCCAGGTGGAGCCTTGAAAGCCTCAGAAGAGTGTTAACCTCCTTGAGGGAGACCTCGAGGATCCTGTTCGCTTCCGCGAGCTCTTTTTGGGACCTTTTCCTCTTTTCCACTTCCTCCGCAAGGCTTTTCGATCTGGTCTCCAACTGCTCCGTCCTGTCGGTAACGACCCTGGACAGCCTGAACTGATTTCGTATCCCAAGGAAAACAACGATGATGAGCAGCGCGGATATGATGACCTCTCCCAGAGTGAAAAGGATAACGGCAAGGGTCGTTTCCCTTGCCCAACCTTTTTCCGGGACAGCGTAGACCTCCCATTCCACGTTCCTTATGCGCATCTTCTTTGAGATCAGGTCGTCCCTCCCCGACAGGTCCTTTCCGAAGAATGTTGTCCCGTTAGGATTAATGAACTGAAGATCGAAATCGAGGTCCTGGTCCAGCAGACCCGTTTCCCGAAAGAGCATGGTCAGGTTGAAAATTATCGCCTGGAAACCCCACAGGAGCTCATCGTCAAAGACAGGCTCTCCGGCCACCATATACGGGGACCCGTCATAGAACTGGAAGGGTCCTATCAATCGCCCCTCTGCATCGGACATCATCTCCTCCAGTCCTTCGGAGACCTCCGGTATCCCGTCGGTAATGGCGCGCCAGTCGTCGGTATAGACCGTAATATCCTCCGGATAGGCGAAAAGTGTACCGGTATCGTTCACGACGATTATTCCTACGACTCCGGGAGTCGACTCGACGATCACCTCGGAAAAACCGAGAAAATAAAGGTCGATCACCGTCTGGGGGTCCCCGGACCGGAGCAGCGCATCCAGGCTGTCGAGGTTCATAAGGTGGAGCTCGATGCTGGTCTTGAGATCGCTCAGTCTGTCGTCCAGGTCGTCCTCCCGCTCCCGGATATCGCGGTCGTTGAGATAGACGGAGTATTGGTGGCCGCCGAAGAGTGTCAGAGGGACGAGTACTACCAGCATTATCGCGATGGATATGATGGATGGGACGACAAGCTCCTTGCTCCTGGAACCGTCAGGTAAAGGTGACACTTAAGGATTTTACAATTTGTACATTATTTGAATGTTTCACCGCTAATCGTACCCGATGATAACACCGGATGATCATCGCTCTCTCAACCAGACGAGGGTTTCTTCGAGACCTTTCCGCAGTGCCGTCCTCTCGAACGGGCCGAGCTCGCCTTCGACCTTGGAGGTATCCGCGACTGACCTGTACATCTCACCCTTTCTTCTTTCCTTGAAAACCAACTTCGAACTGCTTCCAACTGCAGCGATTATCTCCCTTGCGAGTTCCTCGATGGCCATCTCCGCACCCGACCCAGCATTGTATACCCCGACAGCGTCCTTGACGTACCCCTGGAACATCATGTTCACGGCATCCTTGACGTAGATCAGGTCCCTCGTCTGCTTCCCGTCCCCGAATATGACAATATCCTCGTCCTTCATCGCGTGATCGAGGAACCTGAGTGCGACGCCGGAGTATATGCTCTCCGGGTCCATCCTCGGACCGTAGAGGTTGAAGAACCTGAAGGAGACGTTTCTCATGCCATACTGTCCGTTGTATATCCTCAGAACGCTTTCGGAAGCGAACTTGTGCAGGGCGTAGGGCGAGATCGGACCAATGCTGGCATCCTCGTTGAACGGCAGGGGGTTGTCCTCGGAGTATACCGTGAAGGATGAGCGGTGCACGACCTTCGGACATTTTATCTTCCTTGCGAACTCCAGAACGTTCAGGGTCCCGATATAGTTCCTCATCCCGTCATCGAAGGGATCGTCGAAGGAGGAGATCACGTCCATCCTTGCGGCAAGGTGGAAGATGCACTCCACCTCGCCTTCCCCTATGTTGGAAAGCCATGGATTGTCCACGAACTTCCGTGTGATGTCCACGTCCAGGACCCTGAGCCTGGGGCGGGATCCCGGGGAATACTTGTAGATGGACTTGAAGTAGTCCATGTCGTCATCCTCGTCGCTGGTCCATCTGGAAAGGTTTCTCTCGTTCCCGGAGCTCAGGTCGTCCAGCACGTAGACCTGATAGCCCTTCTCGAGCAGAAGATCCACCAGATGGCTTCCGAGGAATCCCGCGCCTCCCGTGACAATTACCTTCGGTTTCATTGGACCCCCTCTCCCGTAAATGCCCTGGACGGCTATTATATTATCGTTTTCCCGTAGAAAGTTTTATCAGGGGACCGGTTTCTGACATGGTCCGATGAAGGGGTCGGGACTGCTGGCACTCGCACTGGTGACCATCCTTCTCGCTGTACCCGTTTCCGGTCAGGTCCACCATGAGGACTATGATAAGGCCAAGCTGGACCTCGACTCCATCAGGTACTTCCTCGCTTCGACAAAAGAGGATGTCAACAGGACACTGGAAGCGCTGCTCTCGGAAAATATCGGATCCGCTGTCTCCCATAGCAAGAACTTCACCGGACATGTTGAGAGGATCGGGGAGACGCTCGAAAAGATTCCCCCCGAGATAGATTCCTACGCCGAGCTCTCCCTTTATCATGGGGGGCTTACCGCCCTGGATGGCAACCTTTCCCAGCTCGTGTCATTCGCTACCGAGGTCCTCGAGGCGGTGGAGACAGCATCCAATTTCACGATATCCCAATGGAACATAACGGTGGTAAGGGGGGCGCTCGAGGCCATGGATAAGGTTCTCCTCACACTCCCCGGTGCGATCTCGGGACTCGGGTCCTCCCTTGCGAACGTCGACCTCGATCTCAAGGAACTACAGAAGGACGGTCTGAACCTCGATCATCAGCTGTTTCTCCTTTCCGATGTCTCGGAGCATTACATCGGTCTGGACACATCCTGGATAGTACCGGACATAGCCAGGGATGAGATCATCAGCGGACTGATGGCGCCCTGGGCGGGAGAGCTGTTCTCGATAAGGTTCGGGAACGAACCCTCTTCCATCCTGCTTGATCGGATCGATCTCATAGGAGCCGTTTCCCTTCGTTCGTCACTTTCCGGCGTTATAGCGCCGATCATCAGAGACTTCAGGGAGATCTCTGGATCGATAACCGTCCTTTTCGACCTTTTCAACGAGATCGGGGAGCAGAAGGAACTTCTCGACGGGATCTACAGGTACAGGATCGAGGGCCAGTACGAGGTCTTCAGGGCCGCTCAGGAGAATATCCTCGAGATCTCGAGCGAGCTTCGGGTACAGAGAACGGTCCTTGAGAGGTACGCTGAAGATGACGATGGTTCCGTGAATGAGAACCTTACAGCCCTTGAAAAATGGCTTGCGGCCCTTGAGCAATGGTTCGATTCGCTGACCCTTTTCGAGGACGATCTGCAGGCGCTCTCTGACCTCATGTCCCGCATACTCTGGCTTCAGGTTACGGACCCTGACTCCGACGGGGACGGTAATCTCTCATTCGAGGAGGGGCACACCCTGGTCATCGACCTGCTCTCAGTTTCCCTTCTCGATAACATGACCGGGATGAAGGACGAGCTTGAGGATGAGATCCTGTCCATCCAGGGTCCGCTCTTCGACAGGTACATGCCCGTATTCTCCTTACTCAACGCTACCGCGGCGAGGATATCAACCTTCACAACCTCCCACAAGAGCCTTGTGGAGGACCTGGTCTTCCTCACGGAACCGGGAACCGGAGCCGATGATCTGCAGATATCGGCCTACACGAGGGCGGCAGGATCGTACCTGAGGATGGTGGGGGCACTCGAGGGGCTGTCACTAACGAACCTGTCCCTTGAGGGAACGAACATCACCTTCGACAACACCTCGGTCGGTCCACTGGAGGACCTCCTGAGCCTCTATCGGGACCTCCTGCTCCTTATATCCAGGGGAAGGAACCTGACGGGTCTTTATCTGGAAGTGGACAAGGAGACCGTAACATACGGGTCGGAGGTCCAGGCCAGGGTGCTGATCGTGGAGAGGGACCTCGATGGAATCACGAAGTTCCCTGACGGGGAGACGGTGAGGCTTTTCCTCGACAATATGAACCTGACCAACTTGACAACAAGAAGAGGCTCTGCCGTCCTTTTGGTCCCGATAGGGTTCGACCTCGAGACCGGAAGCCACACCATATCGGCCTCGTACATGCCGGAGAACGGGACCTTTCTGAACCGGTCCGTGGATTTCAAGGTCAGGAGGATATACACGGTAACGAAGGTCTACTCGGACCTGTACAACGTCGAACCCGATGTCTTGTTCCCGATCCACATCATGGTCAGGGATGAATACGGAAGGTCCGTTCCCGGGAACATAACGGTCCTTGAAGGCAATTATACCACCGATGGGAACCTTTCCGTCGACATATCGCTGGAAGGTTTCGGGGACCGATGGCTGAGGGTCTTCTTCCACGGAGATCGGTGGTTCGGTCAGTCCTACGGATGGAAGCTCTTCAACGTGAGCACGGACCCTGTCCTTGAGCTCCTGCTCGAGAACGACTCGGTCTA
>JBLIRH010000034.1:0-23190 GCA_049472215.1 Thermoplasmatota archaeon | reverse complement strand
TCTGGGGGAACTTCTCGCGTGTCGACTGGATAAAGCTGTTCCACGCGATGGTGGCGTTGATGGTCGAAAGCGATTCCTCCATTAACAGGTCCAAGTTTCCGTCGTATTCCATCCAGTAGGTCCTTGGAT
Source organism: Thermoplasmatota archaeon (assembly GCA_049472215.1). Lineage (GTDB taxonomy): Archaea > Thermoplasmatota > Penumbrarchaeia > Penumbrarchaeales > Penumbrarchaeaceae > JAFGLL01. The sequence continues at coordinate 23,061 of JBLIRH010000034.1, read as the reverse complement.
AGCCCGACAATGCCTCGAACTCTTCCTTTGAGCCCTCTAAAAGGGCCGCCGGGAGGACCTTCATCGTGGCGATATGCTTCAGACCGATGGCCTCGGCATATGCGATGTCCTCGTCTACGGGCCAGCTTTTGAACTGCACCAGCGACCGGAAAACATCTTCCTTATCGTGTTCGCCGATCATGAGCTTCATGTAAGGGTCCAGGGCTCCATCGAACCTCGAATATTCGACAGGGCCATCAGGTAGTAATGCTCCGGCAGCAGGCAGCAGCATTAGTCCCATGATGATAATAGCTGCCATTCGCCTACCCTTCAGAAATCGACCTCTGGACATACCTTCCGCCTCCCGTCTTTATTGCAGATATGGGCATATATTGGTTGTGGGTCAATAATATTCCTTTTGGAGGAACCTTATCAATATCGGATGATCTGTGCTGCCCTCCCCACTCCTTTCATTGACGAGGCCATGGATCGGGAAAGGCTCCCTCATCGTTCCCGGCTGACAGGCGGCAGGGATATCCCATCATTATGGTATCAGCTCAACAATCCTTATATAATAATCAAAATGTAAATTGAACCGATGTCTAGCGAGGCCCAGGACAGGTTGATATCCGCCTCCGAGGTCGAGAGGTGGTGTTACTGTCCCCTGTCCTGGAAGCTCGAGAGGGAGGGCGCGCACGAAGAAAGATCCCCGCTCTATCGCGGTGAGACCAACCACCGCAGGATAGGGGACGAGGTGAGCGCGGTAAAGACCGCACAAGTTAAGAGCAAGGAGGACAGCTTGATAACCTGGACCTTCCTGATATTTTCGGTACTACTGCTCCTAATGGGGATCTCGCTGATCGTCGTTGCAAGGGTAGGGTCCCTTGATATCGACATCTGGAAGATCGGAGTTATCTTCCTTTCCATACTATTGATCGGGATATCGATGATATACTATTTCATCATCAGCACAGACCCGAACACCCCCGGGAAGGGAGCGATCTCGAAGCTCATCAGGGGCATGGATTCGAAGACATGGAAAAGGTCCAACACTCCCCTGCTCTTCTATTTCTATGGTATGCTTCTGATGCTTAACGGGATACTCCTTATGAGGCCCTTCGGCATCAAGAGCGGAACGGTAACAAGCGTTCTGGCGGGTTCATTGATCGTGCTCTATGTGATCCTCCTCGTATCTTTCACAGTATATTTCAGGTCCCATCGCTCGGATATCCGAAAAGGGGAGCTCAAGTTCGGCGGTCCTCTCCTTCTTATGCTCCTGATATCCCTGTCGGTCCTGTTCATCTTCATCTCGGACAGGATCGACGCCCGGGGGGACATGGGGTGGGTGTTCCTTTTCCTCTCCCTTTTGTGGTTCATAGGAGCGATAGGATATGACCTTTCGAACAGCCTCAAGAAGGGTAAACGAAAAGGCAGGGGGAACGATCAGCAGGAACTCCCCATAGCGACACTGGCCCTCCTGGCGTCCGTCTTCACCGCTTCCACCTTCCTTGCAAAGGGTGACAATCTGGACGAATACTACTGGGCATCGGTAGTGATCGCAGGTGCATGGCTGGCAGGGGCAGCTTTCTTCTTCTGGAGGGGTATGCATCAGAAAAGGGTGGCCGAAGAAGGTCTGTCCGAGCTGGACCTTCCCAAGAAGGCGGAGGTGGTCGTGCATGACGATCCGGAGCTAAGGAAGGGATCCAAACCCCTTACATCAAGCAAGCACTACCTTGTTGGAACTCCGGATATGGTTCTTGAGGAGGATGGTTACAAGATACCGGTGGAGGTCAAGACCGGGCGGATACCTCCGAAACCCCATTTCAGCCACATCATGCAGCTGTCCGCCTACATGGTCCTGATGGATGTGAACTACGGTCAGGAGACCCCCCACGGATACCTCGACTATGCTCCGGGGAAGACCGACAGGAAGCGGTTCACGGTGGAATGGGACCTGATGACAAAAGCCCTGGTCCTGTCCAAGGTCTCCGAGATCCGGGAGGCCGACCGTACCCACGTTGCCCACCGTAATCACGACAGGGAAGGTAAATGCCGGAACTGCTCGCGGCGCCAGGGCTGTCCTGAGAAGCTGGTTTGAAAGCCCCAGCCAAGTAGAGAGGGATCAGCTGATCCGGATCCTTTTCCCGGGCCTCTTGAAATGCTTATGAGCTGATACCGATGGGCGGGATTTTTCCGACCCGATGCCTTTTCTTCTGAGACCCCTGCCCTTCTTGCCCGCAGAGGTAAGACCTCGGTGGACCCTTCCGGTGTGCTGCCTCTCGTGGATCCATTTGATCTTGGGATCGTTCACTATCGCGGGATGGTGGGGGTCCACAAGGATGACCTCGAAGAACTTGTGCTTCCCGTCCTCACCCACGAGATATGAATTGAGGACCTCCATGTTGGAATATCTCTTCGATGTTCTCTCCTCGGCCACGACCTGAAGGTTCTTCTGGACCCTCATCTTGATTATACCCTTCCTCTTGGCCCTTCGGCCCTTGCGGATGGCCCTTTTCCTGAGGGATCCCATCCTTACCTTGGCCCTGACAATTACATAACCCTGTTTCGCGCGATACCCGAGAGCTCTTGCCCTGTCAAGACGCAGGGGCCTTTCGACGCGGACGAAGGTGGGTTCGTGCCTCCATTGGATCAGCCGCTCCCTGTTGATCTCCTTTATCTCGCCGTCGTATGGTCTCTTCCAGGCCTCGCCGATATACTTGTAGACGCTTTTCGTCATCCGGTTCACTTCCTTGGGATTCACCCCTGTCATGGGGCACATTTCCCGGTCTTTCGACACGCGGAGGGAACTCTATCCCTTAAGCGTGGGTTTTGGTCGAAACTGCTGCTACTATTTAATGATATCCTGGCATAGAGGCTCATTCCTCGTATACGTCCTCTCTTACCTTCTTCCTTGTAAGCCTTGCGATCAGGCCTATGATGATCAAAAGGAGAAGAATTCCCATCGGGATCGCGAAGCAGATGTAGCATCCTCTTCGCAGGCCCAGGAACGGCTCGTCTTCCTCCCTTTCCTCGAGGACGACGTCCCCGGAGGGTATGGTCATGTTGTCATTTGCATCCACCGATACCGTCCAATCCTTGTATCCTTTCTTGCTGAACTTGAGCATCCTTGGACCTTTCTCCACGAGAATGACGAAATCACCGCTGGAATCGGTGCTGGTCTCCGCTCCGTCATCGGATGTCACCTTTACCCCGGAGATCGGATCTCCGTTCTTGTCCACGACCTTACCGGAGATCGTTACTTTTTGTATAGGCAGCTCATCCTCGTAGACCGTGAAGCTCACGGTCTTCTCGATAGTATTGCCGGCTGCATCCATGGCCTTCACGGTAATGGTATGGTTCCCGACCTCCAGATCTGTCATCTCGCATTGCAGCGCTTCCCCGAAGTCCACGAACAGTCCAGCATCGAGCTTGACCCTGTGTGTGAGCGGTCCAGGCCCCGTATCGGACGTGAACCACTCGACGGTTATGTTCCGATCAAGGGTGTCCAGGCCGTCGACCGGCCACAGGATCCTGAGCTCGGGGGCGGTAAGGTCAACGGTTATTTGGATCGATGATGAATTGATATTTCCAGCAAGGTCCCTAACCCTGAGTACCACCTCGTTCACTCCTTCTTCCAAGCCCTTTACCAGGTAGGATGAGGAGGTGTTCACATCCATCCATGCACCGCCGTTGACAAGCAGTTCGTAACGGTCGATACCGTATTCATCTGATCCCTCCCATTCGACCAACAGTTCGGTCCTGTTGACGATAAGGTCTTCAGGATCGTTTGTTATGGTGACTACGGGAGCTGTCCGGTCAACGATGAAGGATATGTCTGTCTCGTTCCTGTTCCCGACCTTATCCTCGCCGGCCAGGTGAAAGACGTGCTCCCCTTCATCGAAGGGTCCAAGATCTGAAGTGAGGTTGCCTCCAACGTTCATCCAGGTTCCGTTGTCCATTCTGATCTCGAAATGGTCGAAGGACACGTCGTCGGCCCCGATCCAGACGAATGTGATATTGGTCCTGTTCGTGATGTGGCCATCATCCGGGGAGGTGATCTGAACCATGGGAGGTGTTCCGTCCGGGGTTACCATGACCTCGGGAGAAAAGGGCCCCATGCCGTACTTGTTCACCGCGGCCACGCTGTAGTGGTATTCGAGATTGTTCTCGACCGTCGAATCTACCATTTCGGTCACGGTACCGATCACATGGATCGGTTTTAAGGCCGGATCGTCTCCCTGCCTCCTGTGAACAATATATTCAATAATTTCAGTGTCGAAATTCCGGGCGGGTGGCGACCACGAGAGAGCCACCATGGAGTCACCTGGAACCGCTTTCAATGCCATCGGCTCCGATATCACCACGACAGGATTGTCCGTAAGGGGCCTGTTATCGAAGTTCTCATCTCCGAAGATAAGGTACGGATCGTCAACGATCCCGTTACCGTCTGCATCCGGTGTTTGCCAGTCGCTCCAGTAATTGCCAAAACCTCCGCTGTCCCAGTCGTTATCTGTTGAATCATCCCTGGCCTGGATATGCGACGGGGAATAGGTGATAGTGGAGCCGTTGTTCCAGAGGAAGGTGTTCCTTTTAAGGACATTCGAGTGTGAGTGACCTATCCAGACACCGAAACTTTTTGACCTGTATAACAGGTTCCCTGCATAACTTCCACCCATGGATCTGTTCAGCTCGATGCCTGTACCGTTCGTATCCTCGATCCTGTTGTCTATGATATCATTGTGCCATGAGCTTCCCCAATATCTGCCGTTCACGCTGATCCCGATATCGTTGCGAAGGACAAGGTTCCCGGATACCGTTATATTCTTGGTATTGAAGAGCTCTATGCCGATCCATGCGTCTTTGACGCTGTTGTTCGCAATGGTCGATCCTTCCTCCATCTGAGCATATATTCCCTTGTTGGTGCAGGTTTCGATGGTGTTGAACTCGACCTCATTCCCTGTCCCGGGGAATGCATCCATATAGCTCATGTAGAGGCTGATCCCCGTATCACAGTCCGATATCCTGTTATGTGTGACGATATTCCCCTTGGTGGATCCGTATAATATCACTCCCGTGTTCACATTCGTGATATCGTTCTCTTTGATGAGGTTGCCCTGGCCTCCCTGGATGGATATCGCGTTGTATTCGATGTTGGAAATGACGTTCGCCTCGATGGTGGAGTTCGAGGTCTCGAATACGGTAATGCCCTGGAGCTGTCCTTCCAGTTCGCAGCCGCCAATGGATATTCCTTCACAGTAACCGGCGATTATTGCTGCCGTGCCCGCCTCGAAGTTGATCGAGGAGATGGTCAGGCCTTTCACATTCGCCAGAATGACCTCACCGGCGTCCGCTGGGACGCTGGATCCGGTCATGTCCAAGTTCTTGTAATAATAAACAGGTCCCCCGTCGACGGTATTGTTCGACGTTATGGTATGGTCCCCTAGGGTGCCTGAGTCCATGTAGAATGTGATGCTTCCCCCGATCATTATGTTCCCCAGGAATTCGTTATCCGGACAATACCCTGTAATGGAGAAGGCATTGAGGGTGTTGTTGGATATGATATTGTGCTTGAAGGAAGAACCATAGATGTTCGAAACGGAAATGCCGTTGCCTCCATTCCCCTCAAGGATGTTTCCTTCGACGACTACCCGCTCGCAAGCTGAAACCTCCATTCCCCCGCTGGGATTATCGAACACCTCGTTACCTTCTATCATGATGTCCTGGCTGCGCCAGGTCATGATTCCTATGTTGTTCGAGGACCCGTAGACCTTGTTCCCGGACAGCGATAGGTTGTCGCACATGTTGACCATCAGGTTCTGGTAGTTGCTGTCGAAGATCTCGCAGTCCTCGATGGTCCCGTTCGAGACCTGGATAAGATAGATCGCGTTCCCCTTGTATTGTGGGCTCGTTTCGGTATCGGCGTTGCGGACCCTGCAGTTCCGGATCACGAAGTGCTCCTCCGTGCTGCTGATGAAGAACCCGTAATTACTGCCTGTAGCATCAATGTCCAGGTCCTCGATGATGAACGGGTCTCCCTCGACACCGGTCCCGGTCCATCCTTCCTGGGAAGCCTTCTGGCTCAGATTCTGGTAGATATGGATCGGTGCATGGCTTACAAGCGGCCCCCTGGTTGTCAATGGGACAGTGGCTGCGCTTGAGAGCTCCAAACCCGGGATAAGGACCGACATCGATAACAAAAGGACCATCGATAGAATTGATATTCTGTTCTTCAACATCTTGCATCCCCCGCTGACGCTGGACCATATGTTTGATGATAATATAAAATATGCACTATTTCAATATCGAGATCCGGTCATTTTCGGTAAATGTTATCTATTCAGCCCTCCATATATGAATGGTGCATCCATTTGGTGGTAGGTTTCATCTTCATCAAGACCGAGTCTAAGAAAGAGGTCAAGACCTTCAGGTCGCTCAAGATGCTCAAAGAAATAACGGAACTGACCCCGCTTTTTGGTGAGTTCGATCTTTTGGCGAAGGTCGAGGCACGTGATTTCAACGAGCTCTCGGTCATTGTACTGAAAAAGATAAGGACTATCCCGGGAGTGATCGAGACCAGGACGCTCCCTGGTGTCAAGATCTGATTTCCGAGAAGTCCTCTCCGGGGCCGAGCGATCCTGGCCTGAACCTCTTTTTAAGAAGGAACATCTCGTTTCGGAATCCGTCCTTCCATGTGTTCAGCGCCTTTTCCCCAAGCCTAACCCGGTAGGGGACCGAAACCTCCTTTGCTTTTACCTTAGTGTTCCGGAAGGCCTCAATCTTGATCTCCTCGGACATTGGCATGCCGTCGGAAGTGATCGTTAGGTTCTCGAGTATTTTTTTTCGAAAGACCCACATGCCTGTCTGAGAATCGTTGAGCTTCATCCCGAAAAGGAGGTTCATGGTGACCTTGAGCACCCAGTTCCCAAGGGCATGTGTTGGAGTAAAAGCTCCTTTCTCCGCTTTCCGGATCCTGTCGCAGGAGATGAAATCCAGACCTTCTCCCTCGAGCCTCTTCACAAGTTCGGGGATGAGCTCGGCAGGGTAGGTGGTATCGCCGTCAAGGGTGACAATGATGTCTCCCATGGCTTCCTTGAAGCCCGTCTTGTAAGCCCTACCGTAGCCTTTTCTCTTCTCCTCCACCACCCTTGCCCCTTTCGAGATAGCTATGTCTCTAGTTCGGTCTTTGGATAAGCCATCCACTATCATGATCTCCTGGTCATCCGAGGGGGGGATCTGATCGATGGTCTGTCCAATGGACTCCTCCTCGTTGAGGGTGGGGATGATGACGCTCACCTTCATCAGGGCACCGGGGGAGGTTAACAAGGTTACCGATTTATACTTTGGGGGGGCCTCCCCGTTCAAATCCGAAAGGTAAATGACAAATCAGATTCTTAGGGTGTCGATATCATGGCAGCCGGAAGGAGCAGGGTGACCATCGCCGTTCTGAGGATATCCAGTCAGATCATATTCTTTTTGATCGCCATTCTCGGGGTGTTCGGGGTCGCAATGACGGGCTTCATCTATCCATTCTTCTTCTGTCCCGCGAGTCCTGCAGCCTGTGCAGGATGCCCTATATGGGTGATCGAACACGGGACCCTCAATATCGTCAAAGGGGTCCAGGAAGGGTTCTCGATGATATTGTATCTCGTGGGGATGTTCCTCGTGATAGGAGTTCTGGTCGGGAGGTCCTTCTGCGGTTGGGCCTGTCCGGTCGGGACCCTTCAGGACATTTTCTCCTACCTGGAAAGAAAGCTGAAGAGCTTGAAATGGGTTCTCGGATTGGCGGGAATATCCCTTGCAATGCTTGTTTTCGGCGCTGTTTTCCCTTACATGATGAGAGAGGCCGGAAGGGACCTGATCACTTACATGTGGGCCGGATACATTGGAGCGCTGGGAGCCTTCCTGACAGCCCTTACAGGAATAATGATCCTGAAAAGAAAGGCCAGTATCGTGCCCCCTCTGGCCCTGGTCGGGATCGGCATCCTGATGTTTGTCCTGAAATTGGTCGCTAGCCGACTATCTTGGGATTCCACCCCCATGGCCAGTATCGAGCTCATGGGACTTCTTGGACTGCTGTTCGGGGTAATGGGCCTTATCGGCGTAGTTCGTTTGTTCCTGAAGGATAAGGGTCCAAGACTGAAGACCGGAAGTAAAACGGACAGGCGTTTGAGGTGGATCAAATACGGTGTATTGCTTTCCATCGCTCCGACATCCTGGTTCTTCGATACACTGTTCTTCACCGATTACGATCCCATCGGCGGCATAACGGCCACTCTCCCCGAACTGCTTCTCAATCCCTCCGGGTGGTCCGGGAACGAGTTCTTCTGGTTCAAGGGGATATTTGTCGTTGCCGTCATCGCTTTGATCGCCTTCGTCGATAGAGGGTGGTGCAGGTATCTTTGCCCCGTCGGGGCCATGTATGCCCCCATGAACAAAGTGGCGATCTCCGACATAGAATACACGGAAAAGGATTGCATCCACTGTCAGCTCTGTATCGAGGCATGCCCGATGGGCATGAATCCAAAGGAGAACAAGACGGACCCGGAATGCATAAGGTGTGGGAGGTGCGTGACATCGTGTCCCACGAAAGCGCAGAGGTTCGTACCGGTGGGGAGGTCCCTAAAGGAGGTGTTCAGGAAATGAACCGGAAAAAGGTCGAGGACCCGTTCCCTGGATACGGAGGCCGCAGGATGCCACCGCTTCTTGCAATTGGTGTAACACTCATCTTGATCTCCATAGGTATCGGAACTTTCGCCATCGGCTCCCGCAACGGAGGGTACGAGGAGGTAGAGAAACTTGCCAGCATCAAGTGTCTGGGGTGCCTTGGTCTGGACCCGGTCGTTCCCGGATTTTCCCATTTCTGGGTGGAATACCCGCCGGATCACGAGAAGGCAGGTCAGGAGGTAGATCATCCGGACAGGGTCCTTGAGGTCCTTGATGCCGAAGATGTCGATCTGCTGATACTTTTCTATTGGACCCAGGGATGCGTCCCTTGCAAAGCGCAGTGGGATGAGATGGTCGATGAGGATATTGCTTCCGGTACGGAGGATGGGGGGACCGAGGGGAGCAAGTACAAGGCGCTCAGGATAATTTCGATAGATGCTGCCGACGACCCGGATCGTTTCTATCCGACCTACATTCCAACGGGGATCGAGACAGGCGTCCCCATGACCACTTTCATCTTCGAGGACAGCGATGGTGTAATTAACTGGTATTCGTACTATGGAAGGATGGAAATTGAGGATCTGGAGTCTTTGATAGTCCATGTTCTCTACCACGAGATATCTTCAGCCGAATGAACGTGAGCAGCCATGAGGATACTGATACTTGGAGGAGGGTCGGTAGGAGGGAAACTGGCCCTGGATCTGGAGGAACCTTTCGCCCTCATCGAATCCGACCCCTCCAGGGTATGGGAGCTTAGAGATATGCTCAGGGGCAAGGAGGTGGATTACCGGATCGTGCATGGCGACGGGAATTCGGTGGAGACCATCGAGAAGGCTGGAACGGACTTCGATGTTGCAGTCGTCCTGATGAACAAGGACTTCGAGAACCTTGAATCGGTTTCCATACTGAAGGGGCTCGGCATCCCGAGAATTATAGCGAGGGTGAACAAGAGCCACAATATGTACCGCTTCATCGGAATGGGAGCGGAGGTTTTCCAGCATCCCATCGGTTATGAGGAAGGTTTGATCAAGACCATGATATTCCCGGATGCAAGCCATGCGGTCCAGATCTTCGTGAGGGAGGGCTCACCGGCAGAGGACAGGACGATCAAGGACCTCTCTCTTCCCGAGGGTGCGGTCATCGGCTCCATCCTCAGGGACGAAGAGCTCATACCACCTACACCTTTAACCCGCATCCAGGTCGGCGACCTGATAGCCATAGATACCGTCGGGAAGAAGGCGAGGGACGTGTGGAAGATCTTCTCCAGGCGGGGTAGAGTGGAATCATCCGGCCATGTTCTCTTTCCATTGACAAGGGACAGGGACCTCCAATCCATCAAGGAAGTGGAGCTTTTGGCAAAGAGGCTGGGTTCCGAGATAGTCTTCATCTCCACCCCCGGGAACGAAGGTCTGGTCACAGCAGCTCAGGGTTTCATCTCAAAAAGGGTTCCCTTCAGCATCATCGATTCAGGTTCGGCCGAGGGCCGGCTCCTCGAAGACCCGTCATCCATTTACTTGCCCGGGCTGGGTAAGAGTGAGAAGGCACTACATTATCTTATACGCAAGCACATGGAGGAGGGATCGCCGCATCTGGACATGTTCGTTATCTCCAATCCCGGACTTCCCTTCATCTATATGCCTTTCATATCACTGACGCTCGACAGGATGGTCACGAGCTCCCCGATGCCGGTACTCATCTCCCGGACCGCCAAGAAATATAGAAAGATACTGCTTTACCTTCATACAAACTGCGTCCAGGAGATCTCTATCGCGATCCAGATCTGCCGTGCCTTTGGCTCAAGCATAACTGCGGTCTACAAACCCCGAAATTCCAAAAGGGCCCAGTATCTTAAAAGGTTCGCGAAGGTGTACAATATCAAGGTGGAGGAAAGGAAGGTCGTCGGCAATCCAACAGTGGAGTTTATTAGGGAGGTAAAAGAGAACTTCTACGATCTGGTCATCATAAAAAAGGACATCAAGGACATACAGACATCGCAGATGAGAAGGCTGGTCCACCTCTGGTCCGGATCTGTAATGCTGGTACCGTAGGTGATGCCATGAGCGAGCTCGATCCGTTCCTTGTTCTGACCCTTGTAGCTATACTCGCCTTCGAGGCCCCGTTCTTCGCCCGGGCTTTGAAACTCCCCTTGGTTGTGGGAGAGATCCTTTTCGGGGTCATAGTTGGTACGATCATCCATCTTCTGGGAGATTTCGGTCTAAATATCTCGCTCACCAGCGACGTTCTCGAGGTCCTCTCGACCCTCGGTTTCGTGATGCTGATGTTCATGATCGGGATGGAGAACGACCTCGAGGAGCTCAAGACCTTGAAAAGAAGGGAGAAATGGTCGGTGGTTCTGATATTGGCTGCGAACTTCCTGATAGCGATCGTGCCTGTAATGATCTTCGGCCTCCCAATATTCGTGGGTCTCATCCTTGGGGGAGTGTCCGTTGCGGTTGTCGTTCCCATCCTTCGGGAGATGCATCTCAACAGGACAGGGTTCGGTTTCAAGATCCTCATTATCGCGCACCTGGCAGACATAACTGCGATCATATTGATCTCCATCGCAACAGCATCGCTCAACGGCTGGATCGCTCTGCTGGAAATATTGTTGATACCCCTCGTCTTCATGGCACTTTTCTGGTTGATGGACATCCTCATCTGGTACAAACCGAAGGTCGTTTCCCGGATCCTGAACCCCAACGACCAGTCGGAGCTGGGAGTAAGATCGATGCTTGCAATTGTCCTTATCTTCTACGGTCTCGCTTTCTTCATCGGGATGGAGGCGATCCTGGGGGCTTTCTTCGCGGGAATGCTGTTCTCGGCCATCTTCAAGGAGAGGGGGGCGATGATGGAGAAGTTCATGCCACTTGGATTCGGTTTCCTCATACCGATATTCTTCATCTACCAGGGTTTCGAACTTTCGTTCCTTTCCCTCATCGATCCTTACGCCATCGGTCTCCTGGTGCTCTTCACCCTGACGGCAGTGGTATCAAAAGTGGTCCCTCTGCTTGTTTCAAGGTTCTTCTCGCACAAATTGAGCGATCTTGGAGGGGCGATGCTCCTCGGGACAAATCTATCGGTGGTCGTAGCTGGAGTAAATATGGGCCAGAAGGCCGGGATAATCGAGAACGAGGTCGCTTCCATACTTATCCTCTACGGCATTATATCTTGCGTTCTCTTCCCAATGATCTTTAAAAGGATCTTCAAGAAATATCTCGAGAAGTACCTGGAAATGACCTGAGATCAGTCATCGTCATGCTTCTTAATATCTCCCAGACCCTCGGTCCCCCTCAATAGGACCATGCGGAGAGCATTCTCTCCCTCCGCTTCCTTCCATTCCTTCTCGAAATCCACCCCCTCGCAGCTCTTCATCAGCCACATTAGGGAGTTCAGGTAGAAGTTCCTCTCGTCCTTGGAGAACAATATCACGAACCCTGCATGGACAGGGGGGGCATCCTCCGAGAACATTGCCCCTCTTCTGGTCCTGATCAATGAGAGGTCATACACGTCCTTTCCTTCCACCTGGTAGGAAAGGATGACAAAGTGCGGCATCATCATCATATGTGCCGAACGGTCGTCCTTCGTGAATTCCGACAGTATGCTCTTGTAACTGAGGCCGATCCGCTCGGAAAAGGAATAGGCGAGTTTCTTCGACAGCTCGTTCGGGGGTGGAAGATAATTCAGGTCTATGACGTTTGAGCTTTCGATCTTTTCGATGAAACGGGACCTGTGGATCTTGTCCCTGCTGATGAGTATCCCCCTTAGTTCCTCATCGAGCAGGTTCTCTGTCTGGTCCTCCCCCATAACCCTTTCCGCAACATGCAGCAGCGCATATTCCCTCTTTATCTTCCCGTGGGCGTAGAGGAAGTACCAGAGGAGGCCCAGGAATACGAAACCCGTGGCCACGGCCATTTTTTCCCAACCTAGCATGATTATCAGTAAAAGATAGCCCGCGATCCCGATGATCTGCGCCACTGGATAGAAAGGAGCCTTGTACTTCGGCCTGTAATGTTTGATATTGCTCTCCCTCATGAAGACCAGTGCAAGATTCGCCAGGATGAAGAGCAAGAGTTTGAGCGTTGAAGCATATTCAGCAAGCTGTTTGACATCCGTGAGGGCTATAATGGCTATCATGAAGCTCGTCGTAACTACGATCGAGAACCAGGGGGTCCCGAACCTTGAAACCTTGGCGAATGCGGAGGGGAGGAGCTGATCCTCACCCATGGCCATAGGGTCCCGGGAGGCTGCAAGTATCCCGGCGTTGCCGGTGGACACGAATGCAAGGATCCCTGCAATGCTCATGATAGCTATGCCGACCGTTCCCAGGATGATCCCCCCGCCATCCGAGATCGGGGTATCCGTGATCGAGAGCTTGTCTCCCCCCAGGATGCCTACTGTGACAGCCACGGTCGCAACGTAGAGTACGGAAACTACGCCCCAGGAAAGGAACATTCCCATGGGCAGGTTCCTGCCAGGTTTCCTGACCTCCCCGGCTATGGCAGCGATCTTGGTGGAGCCCGCAAAGGACACGAACACAAGACCCGATGTACCGAGTATGGGGCCGGCGCCATCGGGGAGGAAGGGTGTGTAGTTATCGGCCTTGATGAAGAACAGGCCGGCCAGGATATAGAGGATGAGGAGGCCGATCAGACCAATGACCATGCCTACCTGGAACCTTGCCGTCAGCTTTGCCCCCATTATGTTCAGGATCATGAACATTAGGCACAGTCCGATGGCGATCGTCTTGACCTCGAAGGTACCCAGGCTCGGCTCGAGGAGAGTGGCAAATATACCGAGCCCGAAAAGCGCGAAGGCGGACTTCAATGACAGGGAGAACCATGCCGCCATTCCCCCGAGGGTCCCCATCATAGGACCCATACTCCGGTCCGTGAAGAAGAATATCCCGCCTGTCTTTGGCATGGCGGTCGACAGCTCCGCCTTTGCCAGTATGGTCGGTATCGCCAGCAGGCTCGCAATGATGTAGGCGAGTATCACTCCCGGTCCAAGTTGTCCGTACGCTATTCCGGGTAAAATGAAAAGGCCAGAACTGATCATAGCTCCCGAGGAGATGCAGAACACCTCTATCAGACCCAGCTGGCGCTTCAATCCCAAGATCAACACCGGGGAAAATTTTGATAATAGTATATGTTCCAGTATATATTTTATTTATTAAATGGAAAATGGGCCCCATCGGATTATTGTTGGTCTAATCGCCCTTGGGTGGTTCCAATTTACGAAAATGAGGCGCGCCTGTTCCTTCAGTTCGATCCATATCCGCATCTATCTTCTTGAACACAGGTCCCTCTGATCCTTCGATATCCTTGTCTATGGAGGATGCGGTCTTCTTGGAGATCAAAACCGAGGCGATTGACATTCCCAGCGCTGCCAGCATGACCACGGACCCTGCGATGGATATGAAAATACCAGCCTGGTAGGACAATCCCTCGGAGGCTCCCACCAACCTCTCGGAAAGGAGGTCCACGGCCGCCGACATCCCGAGCCAGAACCAGAAGGGGGCAAGGACGGATAGGAGCGATGCGGGGATGATGAGCCAGAGCGACATCTTTCCTTTGACGATCCCAATCACAACAGCAATGATTCCAAGCAGTGCTGATATTATCATAAGGGGAAGGGCCAAAGGTATGCCGAATCCCTGGACCAGTTTTCCAGTCGAAAGAGGATAGATATTGATGGGATTGGCCTTGCCTGAAAGCGGTGACAGCTCCGGTCTCCCCCAGAAATCCGTCATGTTCCCATCTACCACCACGTAGAATCCGGCTGCATCGGTGTCGCTTGGATATGCCAAGGAGAATTCCAATGTCCTCTCCACCCCGATCCTTTCGAATGTCATTAGTTTGTCCTTCTCTCCGAGCTTCCTGTCGGACCCGGTGTATTCCCCGGTCTCCTTATCATAACCGGTCTTCGCCCAGATCTGAACATTGGTGACCTGGACGAACATCGTATCATGCTCCGCCTCCCCAACCTCATCCCAAAGGTCCACCTCGACCAGTTCAATGTTCACCTTGAGGGTCCTCTCGCCTGTCCGGGGCCACCAGGGGATAAGGTCTGCTTCGAGGCTGATGTTCAGAACGGCCGAGGGATTTCCAACCCCGTCCCATGTAACACCACTGTCCTGCGGGGGCGACCGCATCTTGAGTTCGAACTGATAGACCTTGGTCCGATAAGAATCATAGATAATTCCGATGTTGTCAAGGAACTCCCCCCTCACCTCGGGATACGTCTTCCTGTCCGAAACGGAGAAGTTACCGGCGATGCCTCCTCCGATCCCTCCTAGGGGGCTTCCGCCGCTCATACCAGTGGTCTCCATCGTGTAATCGAAACCCACCGGATCGAAGTTCGCCTGCAACCGGTAGTCCACGGGGCCTATGCTTCTGCTTCTGTCGAAGGAAGCCCAGTTCGGAAAGAAGGATATGACCATGAGGAGCGAAGCCAGAACAACCGCTATCATGGCTGCCATCATCAGCGGCGAGGGTCTTTTCGGGGGCATCGCCCCTCGATTGATGCATTGATATAAATTGATTGTCAGTGGTAGGTGAAAAATCGGTCACTTTGAACGATCAAAAGAAAGAAGTACGGGTCCCGTTCCCCCCTGCTGAACCCGCGCGAGGTGGTGTTTGGCGTCCCTTTCCCATATCCTAGTTCCAGTCCTCATAATAAGTGACCCTTCACCGAGTACCGCCGTTCCCGCCTAGCCTCCCATTTTCCTCGTAACGGCTCCTGGGTCTTCTCTGAATGGAGAAGATCTCAGCCAGGATGTATTCGATTTGGGGTTCGGGCATGATATGACCTCGGTCCACATGCGGGGGCATGTTGAACGTCTGACCACTGGTCCAGGCTTATTAATACGGACCCTGGGGAATTCCTGGGGATACCCCAAAAGATTTGTTCCTGTTTGGCGTTTTATCAGCATGGATGACGAGTTCCGGGAAGGGGACGATGTACTTCTGGTGGAAGGAGAAAGGTCCTTTATCGTGAAGATCGATGGATCTATCGCCAAGATGAAGGGATCAAGGGGGGGCATCTCTACCTCGAGGCTTATCGGATCGCGGCCAGGCGGGATTATAACTATCGGCACCCGGTCGTTCTTCCTTTTAAGGCCTGATATGAGGGACAGGATAGAGAACATCGAAAGAGGCCCCCAGATAATCATCCCCAAGGACGCCTCCCACATCATAACCGGATTGGGGCTTACAAACGGGTCCAGGGTTGTGGAGGGAGGCGCCGGTTCTGGAGGATTGACGCTCTTTCTTCTGAATTCGGTGATGCCGGAAGGCAGAGTTTGGACCTACGACATTCGCGAGGACCATCTCAAGGTGACCGCCGATAATGTGAGAAAGGCGGACCTGTCCGCCCAGTGGGAAGGAAAGCTCGGGGATGTCAGGTATGGTGTGGATGAGAAGGACATCGACGCAGTTGTCCTCGACGTTCCGGAACCCGAACTGGCGGTGGAGAGCCTTTCGAGGTCCATACGACAGGGAGGCCGGTTCTGCTCCTATGTGCCAACGACCAACCAGCTAGAGAGGGTGGTTCTGGCCTTGAGAAGGCACGGTTTCGTGAACGTTGAGGCCCTTGAGATCGTGGTCAGGCCCTACAGCGTCAAGGAAGGTGCGACAAGGCCTGTGACCGAGATCCTCTCCCATACGGGCTTCCTGGTCTTTGCAAGGTGGCTGGGTTCACCTTAGACGGTCCTCTATCATTTTCCTTAACCGCGGGTCCTGCACATGGTTCAGTATGCCCTGGTAGAGTTTCTTCATCTCCGTGAACCGGACGGTGTCCATGTAGAGCTGGGCAAGGTTGAGCTTCACGTTGATATTACCCGGATTCATACTGATGGCAGCTTCGTACTCCTTCTCCGCCTCCTCGTATCGACTCTGGGAATGATAGAGAGCTCCAAGGGAGGCGTGCGGTTCGGAGAGTTCCGGGTCCATTATGATCGCTTTCTTGTATTCGACCTCTGCGCCCCTGGGCCGGTTGGTTTGTTTGAGGAGGTCGCCGTAGTTCACGTGCGCTCCGGTATTGTTGGGATCGTAGCTCAGAGCCTCACAGTATTTTATCTCGGCCCCTCTGAGGTCCCCTTTTCTATGAAGCTCGATACCCTCCTCCAGGGACTTTTGCGCCTTCCTCTTGTTGAAGAATCCCAACTGGTCAACCTCCAAGTGTTGATGTTTCGGGGATATGAAGCTATCTCCCCTATATTGTTTGCCGGACCGCTGGAGGTGCAGGAAAGCGCTTTCATACCCCTTGATCCGGTTCATCTTCTCATGTGTAGATTAATAAGGTTTGATATTATTACGGAGGTCAAGAAGGTGTCCTTTTGATCATCGGGATCGTTGGCTGCGGTTTCATAGGGACGACAATAGGCGCCGCTGCGGAGCAGATGGTCGAGATCGGATCGATCAATCTTATCGATATAGATTACGAGGCTGCCGTCCAGCTGGGTTCCCGCCTTTCGAAGGCCAGGGTGTTCAGGTCTTCCGATATGGATGAATTCATCGATGCCTCGGACCTCGTGATCGAAGCTGCCTCGCATTCGGCCGTTCCCGATATCGCACCCAAAGTCCTCGACAAGGGAAAGGACGTGATGATACTGTCCGTGGGCGCCCTGGTGGACGACGATCTCTGGAACGCCATACAGAAGAAAGCCAGGGAGAGGTCCTGCAGGGTCTACATCCCATCGGGAGCTGTATCCGGAATTGACGGGATAATCTCCGGATCCATGGCTGACATAGAATGTGTTACCCTGACAGTAAGGAAACCCCCAAAGGGTCTGTCACTTCCGCCTGAGCTGCATCATCTCTCAGAGACGCTCAAGGACCCAAAGGAACCGGTGGTGCTATACGAGGGCGACGCTAGGGAAGCGGTCAGGCTGTTCCCCAAGAACGTGAACGTAGCTGCAACGGTCTCCCTTGCAGGGATCGGGTTCGATAAAACCAGGGTGAAGGTCATCGCCGATCCCAGGGTGCAGAGGAACATCCAGAGAATAGACGTCAGGGGACGCTTCGGAGAGATGCGGGTGCAGATGGAGAACCATCCCTCGACATCGAACCCCCGGACCAGCTACATGGCCCCTCTCTCTGCTATTGCCGTCATACGGAAGATAGTCACCGGCATCTATATCGGAAATTGATCTTGGCGAGGGGGAGGTCTCCGGGAACTTCAATTCCTTTGGACCCAATAATAAGAAATAAATGCAGGTCATTAACCCATTGTCGGGAGGGTTAACCCATTGAGGTTCGATGACAGGCTTGATCCGCTTCTGGAGGAGATCGCACAGAAGATCAGGTCCTGTACAAAATGCCAGCTTGCCGAGGGAAGGATCAATGCCGTCCCCGGTGAGGGCCCTCAGCATGCTACCATGATGTTCGTCGGCGAGGGCCCTGGCTCGGAAGAGGACGAGACCGGGAGGCCCTTCGTCGGCAAGTCCGGTAAGTTGTTGACCGAAACCCTGGAAAGTGCGGGGGTCCAGAGGGAGAACGTCTTCATAACGAACATCGTCAAGTGCAGGCCTCCGGAGAACAGGGACCCCGACGACAAGGAGATCAGTGCCTGCGCTCCCTACGTCCTCGCACAGATGGATTCAATATCACCCATCGTCCTCGTTACTCTGGGGAACGTGGCCTACGATTTCTTCTCGACCACATTCTACCTGCCGAAGAAACAGGTCGGTGAGGTGAGGGGGAAGGTCTTCAGACTTCACTCCACGGGTGTCAAGTTCCTGATCCCGACCTACCACCCGGCCGGGGTGATATACAATAACAAACTTCTGCCGGATTTCAAGGAAGACATTAAGAAATCGGTCAAGTATCTCAAGGTCCAGTGGTAGTTCAGGCCTTCTTTACTTTGTACCTTTTATGTGCCATCAGATATGAGAAATATCCAAGGAATGCAACGGAAGTCCTGGCCAACCACCAGAACCCGATCTGGCGGTACAGCATCTCAGATGGATCGTAATTTCCCCAGAGCGATCCGTGTTTCTTTGTGAGCTGTTTCCTCCCGAAACCGTTCCAGAAGGCCTGCTTGAAGAACCTCATGATCGTCGAGCGCTCTTTGTGATAGACTATCATCTTTTCGTTCTCGACGATCTCATATCCCTTGTCTACCGCCCTGTAGTTCATGTCCACGTCCTCGGCGGTGACGAACCTCGGATCGAAGCCTTTGATCTCATTTAGGATGTGCTTCTTATAAGCCAGGTTGCACGAGGGGAAGGTGATGTCTATCCCCTTATGGTAGACCTCGACCCTCCCGAGATTCTGAAAAGGCTCGTAACCCATGGGGATGGTCCTTCCTCCGACGATGTCGCTGCCTGAAAGGGACCTTCTGATCTCCTGGGCCCAGAACGGGTTCGCGATGCAGTCCCCGTCCGTAAAGGCAACGATGGAGCCCTTTGCCATCTGGATACCCTTGTTCCTGGACTCTCCTCTCTGGGCGGCATATTGGTGAAGGACGATGAAGGGGTATTCCTTCTGGTAATGTCTGACGATGTCCTGGGTCCCGTCAGTGGATGCGGCGTCGATGATGAGTATCTCTATTGGAGGTTCCTGGGTCACGAGGGAATCCAGGAGGTCCCTCATGTTCGCTGCCTCGTTCTTGACCGTAACGACGACGGAGATGAGGTCCCCGTCGCGGCTCTTAACCTTCTTTTCGGTCATTGACCTTCGTTCTCCCTATTTGTCCTTGTAGACTATGAAATCTCCCAGGGTCATCCCGCGGGAATCCGCTCCATGTGCGATGTGGACCTCCTCCACCTCCTCCATGAGCTTGATGTCAAGCGCCCTTTCGAGTTTCTTTATGAGGTTATCCGGCGGATGCATCTCCCCGTGCTCCAGCTTCGAGATGATGGAGACCCTCTCGTTGATCTTCTTTCCCAGATCCTCCCTGGACCAGCCCTTTTTCTCCCTTGCCCTCTGGATCCTGGTGGGGTAGTCCTCGACAAGCTCCCTGCTCCGGTTGGTGAGGGCGTCCGGTTTCGGAGGCCTCTGGGGTCTTGCCCTGGAAATTACCGGGGGCGGGGAGGATGATTCCCTTTTTTCTTTGACCGGTTTCCCGAACCTGGAGCAGTCCGGGCAGACGTACATCTGCGCGCCCGCGATCTCCACCAGCTGGAGCTTTGCGCTTCTTCCACATCTCTCGCAGTCCGACATCGGTGACACCCTTGATGCTTGTCCATGAATCGTATTGGAACACTAAAAACTAACCCAAGGTCCCGGTCTATCCCATCCCCCAGGTGGGCTTCTCTTTCCTCTTCACCTGGATGATGTGCTCCAGGACCTCGCGCTCTTCGACGGAAAGGTCTCCTTTCCGAAGTTCCGGGACCTTGTGCTCGGGCAGGTCGATGTATAGAACGTCCTCCTCGTTGAAGTGCCTCCCGACCATGGGTCCGGATATGGCCATCGCCACCTCATCCCCCATCTTCGCTTCCTTCAGGGTCCTCTTATCCGATTGCATGGAAACGATCTTTCCTAGGACCTTCCCGTCCTCGCGCATGACGGACTGGTTCGATCGGAGCCTGCCTGCAAGGATCCGGACGCCGACAACCGCCGGTTTTGAGACCCGGAATGTGTGGTCCCTCATGACGAGGAATTTTGCCGGATGGGCGTACTCCATCCTCCGTTCGTCGTCCAGTTCCTGTTTCTTTCTCCGGAACCATTCCTCATGGTCCTCGATAATCTTGTAAATGACGTTGTTGCGGATCATTATGACCTCGCTTTCCTCCGCAAGGTCCTCCACATCCGGAAGCGGTTTCACATTGAATGCAAGGATCACCTTCCTGAGCGGGTCCTCGAAGGAGGCAACCTCCTTGATATCCCTCTCCGAGATATCCCCTACTTCCGCCTTCCATATCGAGACTTCCTTTTTCTTCAGTAGGTGGTGGAGGGCTTCAAGGGACCCTATGGCGTCAGCTTTGATGTAGATGCCCTCGGGGTCGGTCTCGAAGGATATCTCGGTGAGACTTTTCACCTCGAGCATGGCCATTTCCTCCGTGACCTCCCCTGCCACGACCCGGATGGGAGCGCCAGCGATGACCTCATCTGCGTTCTTGGCGAGGATCTTGATCCCGGCCGCAGCGTGGGCTTCGGGGATGTTGTCGAACTTCTCCCGGGGATCCCTTATCTCGTCGAGGGGTTTAGGTTTAAGGAGGGATTTCACCCTGAGTATTGTTGGCTCCCCCCTTGTGCCTATCACGATCTTGTCATCTTTACGGATCATTCCTGAGTAGATGATCGAATCGAGGGTGGTCCCGAGGCCTTTTTCCTCTTTCACTTCGAGGATGGTTCCCTCCCCGGGGCCGTCCTCGGTATGGAGTTCATCTCCGAGGAACCTCTGGGCGAGACCGATGAGGAGCATGAGGGCGTCGGGGATGCCCATCCCCTTCACCGCGGACATGGGGACCATTGCTATTGTTTTTCTGAAGTCGCTGACCCGGGTGTAGATGTCAGCGTTGAATCCGTGCTTTGACAGCTCTCCCATGAGATGGTAGACGCGGTTGTCGAGCTCTTGTTTGAGAAGGTCGTCCTGGGCCTGGACGTTGAGGATAAAGGGCTGGTCCTCCTCTACGACCCAACCGTTGATCCTGTCGATCTTGTTCAATCCGATGATGAAGGGGGTCTTGTACTGTTTCAGGATGTTTATGGATTCCAATGTTTGGGGTTTCACTCCTTCCATGACATCGACGATGAGTATAGCTAGGTCCGCCAGGGAGCCTCCTCTGGCTCTGAGCGTGGTGAAAGATTCGTGTCCGGGGGTGTCGATGAAGAGTAAGCCGGGGATGGCGAGGTTCTTTCCCTGCATCAGGGGGCCGCATACGCGGAGAATTGCCTCCGTGGGGACCTCCGTCGCTCCTATATGCTGGGTGATCCTTCCCGCTTCACGGTCAACGACCCCCGTCCCCCTTATCCTGTCCAGAAACGTCGTCTTTCCATGATCGACGTGTCCCAGAACAGAAACGATCGGCTGTCTGGTCCTCATGCTCTTCACCACCGGGAGGGGGCCCATACACTAGGTTTTATAAATATGTTGCAAGGAAGCTCTTTCCCCCATCTTCCGGAAGGGTATCATTTGAAATGGGGAGAATACCCTTAAAAGTGCACGGGTGAGGAAATTTTATCGGTGTTGATATCCATTTCTCACCATGGTTCTGCTTGCCCGCGTCGATCATTCCTGCGCCTTATGCGGAAGTCCTCACAGGGTGGGAAGGATCAATATGGAGTTCTCTTCTCCGATGAAGTGCAGGAAATGCAGGAAATGGTTCTGCCCTTCATGTTTAAGTTCGAATGATAATGCGAGAAAGGACATCTGTCCAGAGTGCGGGGGAAAATTATATTCCCTGCTATTCGGATGATGCCGCATTATTTCATTGGTATAACTATTGGATCGAGTCATATAAAATGATGGCCAGCAATGAACGTGAAAGGAAAGGAGAAACAATGACGAATTTTATTTACATTGCAACAAGTCTTGATGGATTTATTGCAACGCCAGATGGAGGGATCGATTGGTTGAGCGAGATCCCGAATCCGGATCACGGCGACTTTGGTTTTTCGGATTTCATGGATACCATAGATGCAGTTGTGATGGGAAGGAACACCTTCGAAAAGTTGCTCTCGTTCAATGAATGGCCTTATGACAAACCTGTTTTTGTCCTCAGCAATAGAATGAGAGAGGTACCAATTCACCTGGAAGACAAAGCGGAGATCGTGGGGGGAGATATTAAGGACCTCTGCGATGGATTAACCAAACGCGGCTATAGGAACCTGTATATTGACGGTGGAAAGGTGATCCAGAGTTTCCTCCGCGAAGATCTGATAGATGAAATGATTATCACGAGGATCCCCATCATCCTTGGGGACGGCATCCCTCTTTTTTCGGATCTTGATCATGCTGTGAAGTTCAAACATGAAGATACTGTCATTTTCAACAATCATCTCGTCAAGAGCCACTATATAAGAGTTAAATAGAAATTAGATCCATTAATAGATTGATAATGCAAGATCCAATCTTGTGGCGAGAGGGATATCGGATATGAAAAAAAGTTGGATGGCGATAGTGGCAATTGTTGTTTTTCTGCTTGCCATCCCAGTTTCAATATTCATGATCATCGATTGTATATCCGATTTCAAATTCGATCCGGGGAAAGAAGCGATCCAAACGGCCTCACCCAATGGATATTGGGATTTTGTGGCTGTGGAATTAAACAAAGGAGAATATGATGTCTGGACCGATGGCGGAACTGGAGATATACACATAGAAAGATCCAATGGTACACACTATGAATGGTTCGATGGTGATGAATTATTCACTTTGTTCTCAACAACGAGGGTTGAGGGTGAGGAAACCGATTATATCAAGGTCGGAGAAATTTCAATTGATAGAAAAGATACATATCATGTTGATTCTGAG
>JBLIRH010000033.1:0-23209 GCA_049472215.1 Thermoplasmatota archaeon | reverse complement strand
AACTAGTGAAGTCCCTTGAACCCTGCATCTACAAATCTGGCACGCGGTTCTGAGATCAGTTCTGCTGTTCTTCTGGATGCTTCTCTTCCCCGGGAGCCGGCAGCTCTTGCTTTTCTTCAACCACAGGGGGTGAAGGGGGCTGAGGCAGTTCCTCCTCCTGAGGCAGCTCCCCAGGCACCTCTTCCGGCACTGGTTCTTCCTGGACAGGCTGCATCGGCTCCGCCGGAGGATATTCAGAAGGAGCTGGTACGGGTTCTTCCGGATATGGGGCCGGTGCCTGGTAATATTCCGCACCGGTTTCCTGGTAACCCTCGGTCAACGGGGCCTCCGCAGGAGGCTCCTGATATCCAACATATCCCTGATAGACAGCATCCTGCTGTTGTGCGGGCGGTTGCTGTGGCGGATATGCAGGGGGAAGGACGCTCTGCTGTCCCGGAGCATAACCGGGAATCTGCTGGTACCCCATCTGCTGAGGCAGCTGGCCGTATTGCGGCTGCATTCCAGGAAGCCGCTGCCCCGGTGCGGGATAACCCTGGACCTGCGGAGGAGGCAAGGGCACCTCCTCCCCCTTCTTCTTCTTGACAACAAGGAAATATATCAGCAGGACCACGATGAGCAGGAGGATGATCACGGCAGCTATTATGCCAAGGACCAGTCCGATGTTGCCAGATTCACTGGGTGACTTGATCTCGATGGAATAGGTCATTGTGCTGGCGCTCTCTCCGGCAGCGTTCTCAGCTTTCACGACATAGGTATATTTCGAACCTTCTATCACGTTCTTATCGGTATATGTCGTCGCCGTGCCATCCAGGGTCGCGATCATCTGCTGGACCCCTTCGTCACGTGACCGGTATATCTTGATGGCAGTGATATCCGATCCCCCATCGCTTTCCGGAAGCTCCCAGGTGATCACGATGGTGCCGTCCTGCTCGACGACCTGGACGTTCATCGGGTCCGATGGTTTACCGAAGGGCTTCGCCTCTATGGTATCGGTGTAGGCCGATTCACCCTGGAGGTTCTTTGCTGTGAGCTTGTAGTAGTAGATAACTCCGTTTGTCACTGCGGTGTCATGGTATCCTGTGGTTTCGGTCCCGACCTCCGCCAGGACCTCGAACTCGACATTATCGTTGCTCTTGTAGAGCTTGTAGCTCATGAGCGGGGTTCCTCCGGTCCGTGTCGGTGGCCCCCAAGTGAGGTCGATGTAACCGTCACCCACCTGGTGCAGGAACGATACCGGAACACCCGGCAGGCCCAGGGGCTGAGCGGAAAGCTCGACAGTCTTCGGGGATTCACCGACGATGTTCACCGCAGAGATCATGTAACGATAAGTCTCCCCGTTGGTCACGTCGGTGTCGTTGTAGGTGGTCTCATCGAACATCTTGTACAAGGCTGAGTCACCGCTTCCCGCCGCTCTGAAGATATGGTAAGTGGTTATCTCCGCGCCGCCGGTATCGGCTGGTGGAGACCACGACAGGAGGACGAATCCGTCCCCTGAGGCGATCTCGAAGGAAGCAGGAGCATCCGGGAGACCTAGAGGGATGCCGCTTATCAGATTGCTTGGCAAGGACTCTCCCCATGAATTGGCGGCGGTCAGGTAATAGAAGTACTCATGGCCGTTCACCAGTTCCTCATGGGTATAGGACCTTTCGACCGCGTCGACCGATCCGAGCAGCTCGAGCTCATCCTCGCTGTCCCCGACATAGATGTTGAACGATGTCAAGGCGGAGCCTCCGTCGTTGGTGTGCGGTTCCCAGGTCAGCAGAAGGGAACCGTCGTCGACCCCAACCTCATACAGCGTAGGAGATCGGGGGACGGTTCCTGGGATAGCGGAGATATTGATGCTC
This sequence comes from Thermoplasmatota archaeon, assembly GCA_049472215.1. Lineage (GTDB taxonomy): Archaea > Thermoplasmatota > Penumbrarchaeia > Penumbrarchaeales > Penumbrarchaeaceae > JAFGLL01. The sequence continues at coordinate 21,365 of JBLIRH010000033.1, read as the reverse complement.
CTCTCTGAATCTCCGACATCGTTCACCGCTGTGATCGAGTAGTAATATGTGATCCCGTTGGTGACCTTGGTGTCATTTAAACCCCTGGCCGCTGTGGATACCGTCTTCAAAAGGAGCATCTCATCGATGTCCAGTCCCTTGAAGATCTTGTAGCTCTTGATCGGGGAGCCTCCGTCCCATTCCGGGGCCTCCCATGTTAGGTCCACGAACTCGTTCCCCGGCCGCGCGGAGAAATTCACCGGGGTCAACGGGGTGTCGGGAAGGGTGGCAGTTATCTCCTCGCTGGGTTCGGATTCACCCTTCTCGTTCTTTGCCGTCACCTGGTAGTAATAGGTCGTACCGGCTTCCACGTCAAGGTCGGGGTACGCCGTGCTTGTCGCTGCCAGCTCGACGAGTAGATCGAGTGCACCGCTTGCCGTACCTTTGTAGACGTAATAACCAGTGATGAACGTTCCTCCGTTGAACTCGGGCATGTTCCAATCCAGATCCACCTTTCCCACCGATGCCAGGGCAGTGAGATCGACGGGCGGGGAAGGGACCGAGGTGACCATGGCCCCCACCTCCGTGGTCTTCGCGCCCTCCTTGAACATGTTCCAGGCGGACAATGAATACATGTACTTCACACCTATCTCGACATCGAAGTCCTGGTACGACAGCGTGGTTACATTGATGGTCTCGGTATCCGTCTGTCCGTCGATCCTCTTGTAGATCGAGTACTTCACGATGGGGAATCCGCCGTCGGAAGTAGGTGCTGACCAGGTAAGGTCGATATGGTCATCGCCAGGGGTAGCGGCAAGGCTCCTTGGCGCAGATGGAGGAAGGGTGAAGTTCAGCCTGGTAAAGAAGCAATCATAACCACCGGAATTCGTCCTTGAGATCACACCGGCCGTTGTGGGGAAGTTCGTGGAGTCCGAATATCCGGTCACCAAGGCCTCGGCATTGGCATCGATGTTTAAACTGAGTGCCATATCGTCGGAGCCGCCCCCAAGGAAGCTTGAATAGGTCAGTGTTGCACCGGATTGGGACACGACACTGACAGTGCCATCCAATGATCCCCCGCGGAAGCTCGTATAATCCGCTCCAGGGGTGGTGGGATAATTGCTGGAATCAGTGTATCCGCAGACGTAGGCCTTTCCGTTGGCATCCACCTCTATCTTCTGGCCGTAATCGTCGCCGGACCCGCCAAGGAAGGTCGAGTAAACGAGACCCGATCCCGCCTGGTTGAGCTTGAACGCGAAGGAATCCGTCGTTCCCCCGTTGTAGGTCGTCGAATATGCACCCGAAGTTGTCGGGAATATCGTGCTCCAGCCCCCCCAGGTATATCCTGTCACGTATGCATAGCCCGAGCTGTCGATGGAGATAGAATATCCCTCTTCCTCATCATCCCCTCCGACATAGGTGCCGTATATGAAAGTGGAGCGGTCGACATTGAACTTGAACACGATCACGTCGGACCAGTCGATCAATTTCTGCTGGTACGCTCCGGATGTCGTGGGGAAGTCTGAGGACCACGAGCTCCCCGTGACGTAAACGTTGCCGGACCCGTCATATTGGATACCGTATCCCTCATCATCGCTGTCACCCCCGATGTATGACGAGTAGTCCAACGAGCTCCCGCTGGAAGAGAGCTTGAACAATATGATATCTCCTGACCAATCATCACCCGTCGAGTCATAAGCATCGCTTGTGGTCGGGAATTCCAGCGAATAGGAGTAGCCTACGACGTATGCGTTTCCCTGGGAATCGATATCGATATCCCTTCCCTCCTCGTCAGACTCACCGGCCACATACGTGGAATACATGAGAGAAGTACCGGTTGAGGAGAGCTTGAAGACCACGACGTCCATCCACATGGTCGTGTTCCAGTGTGTCTCGTTGTAAGCCCCGCTCGTTGTGGGGAAATCGTCCGAGTAAGCGAAACCCGTGACGAAGACGTTACCTGAACCATCCACCCTGATACCATTCCCCATCTCCATATCGGTCCCCCCCACGAATGTCGAAAATATCAATGTCGAACCATCGGAGCTTGTCTTCGACACGAAGATATCGAAATTCCCGTAATTCGTCGTTTGATAGGCACCTGACGTCGTCGGGAAGCCTGTGGAATCAGTTATCCCGACGAGATACGCGTTCCCAGAGCTGTCGAGGTCGCTGTCGAATATGCCCTCATCCGAACTGCCTCCAAGATAAGAGGAATAGACCAGTGGATCTATCAGGACCCCCCTATCTTTGTCACGGTCCGCGAGGTCGAAGGTGTAGCGATATTCATCGATTATGCTGAACCTTACATTGACCTGCTCGTTCCTATCGTCCGTGTACCAGGCCACCAAACCGGTATCGATGATAGGAATGTTCAAGGGCGTATCTATTTGCAGGTCATCTCCCCTTGTGGACAATTCCGTATGCCCATCAAGCCGGAGAACTATGGATGAGGTATCGATGCCGGGCCCCACGGTGATATCATATTTCAGGCCCCCTTCCTCCAACCTGAAAATGATGTCGATGCCGTCCCAGATATTGTGATATTCAACGGTTTGGTAAGATCTGGCCCCGCTTGCCCATTTGGATGGGTCGCTGCCGATGAAGAAGTTCGAGATACCCGGCATTGCATCGGAACCGATCGGATCGACCCTGTTCGAGTCCTCGAACTCGACCGTGATCACCGAACCTTCCAATTCCATGACCTGATGTTCACGGGACCTTGCCCCGTTTAACTCCGGAACATCGGACCGTTCCATGATGTTGTAGTAGATCCGGTCGGTTCCAAGGCCGACATGTCCGAATCCGGTCCTTGCCGAAAAAAGGATATCATCGTCCCACTGACCTAGGTTCTCCACGAAGCCATTTTCATGCGTAGTCCTGTCGGTTTCACTTGGAAGTTCGAATATCGGAGATGTCCGATCATCATCGGCTGCGAGGGTCCCTGCAAGCAGCGTGGTCAAAAACAGTACTGAGACAAATATGGCGGAAAGCCCTTTCACAGACAATCTATTCCCTCCCGAATCAACTGTTAAGGAACGGGGGTATACACCCCCTTTCGACATATAACTACCTTTCGAAAAAGGGCCCAAAATATTACTCGCTAATACTCCTGGGTGAAAAGTGCTGCCATGACCTTGCAGTCGCTGATCATGTTGTCGATGAGGATATGCTCGTTGGGTGCATGCGCCTGATTGAGAACTGTCTCCCAAACGGCTACCTCGAGCCCGATGTTCCGCAGTATCGCAGCGCAGGTCCCTCCGCCGATCCCCCATGTCTTTGGGACCTTTCCAGTTGCGGAGGCAATTGCCTCGGAGAGCCTCTTAACTATCTCTGCACCACTTGGAGTTGGGTGAAGGGTCGTTTCCCTCAGGGAAGTGCCTAGCTCTATGGTGGTTCCCGTCTCTTCCTCGACCTTGTCCGCCACCCGTCTCATCTCTGCCAGGACCTCATCGAATGTTATCCCGGGAAGAAGCCTGCAGTCGAAATAGAAAACGTCCTCACCCGGCAGAACATTGACACCGGAAACCCCTGCCTCCTTCTTCGTCGGCTCGAAGCTGGAGAACGGGTGGTCGAAGGAATCATCCCTGGCATCGAATTTCTCGTGCAGGACCCGATCAACCCTTGATCCGAAGATCATCGACGCCCTGAATGCGTTGATGCCAAGATCCGGCATGCTCGCATGACACTGTCTCCCTCTGACAGCGACCTTGACCCAGAGAAGGGATTTCTCCACGAGTTCTATCATTGTCCCCGTAGGCTCTCCGTGATCAGGGACCAGTATGAGATCATCACCATCTATCAGCCCTTCACTGACAAGATGTCCCATTCCCTTTTCGTTCGTCTCTTCCTCGTCGGAGACGAAGAAGAGTGCGATCTCGTGGGCCGGAGTTATGCCAAGCTCCTTGATCGCCTTGAGTGCGAATATGGACGCCGTGAGGGCCTGCCCATTGTCCTCGGCTCCCCTTCCCGTGATCCTGCCGTCCCTGACCTTTGCCTCGAATGGATCGGAGTCCCAGGCTCCGAGGTCTCCGGGGGGGACGACATCCATGTGTGTTATCACCACGATCCGGCGCCCCGATTCCTGTCCCTTTAACCTGACCTTGAAGTTTGGCCTCTTTCCGGAGGGAACGGAGTTGTCCTTCACATCGAAATGCACGATGTCATCAAGTCCGATGCTGCGGAGGAAATCCTCTATCAGGCGAGCTTTTTCAGTCTCTCCGCTTCCGCCGGAGAGGGGGCCGACCGCAGGAGCACTGATCATCCTCGAGAGGAAACCTATCATCTCCTCCCTGAGGGACCCGATATGCTCGAAAAGTTCCTGCTCCTTCATCTCAATCCTCGTGCAGTTCATCGACATTGGACATCTCGACCTTCTTGGCCCTGTAATCGTGAAGTGAGTTCTCCTTGTAGTCCATAACATCCTGGATGACGAGTTGGACGTTGTCCGCCTGAAGTACGACTATGTCCCCTTTCTCGGCCATGTCAAGGGCAGCCTGCGTTGCCTCCCTGCCGTCAAGGACGATCGTGATGTCAGATTCTTTCATGCCACCCTGGATCAGCCCTTTCTTGACAAGTCCTGCAACCTCACCGGGAGGCCTCCCCCTCAGGTCCGTATCCGTGAGGATTATGTGGTCGTAGTATTTCGAAAGCGTCAGACCGTATTCGATTATGTCCTCCTCACGCCGGTTCCCGGTGCCCGAGGCCATTCGTATCTTCTTGCCGGGAGCTAAGTGGGGCAGTAGCTCTCCCGTTGCTTTTATGGCCCCCATGTTGTGTCCGTAGTCGATGATCACCTTGAAGTCCTTGACCTCGACGACGTTCATCCTGCCGGGTGATAGTCCCAGTGAGGGGCTGAAGCTCACGAGACCGGCCCTTATCTGCTTCTCGTTCAGGCCCAGGGCCGAAGCGGCCGCGGTCGCGGCCATTGCGTTCTGGATGTTGAAGGTGGCCTTGCCGCTGTAGGTGATGGGTATCTCGATGACCTTCGCGACAGTGGAGGTCCATCCGCCTTTCTGGATCATGATAGATTCCCCCTTTACCGTCACATTCATATTTCCCTTCTCCAGGTTCTCCTTGAGGGCGGGATTCTGGGGGTCCATTGAGAAGAGTATGACGCTGCCCTTCGTGTTGTCCTTGAACTTCAGCACCAGCGGATCGTCGGCATTCAGTACTGCATGCCCCGTCTCCTTGACGGTCTCGATTATAATGCCCTTGAGATTGGCAAGGTCCTCAAGTGTGTTGATACCCCCTTCGCCAAGATGGTCGGAGGTTACGTTGAGAAGGACCCCAACATCGCTATCGCTGTATCCCAGGCCTCTTCTCAGAATTCCTCCCCTGGCTACCTCCAGGACCGCATGGTCGATTGTGGAATCCATCAGAACGACCTTTGCTCCTCCCGGGCCGCTGTAGTCCCCTTCCAGAATGGGATCGTTGTTGATAACGACCGCGTCCGTCGACGTCATCCCGATCCTGCCTCCATTGAGTTCCAGAATGTGTGAGATCAAGCGGACGGTGGTCGTCTTGCCGTTCGTTCCCGTTACCGCCACTATCGGGATGGTGGAGCTCGATCCCGGCGGGAAAAGCATGTCCATGACGTTTGCCGCAATGTTCCGCGGTTTCCCTTCCGATGGACTGAGGTGCATCCTGAATCCCGGCGCTGCGTTGACTTCTATGACACCCCCGCAGCCTTCGCAAATGGGCTGGCTCAGGTCCTGGGCGATCATGTCTATCCCCATCACATTGAGGCCGACCATCTGCGATATCCTTTCTGCCATGGCCCGGTTCACCGGATGGACCTCTTCGGTCACATCGATCGCTCGTCCCCCCGCACTGAGGTTGGCGGTGGACTTGATGTAGATCTTCTCGCCCTCGGGAATTACGCTTTCAAGTGTCAACTGCTTCATTTTGAGAAGCCTCTCGGTCATGTAGTCGACCTTGATCCTGGTGAGGTTCTTCTCGTGGCCGAAACCTCTCGTTGGATCCTTGTTGATATCGTCTATCAGCTCCTGGATCGAGGATCTTCCATCACCTATGACAAAAGCCGGCTCCCTCTTTGCAGCTGCTGCGAATTTGCCGTCTATCACGAGTATCCTGAAATCGAATCCGACGAGGTAACTTTCTACAAGGACGGTCCTGTTGACATTCCTGGCGTTCTCGAAGGCTATCTCAAGCTCCTCCGGAGTACGGATATCGGTCGTTATTCCCCGTCCATGGTTCCCTACGAGAGGCTTGACCACAACGGGGTAGCCGATCCTGTCCGCGACCCTCTTCGCCTCATCAATATCCCATACGGAATATCCCTTGGGGACGGGGATGCCCATGGTTGACAGGAGTTCCTTGGCACGCTCCTTGTCGTCAGCTATCTCCACCCCGATGGCCGAGGTATTGTCCATCATGGTTGCCTGGACCCTCCTCTGGTGGATGCCGTAGCCAAGTTGGACATAGCTCTCGCTGTTCAATCTGATAACCGGAATATTCCTTCTTTTTGCCTCGTCCACGATCGATTGGGTCGAAGGTCCGTAAAGGTTTCTCTCTCTGATGTCCTTGAGGTTATAAACAATTGGCCGCACTTCGACCGTTTCGTTCCGATAGATCGCTTCGACGATCCTTACGGCAGCTTTGCCAGCCTCGATCCCCAGGTCCTCGTCGCGGTACCTGTAAACCACATGGTAGATGCCCTTCTCGTTGGTATCGAACGTCTTCCCGAAGCCGACCTCGGTCCTTGCAAGACACTGCAGCTCGATGGCGACATGTTCAACAACATGACCGGCATATGTGCCGTTATCAACCCTTTCGAGGAAACCTCCACGGTAACCTGGCGAGCACCTGTGCTCGATCAATGTTGGTATGAGCCCCTCCAGCCTTTTCCTGAAATCCGGGACCTTATCGGTCGGCCGCTCTTCAAGCTCCCCAATGTCCAGTTTCATGAATATGGTCGGATATCGGCTGTAGTAGTTCGGGCCTCTTAGCGCCCTTATCTCAAGGATCTTCATTTATCGGTCCCCCAATTTCATTTGCAGATCAGGGAGAGGCACTCCATCTCCTCTGGTCTCAGATATTTCCTTTCTTTCAGGTCGTAACCATATCCTTTCACGATGGTATGGACATGAACATTCTCGATGGCTATCGCCTGCCCGTCCTGGATGCTCGGAACGTTGGTGAACTTGATGTTCTGTCCATCGAAGATCACCACCAGGCCGGTTCCGATCGCCTTGATTATATGACCCCTCTCGATGACGATGCCTGTATCCTCCCCCAGCCCGATCCCTATTTGACCGGGATTCATGCTGACCATCTGCATGAGCCTGCTGAACCTTCCCCTTTTAATAAAGTGACTGTCAATGACAATGTTACCGATCAATCCCATGCCTGCAGTGAAGTTCACATTTCCCTTCAGCAGGGCTTCAGAGCTGTTGCCCCCATAGATCATGGTTTCGGACATGGCCGTAGCCCCAGCGCTTGTGCCCGCTATTATGCAATGCTCGTTGTAATACTTTCTCAGGACCTCTTTATGCAAGGTCGATCCTCCCAGCACGCTGGTGATCCTGAGCTGGTCGCCTCCTGTGAAGAAGACGATATCGGCCTGTCTGATCCGCTCGAGGAATCCGGGATCCTCTCCCTGCTCCCTTGAGGATGGATGCATCAGGTTGAGTGTGTTCCCCCCTATCTTCTGGAAGGCCTTTACATACATCTGCCCGACCTTTTCCGGTATCTCGCTGGCAGTTGTGATGACCTCGATCCTGACATTCTCCTTTCCTAGCAAAGAGGTGATGGTCCGTAGAATGAAGAGATTGTGTTTCTTGTCCTCGTTTCCTCCTACTGCAACGAGGATCCCTTTGGGAACATTCGTATCTGGACCGGTGGTCGTTTCCCCGCTGGTCATACAAGACCTTGAAATGGAAGGTATATTTAAAACCATGGACAGACAGGATCGGCGTCCTGTTTAGACCCGACCCGATATGAGCTGCATTCAGGGTTAAGAAATTCTCGCATGTTTAATAAACGATGATCCATTGTCGGTCCTGTCCAATGCATCAGGGAGCAGATCATTATGACCGAAGAGAAGCGAAGGGAGATCATTGTCATCGGACTGGGGGCTAGCGGGCTATATTCCTCTAAAGCAGCCCTGAACCAGGACAGGACCTGCCATGTCACCATCATCGAGATGAGGGATTTCGATCAGTTCTCACCCTGCGGCCTTCCATTCGTCCTTGAGGGCATGGTGGAGGACTTCGAGGAGTTGAAGCATGTTGTCCCTGAGGTGAAGGGAAGACTCGATAAGCTCCTTGGACACGAGGTCATAAAGGTGGATCCGGAGGCTAAGACCGTAACGACAAAGGAACTCTCGAGCGGTGCGGAAAAGGTCATGGCCTATGATTCTCTCATCCTTTCCAACGGGGCCCGGCCAATAAATCTTCCCATACCGGGGTCGGAGGAGTTCATCGGGAAGGGTCTGCATTTCGTCAGCACCATCGACGATTCCTCGAAGCTTCTCAAGGCGGCCAAGAACTCTCCGAACAAAAGATCGGTTGTGGTGGGCGGTGGTGCCATCGGCCTTGAAGTGGCCGTGGCGCTCAAGGAGCTCGGCCATGAGGTCACGATAACGAAAAGGACCGAGCCTCCCCTGCCGAGGAACCTTGACCCGGTGATGGGCAAGCTCATCGTTGAGAAACTGGAATCCATGGGGATGAGGGTTACCTTCGGAAAGGGGATCGATTCCATAAACGGTTCCGGCAAGGTCGAATCCGTCACCATCGCCGGCGAGGTGATCCCCTGTGATCTCGTGGTCATGGCGGTCGGTATGAAGGCCAATACAAAACTTGCAGAGATGGCCGGCTGCAAGATCTCGGGCGGATCGGTCATCGTGAACAACAAGATGGAGACAACCGTCAAGGACATATTTGCTACGGGTGATCTTGTCAGCACATATTCCCGGTTGGACCGTACACCAGCGACCATGCAGCTCGCTACATCAGCATTCAGGCAGGGTATGGTGGCTGGCACCAACGCAGCAGGTGGGTCCACGCAGTATCCAGGGGCCATGAACACGTTCCTGACAGTGATCGACGGCCTGGAGATCGCCGCGACCGGATACAATCTGGATACTGCGGAGAAGCTAGGATATGACGCCATGGGTATCTCGACCAAGGGAGATGTCAAACCGCACTACATGCCGGAATGCACAACGATCAACCTGAGGGTCATCGTTGACAGGAGCTGCGGAAAGATACTCGGGGCTCAGGCCATAGGGGAGCAGGGGGCCGCCTGGAGGATAAACATATTCGCACTGGCTATACACGGGGGAATGACCCTTTACGACCTGCTCGATACCGAGCTGTCATATAATCCTCCGGTATCCCAGATGTACGATCCCATAACTCAGCTTGCCGAGATCGGTCTGAAAAGATTGAAGCTGCCTCCCAAGGAGTGTGTCGACCCCTTCTTTCCGAAGGGGATCTGAAGGTGGACGAATGTCCGGGAAAGACTCGGTAGCAAGTTCGGCAAAGGTCCTCTCGGATGGCACGTTCAATATTGACGGTGGAATGCTGGTATATGGCGTACCAAGCTATTATGGAAAGTCCTTCAAAGCCAGGTTGAAGCCGTTATTTGTTGAAACGGGGGACGAAAGGATCCTCGTGGACACCGGGATTGGGGACCCTCCTGAAAAGTTGAAGGACATATACCGGATCGAGAAGGAGATCGATCTCAAGTCATCCCTTAAGGGCCTGGGTCTAGACCCCGAAGACATCACCATGGTCATCAATACTCACCTTCATTTCGATCACACGGGGTACAACCAACTGTTCACTTCTGCCCGGTTCATATCCCAGGAGGATGAGATCAGGTACAGCGAAAATCCCCACCGCTTTCAGAAAGGCGGTTATTTTCAACCGAACATCAGGGGTCTCGATTATAAGGCGGTCAAAGGGGAAGTCGAAGTGGCATCCGGGGTCACAGTGATCCCTACGCCGGGCCATACGCCTGGCCACCAATCGGTTTCGATCGAACTTCCGGATGAGGTCATCATATATACGGGAGACGTATCACCGCTGTCCGTCAATCATGATAAGAAGTATATCGTAGGGGTACTCTTCAACCCGGTCGATGCCCTGAGGTCCCTCGAACTCCTTGATGAGATGAAGGGAAGGTGGAGCAAACCGGTGAGATACATCTACAGCCACGAATGAGGTGAACATCATTGCTGTCGGAGAAGGAGATGAAAAAAAGGGTCAAGGAGGAAGCCTCGAACGATCCTGACAGTTTCTTCCCAACCGAGAAAATGAGGGAAATTGGGCTCGAGAGGTCCAAATGCCCCAAATGCGGAAATTTCTACTGGACGGCCGATCCCGAAAGGGAGACCTGTGGAGAGCCCATGTGCGAGGGAGGCTACTCTTTCATCGGCAGGGATAACTGCGAACACAGGATGGACTTCATTGGGGTATGGAAGAGGTTCTCCGATCTTTTCTCGAGGAGGGGGTATACCCCGATCGCAAGGTATCCCTCCATTTCGAGGTGGAATCCCACTTCCGAGTTCACACTTGCATCGATCACCGATTTCCAGCCCTACGTGGTCAGGGGGGCGGTGAAACCCCCGGCGAATCCCTTGGTCGTCCCTCAAACCTGCCTCCGTTTCAATGATGTGGACAATGTCGGGATCACCGGAAGGCACAATACGGGCTTCATCATGATAGGCCAGCACGCTTTCGTTTCCGAGGAGGACTACGATCAACCGAAGTACTTTGACGATATCCACGCATGGCTGATAGAAGGGATGGGTATCCCGTTGAAGGATATCGTATATCATGAAGATGCATGGGCGGGAGGGGGCAATTTCGGATGCTCTCTGGAATTCTTCTCCAAGGGTCTCGAGATCGGCAACCAGGTCTATACGATGTATGAGCGGGCAGGTGATGACCTGAAAGGCCTGGACATACGCGTCCTGGACATGGGAATGGGCCAGGAGAGACCTGCATGGTTCTCCCATGGAACACCTACCGCCTACGAACCGAACTTTCCAACCGTCATGCGCAAGTTATTTTCGGTCGCAGGCATCAGGGAGGAGGGCGAGGAGAAGGAGATGCTGACAAGTTTCCTTCCCTATTCGGCCCTGCTCAATATGGACGAGGTGGATGATGTCGAAGCCATCTGGAAAAGGATCGCGAGCGAGATAGGGGTGGATGTGAAGCCTCTCAGGGATTCGGTCCTCGTTCATGCGGGTCTCTATTCCATCGCCGACCATTCAAGGGCACTTCTCTTTGCACTTTCCGATGGTGGCCTGCCCTCCAATTCTGGAGGAGGGTACAACCTTCGGCTCATATTCAGAAGGGCGCAGGACTTCATCGAGAAGTACGGTTGGGACCTGGATATGGGAGAAGTTGCGAGATGGCATGCGGAATACCTCGTCCCCCAGTTCCCCGAAATGCTCGAGGCGGTTCCCGAGGTCCAGGAGATCCTCGAGCACGAACTGAAGAAGCACAGGGCGAACAAGCAGAAGGCAATGTCCACCGTAGAAAGATTGAAAAAGAAGGAGGAGAAGGGACGGAAGGTGAGCGTTGAGGACCTGTTGACCCTATACGACTCCCAGGGGATAACCCCCGATCTTCTGGTATCCTCCGGACTGGATGTCAAGGTCCCTTCCGACTTCTACAAGAGGGTTGCTGAACTTCACGATCAGGCCCCTTCTCAGGCCCAGACGGGAAAAGAAGAGACGATCCCGTTCGGGGACCAACCGCAGACCGCTGTTCTCTATTACGATAATTATCTCGATCTCGATTTCGATGGAACTGTTTTGGAGATAGTGGGCGACAATATTATCCTGGACAGGACCGCCTTCTATCCGACATCGGGCGGTCAGCTCCATGATATAGGGTGGATCGACGGGCCGACGATCCTCGAGGTTACCGATGTCTTCAAGCAGGACCATCTTATCGTCCACAGGGTCAAGGGCGATCTGACAGGTTGGAAGAAGGGCATCAGGGCCCGAGGCCGGATCGACGAGGAGAGGAGGAGGCAACTGGCACAGCACCACACGACCACACACATTATCAACGGCGTCGCGAGGTCCGTCCTGGGAAACCATATCTGGCAGGCAGGGGCCGAAAAGACCGAGGAGAAGGGCAGGCTGGATATCACACATTACGAAACCCTGGACAAGGACCAGCTGGAGGTCATTGAAAGAAAGGCCAACAGGATCGTCCAGAGCTCTCTCGAGGTCAGGTCCATGATACTCCCAAGAAACGAGGCTGAAGAGAGGTACGGATTCCGGCTCTATCAGGGTGGAGCGGTACCCGGCGAGGAGCTTCGGATAGTATCGATCGAGGGCCTGGACACGGAGGCCTGCGGAGGCACGCATCTAAGGAATACATCCGAGGCCGTCCGGATAACCTTCACGGGCACAAAGAAGATCCAGGACGGCATCCTAAGGCTCGAATACGTAGCTGGAAACAGGGCGAAGGAGATGTACGAACAGGACATCTCCGAACTCGCCTCCATCATGGCCTTGCTGGGTCTGGAAGATCCCGAGCAACTGGTCGAGAGGGCAGAGGGATTATTCTCTCTCTGGAAGAGATTGAGGAAGCTATCTTCGAAGATAAGGACAATGGAAGAGCAGAGGAAGAAGGAATCCTTGGAGGAACTCCGTTCCGAACTTACTGACGATCCTGCAATGGGATCGTTATTTCATTGGAGGTCTTCAGGCTTCCCTTCAGAGCCAAGGGATGTCGTTCCATCAGACTTGGTGGAGTTATCAAGGCCCCAGGAATACCTCCTGCAGGCCTCTTCCGTCTTCAAGGTCCAGAAATCCCAGCTTTGGAGAACGTCCATCCGCTTCCTGAGGGAAATTGACACCTGGACCAAGGAAATGCTCTGAACATACCAATCCTCACAGTTTCGAATTTCGTCATTATCATTTTCTTAAATGGTGAGGAAGTTTTAAAAAGGATGTTTGGACGATTTGTTGCGATCATCGACGGGTGATCATAGCCCGCAGGCTGTCCGAAGCTCCCTGTTTGCTCCCAAGAGGTATGATCATGATAAAAGAAGGATCAAGGATCGTCAGTTATCAGGTCGACCTTCTTTTCAAAGGGATTTTCTCGACACTGGGCGAAACCGATAGGAGGTTGGGGATCTGACCTCCGTCCTGATCGTTGATGATGAGCCTTTCATCCATCAGCTCTACAAGGATATTCTCGAATTGAACGGTTACAGCGTTCTGGGCGAGGCCTATGACGGGATGGAAGCCATCGAACTTTTCAGCAGCCTTGCCGAGAAGCCTGACATAATCATTATGGACCACAGGATGCCCAATAAAGACGGGGTGGACACTACCCTCTCCATAAAGGAGATCGATCCGACGGTCAAGATCATCTTCGCTTCCGCCGATTCAACGATCCGGACCAGGGCACTTGATGCTGGTGCTCTGGAATTCTTGAGCAAGCCCTTCCAGATAAACGACCTTATGTCCGCCCTGAAGAATCTGAGATAGAACAATCGATAATTTTATAAACATAGTTTTACCGTCGGGTGTTGTCGGGAGAAGGTGGACGACCGACGGTGGTCCTCGATGACCGCTGGGGAAAGTCCTCCCTCCTCAAGGCAGCGGGACCCGGTGCAAGCCGGGAGCGCAAGAGCGTTGGCAATGGAGCAGAAACGACACCGTCGCATCATATGGGATGAAGGGCAAGGCCCGGACGTCGATGCGGACCGGATGAAACGGCCAACCTCCCGCGGAGCAAGCCCAAATGTCCGAAAAGACCCGCCTTGGGATCGGAAGGTAGGGTGCGAAGGTAGATGTCGTCAACCCTGCATTTTAACGCTGCAGGGCGAACAGAAGGAGGCTTACGACCTTCACCCGACATTCTCATTTGTTCACATTTACAATCAGGGCTGGGAAACAGTTTAATTAGAGGTCCCTACTTCGGACAGTCAAACATAGACCCCTCATATCCAGACAGGGACCCGGAGGTGGAACCAAAATGCCCGAAAATGACAGTCCAAAGGTATCTCAGCAGATGGAGCAGGGCATTGCCCAGATGGACCATCTGAAAGCACAGATCGAATCCCTCTCCCTCCAGAGAGAATCACTTGCCTCGGTGGTCAACGACCATGAAAGGTCGATCAAGGTACTGGAAGCGATGAAGGCCGGTTCTTCCGAAGAGTTCCTCTTACCGCTGGGAGGACAGGTCTACGTGAAGGCCCGGATCTCTGACAGGGAGAAATGCATTGTGGACCAGGGTGTAGGGATCCTAATTGACCGGACGGTGACCCAGGCTATCGAACAGGTCAAGGAGAGGAAGGAAAGGATAAAGGCGGCAATAACCAGCCTCGACCGGACGGTCCAGGAGCTCATGGCGAGATATCAGGATGTAACATCCAGAACGCAAGAACTCTACGACCAGCAGATGAGGTCCGGACCAGGACCGGAAAAGACGTTCTAGGAGTTGCATAAATGTTCAAGAGCCTCAGGGAAAAATTGAACATCTTCAAGAAGAAGGCCAAGGAAGAGATAGTGAGCGATGAGCCGTTTCAAGAGGAGAAGAAGGAAGAACGGTCCAAACCACAGAGCAAGTTCGCCCGGAAGTCCATGGAAAAGCAGAGATCGAAGAAGCTCGAACAGAATTACGGCCCGTCCGTGGGATCGGAAAGCGAGAGCGGGATCACCCTTCAAGGCTCCATGGACCGATCTGGACTCAAGGGCGACGCCCTTTTGAAATCAGGGAAACCCGTTGTAGGCGAGAAAGGCGGTTTCTTCGCCAAAAGGATATCCGAAAAGATGCTGGACGAGGTCCTTTTCGATCTCGAGCTGGCCCTTATGGAATCCGATGTTGCACAGCCTGTCGTCGAGAGGATCAAGGAATATCTGAAAGAAGAGCTCATCGATATGAAACTGGACAGGAAAACGGACATCGAGAACACCATCGAGAACGCTCTCAGGCACTCTATAGGAAGGGTCCTTGAGACCCAGACCTTCGATTTCGATGAGTTCGTTAGAAGGACGGAAAAGCCCGTGGTCATAATGTTCGTTGGGGTCAACGGCACAGGAAAGACAACGGCGATCGGCAGGATCGCGTATCGGTTGAAAAAGAAGAACATCTCCTGCGTTATGGCGGCGGGGGACACCTTCAGGGCTGGCGCCATCGAGCAGTTGAGCAAGCATGCCGACAATCTCGGTCTAAAGATAATCAAACACAAAGCGGGCGCAGACCCGGCCGCCGTCGCATTCGATGCCATAGAACACGCGAAGGCAAGAAAGAAGGATGTCGTACTTCTGGATACGGCTGGAAGGATGCAGACCAACATCAACCTCATGGACGAGATGAAGAAGATCAACAGGGTGGCAAAGCCCCATCTCAAGGTCTTCGTCGGGGACGCCCTTGCTGGGAACGACGCGGTCATTCAGGCCCAGAAGTTCGACGAAGCGATAGGGGTGGATGGTGTCATACTTACGAAGATCGATGCGGATGCTAAGGGAGGGGCCGCTCTTTCCATCGCATACACGATAGGGAAACCGATCCTTTTTATCGGGACCGGTCAGGATTACAAGGACCTGATGGTCTTCGATTCCAAATGGATGACCGATAGACTGTTCGAGGAGTGACGGATGTCAACGATCGCTGATGCACTGGGAGATGCCATAAAGTCCCTGGGACTCCCTTGGTGGGGCAACTGGATATCCGTGGTGTTCGTGGCTATGCTCCCGATAATAGAGCTTAGGGGCGCGCTACCCATCGCGATCGGCCTTGACCTGAACTGGGGGACAGCCATCGTCCTGTCTATCATCGGCAACATGATCCCGGTCCCGATCCTCATGCTTTTTTTTGGAAGGGTCGAGAAGTTCCTCAGAAGGTGGAAGGTCTTCCGGGTATTCTTCGACAGGTTGTTCGAATCCACGAGACGTAAGGGAGAGAGAAAGGTCCAGGTCTGGGGCGAGATAGGTCTCATCCTGTTCGTTGCCGTCCCGTTTCCCGTTACCGGCGCCTGGACGGGGACACTGGCCGCATACCTTCTGAAGCTCAACCGAAAGAAGGCCTTCCTCTCCATATTCGTGGGGGTCACTATCGCGGGCTTTATAATGACACTCGTATCCTATGTCCACTGGATATGGGGAGTTCTGATAATACTCATCCTTGCCTTCCTGCTTGCGCTCATCTGGAAATTGGAGGAGAAGCTTCTTTATCGGAATACTTCCGGTTGACCATCACACAAGTGTGTGATGCCGCTTAAGGGGGGTCATTTCTTACATGGTGGTTTCATTCATCATTAAATAGTTGACCACGGCTCTTACCATCGTTCCCTCAACCGTTCGGAGGGGATCACAGACCAGACAGAACGGAGGTATGAAAATGAGTTTGAAGGCGATAGGGGACGAAGAGCTCCTGGATTATGTCGTGGAAAAGGATTTTGAGGATACTGTATCGAGGATAATACTCTCGGCAGTCGGTCAGTTCTCCGAGGGGGTTGGCAAGGTAAAATTGTCCAAACTCCTGAGGGCGAAGGACCCCGGCTTCGTGATCAGCACGAGACCGGAGATGAGGGATACCTTCGGAAGATTGAGAATTCTGGATGCGGACCAGGTCATGGATTTCATTGAATCCCTTGTCAGGCTCTCTCTTCTAGACCTTGAGGACCCCGAGTTTCCGAGAATGGTCCTGACCAAGAAAGGAGAGAGAGCACTCCAGGGCAACAAACAGATACCTGCCCAGATACCATGGCCTCTGCCGTCAAAGGACATACCGGTTCCGATAGACGAGGAGGCTTATGATCAACTGAGGGGCGCCCGGAACAGGATGGCAAGGGAAGAGGGCCTTCCACCCTACTGCATCGCATCCAACCTCAGCCTGGTTGAAATGGTCAACAGGGGTGTCAGCACAAAGGAAGAGCTTCTTGAGGTGCCGGGGTTCGGGCAGGGAAGGGTCGAGAAATATGGTGCTCTGCTCCTGGGGTCCTTGTCCACAACGTGACATTTTATGCACATGTGTAAAATAGCTTTAATATCGCGCTGTGGCATGTTAATAGATGATTCCATCCACCCCGTGACAGTGGGAACAATCTCATCACCTAATGTTGCCTCTGTCACGAAAGAGCACGGCGCTGCCGTGCTCTTGTCTTTTCTTTGATGTTAACCAGGCAGCGATATTTGGTATAGTTCATACACCAAGGGACAATCTGATCAGGTCCCTGATCCCTGGCCCCATCCCAAGGACCAGGACCGTGAGCTTTACGAGCGCGAGCAGGTGTGGGTTCTCCTTGGATTCCTTTTCCATGGATATGTCCATTATGTAAAGGGCAGGTATCAGGAACGCCAGCTTCAAAGGGTACATGACGATACCGGGGTAGGGGAAGCCAGTGGAATCAAGCATCTTCATGAGTCCGGAGGGAACAACATGTTTCTCGGTATACCCGAAGAAATCGATACCGACGAAGGTCGCTGATGCGTCGGTCATATGCCCGATCACGATCATACCGTTCACAGGGATGAGGAGACGAAGAAGCTTCTCGTTCTTCTTGCCGGCGACCTTTGCTCCGGCCATTACTATCAGGGTCGTCAATATCACAAGGCCAATTATTCCGATCCCACCCAGCAGGTGCATTGTGGGTTCTTCTCCTCCGTTACCTGCCACGTAGGCATCGTACCAATCCCCTTTCAGGAGCCAGATGGCATACATGACACCAGAGAAGAGCATTCCCTGGAGCCAGAACAATCCGACGGTCGTCTCCCATCTCCTTGACCTCAGCACCCTGTGTAGGATCACTACCCCAATGGTGATAAGAAGGAACGGATACACCGGGATGTTCCCGTTCAGCCACGATGGGAACGAGGATATCACGAGGGAAACGATGAGACCCGGCAGGAACAGGAACACCCCGGCCGCGATCGATCCTCTGGCACCCCTGGTCTCGAAAAAGTATGCAAGGAACACTGTACCAAATGTGGCAAGCCCGAGAAAGATGTATATTATCGGAGAGATGAAGATGTACTGCAGTGGCTCGTTGAACAGCTCCATATCCTCGAGGACCCTGGCCGCTGGGCCGATAACGATCACAGGCGACATTGCGGCGAAGAAACCTGTCCCGACCCTTATATCGAGCTTGACAAAGAGCCTGTGGATGAAATAGGCGGAAACAGCAAGAATTATCCCGTAGGTCAAAGTGTCGAACCAGTTGTAATCCGGAGTGATGTCCCCCGCATCTCCCCCAGCATCCGCCACAATGGGACCCCAGTAATACTTCCAGACGAACTTGTCCCAAAAGGTATCGGGAAAAAGGATGCAACCTACGATCACGACGATCAAGGCGGATATCAGTATGCCCATGACGATCAGTTCAAGGCGTGTTCTCCGGTCCACGCACCCTTATCGGTTACAATAATAAATGACCATCGAATTTTATGTGATTTTTCGTTATTTGGGAACCTGGGCGATATGTATATTTATAAGATATACGATAATTCCGAAGCGAGAGGTTTAGCTTTCGGGTAGGTGGATCGAAATGTTCCAAAATACGATCAAGGGCTTGGACAAGATCTTCAGGACGAACAACTTCGAAAGGATGATCATCATGATCTCCGGATATACTGGAACCCTGAAGTCGACCTTTTCATACAGCCTGATGTCCAAGTACCTTGACAATAATCCGGACCAGATCGGCCTTTATGCCACCATCGAGGAATCCAAGGAATCCCTTCTGAGGAACCTCAAATCGATCGGGATCCAGCCCAATGATAGGATCTTCATCGCCGATTACAACAGGACAAGGGAGATGTATCGGGAAGAATCGGAGAATACCGATTTCCTCGAACTAACCGAGAAACTGATCATGTCCACCAAGGAAGAGAGGGGTGACGCATTCAAGCTGTTCGCACTCGATTCCTTGAACGCACTTTACACATTGACGAAGATGGACAACGACTACCTGATCCGAAAGAGGGTCTACTACTTTTACAAGCTCCTCAGGGATGCGGGACTTACATCCATGATCCTCAAGGAGCTTCCGAGGGAGAACAATTACGTAGTGAAGGAGGATGAGAACTTCCTTGCCGACGGTGTCATCGAGCTCGGGATAAGAAGGACCCTTGAGGGAAAGAAGAGGTATGTCGAGGTCGTCAAGATGAGGCAGAACCAGCATTCGATGAAGCAGTACATCATCGATATCGACAAGGACGGTCTCGCCATCATCGGACCTTCCGTGGACGACATGGGATTGTGAGGCTAACCTCACATAAATTCATTCCAACCCTTTAGTATCGATCATTTGTAAAAAGATTAAAAAAAAAGGCCCGGTTTCCCGGGCCGATCTAGTGGTCCATGCGGGATCGGACCTAGTCCTCCTCATCCTCGTCCATGCCGCCGCTCATCTCGGCAAGTAGGTCCTGAAGTGACTTGTTCTTGTCCTCCTTGACCATCGTATCCTCGACGATCTCATCTTCCATCTCCGCCGCGACCGTCTCGGCAGCCACGATGTTCATCCACTCGTCCTCGGAGCCCTCTTCGGCGAGCTTGACCTCTTCCTCCTCGAACTCCTCCAGTTCATCAAGGTCAGGTGTCCCGTCGCCTTTGGTGGGCAGCTTTCCGCTTTTAGTGGTGGTGGTCCCGAGTCCCTTGGGCTGTGGTGCCATTCCCAGTATAGTGGATATGGGCTTCTCATCTGTCATCATTTCCTGCTCAAGCCTGTCAAGATGCGCCTCGGAGGCCTTGTGGCCCGTTTTCTTCTTCTTGATCACGAGGAAATACAAGGCTGCGATGATGATCATGAGGACTATCATACCAACGATCCCAAAACCAACAATGACCCCCGTGTTCAATGGCGGCTCATCATCATCCACGACAACATCCTCCTTGATGAGCACATTAACGTTTATCTTCACCGAATGGTTGACACCCCATTGGTTCACGAAGTAGAATTCGAACTCGTAGGTATCGACAGGTGCGCTGGTCATGATGTTGAGGAGTCCGGTCACATCCTTCGTCTGGTCCGGTATCACCCGGTATTTGTTCTGCTGTGTATCGAGCTCCTGCCAGTTTATGTTCGCCACACCCTTAAGATCCGATGTTGGCCGGATCCACGCATCCTCCTTGGCCGTATTCGTGATCTGGAAGGTCAGAGGTATGCCTGCCTGACCCTGTCTGTATTTATGTATCCTTTCTGTGTCCGTGGTCACCGAGAACTGGAAGCTGGAATCGTCGGTAATGGTGAACTCCCAGATACCGCTCTCGCAGGTTCCGGTCCATTGATTTCTGGCGACCGGGATCACGGTCCAGTAGTATTTTCCAAAGGTCAGGAAGTTGGGTTTGTAGCTCAGGTCGAAGGAATCGATCTTCACGGTCTCGTCCCATAGCTCCACCTGAGCCTTCACATTGGAGATGTATATGTGGTAGATAACATCCTCGGGAGCGAAGAAATCCACGGTCCATTCGAGCAGGACGTCCTCCTCGTCATCGAACTGGGCTTTGTCCGCAGGTGCCGAAAGGTTCACCGAGGGGAACCTGAGCGAGGTATCCACATCGATGTTGTAAACAGGTGAAAGATAGGTCGTTCCCGCTCCGTCCTTTGCCCTGAGCTGAATGTAGTTCTCATCCGAATCCGAGAGCTTCGGGATACCGTTCCTGCCGATGGTGATATTGAACCTGAAGACGTCTTTCTGGAATGAGGTCCACAGTTCCGGCATGTACTTCCATGCATCCTGGCCGATCCACCGCTCGTCTCCCTGTCCGTCATAGGAATACCTGTACTGGATGGTCTGGGATACGATGTGGGATCCTCCGAAATCGGTCAACCTTACCTCGACATCGATGGTATCATATGGTATGGTCTGGTTCAGGTTCGGGCGAAGGACCTCGAACTGGATGCCCTCCATATCGACGAGGAGTTTTGCTCCGGTGGCAGGTCCGATGTTGCCTACCTCGTCCTCTGTCCATATGTACACCCATTGTTCGCCCGGCTCCTCGAAGTTCAGTTCGAGAATGGTCGAGTTCGCAGGTGTACCGTCCCTCGTTCCACCGTTGTCTTCAAATGCCCAGTAATACTGCAGGATGCCGGACATATCCTCCCTCGGCGCCTGCCAGGTAAGGAAGCTGTGGAGATCGTTATCGAACACGATCACCGTCGCCTCAGGGTCCTCGTCATGGTACCTGAGACTGCCCGGCGCTTCGGGGGCGATCCCGTCCATGCTCAGGTTCCAGACAAGCCTCTCTTCTTGTGTTGCCTCATTGACCCCCGATATGTTGAGAGTGTAGGTCACATCCACGCTGGAGATGTTCAGTGACGTGAAGGTGAAATTTATCGGCTGTCCCGGTGTCAGGTCGACCGGTCCGACCTTCTCGTTCTCTACCCAGAAATCCAGGGAGAAAGTATCGGTGGGGGGGAAGAACTGGGTGGTGTCCGCATAT